>CAIQUL010000098.1 GCA_903874975.1 uncultured Chthoniobacter sp. | reverse complement strand
GTCGGAGAGGATGAGGATTTTGTCGTCGGCCTGCTGGCCGGGGGCGATCTGGGGGTAAAGCGACGAGCTGCAAATCCAGAGGCGGCCGAGGGCGTCCCAGTTCATCTGGGTGGGCTTCTCCAGCAGGGGGTTCTCCGCCCACAGCTCGATCTGGTAGCCGTCGGCGACGGTGAATTTCGGCAACGGGAGCGGCGCGGGCGCGTCGGCGGGAGCAGCCGGCACGGAGACGGGTTCGGTCGTGGCGGTGACTTTCCCGGCAGCGTCGCCGGGCGGTTTTTCCGCGGGCTGGAGCGACGCGCGTTTCAGCCGGTCGATCTCCGCCTCGACCTCGGCGATGAGCGGATCGAACATCGGCATCTCCTTGGCATTGCGCCCCTGCTCGCCCTTGCGGAAGCCGAAGATGTAAGTCCAGTTCGCCGGCCGCCAGCGGTGGAAGAAGAGTTCGTTTTTGCGGATGACGGCGGCGCGGAGGGCTCCAATCCGATTAGTCGCTTCGCGGGAGTTGCCCGTGATTTCTTTCATCGCCGCCTCTTGTGTCTTGGAAAAGGGCCAGCTCAACGCCTCTTGAAGGGATAGCGCGAGGATTTCGTACCCGAATTGGGAGAGATGAATGCCATTATCGGTCATCTTCCACGAAGAGGGGAGGAACTCTTGCTTATCGAAGAGGTCTAGTTGGACAAACCTTGCCCCGCGCTCCTTCGCCAGCTCCTCAATGGCCTTGGAATACTCCGCGAGCAGTTTGTTGTGCGCGGCGGGGTCGGGGAGGCCGAGGCGGGTGGCGCGCAGGTCCTCGTGCCGGATGGGACTAAGCAGGACGAAGCGCACTCCGGGTGGAGCACTCGACCCGAGTGCCGTGCCCGGCGACCCGCCGGGCACACCGGTGGGCGCGGGTTTCGCGGGCGACGCGCTCCCTCGTGCACCCGGCGAGCCGCCGGCTGCGGCACCCGGGTCGGGTGCTCCACCCGGAGCCTGCGGCGGTGCGTGTTTCACGATCTCATCCATCAAACTGGCGAGTTCCTTTTTGAACCGCGCCGCGGTCATCGGCTCCGCGCCATAGCGGGCGGGGTCGGGATTGAGGGAGGCGTCGCCGCTTTTGTCGGTGAGTTCCTGGAGGCTGGCGGCCATGCCGTAGCCGAGGAAGACGACCGTGGGCTTCAGCAGATCGAGCTGCTCGCGGAGCCGCTCCCAGCCCTTGGCCGGCGGATCGAAGCTGGCGCGCGAGACGCCGAGCGGGGTGTCGCCGGCAAAGCTGAGGTTGCGCACGGTGAACGAGCGGTCGGCGAACTGCTCGTGCATCCGCGTTTCCAGGTAGCCGTAAGTGCCCTCGCGCTCGAGCAGCACGTCGCCGAGGAAAAGCACCCGGTCGCCGGCGAGGATCTCAAAGGGCGGCTCGGCGGCGCGGGCGGTGGTGAGGGCGAGGAGGAGGAAAAGTAGGGAGCGAAGCAAGGTGAGTTAGCGTTTGTAGATGTCGTGAGTGCCGATGGCGAAGGTGAAGACGATGTCGCCTTTAATGTAGAAGGCGGCGCGCAGATCGCCCTCGATAACGACGGCGAAGACGGTGGTTTTGAAAGAAGCGGACAGGCCGTGAATTTTGTGGGTGCGGAGGCGCGGATCGAATGGGTTCTGCTTGAAGATCGCCCACGCGGTGCGCGTGCTGGCCTTTTGTGAGGCGGGAAGTGCGTAGAAGCTTTTCCAAAAGTCCGGGGCGGCAACGTAGCGGAAATTCATCGCGGGGAGAAGGAGCGGCGGCATCGCCCCATGCACGGCGGGTGGCCAAGATCGGTCGGAGTTTGAGCCGGGCTAGCGCAAACGTTCCGGAGGGGGTTCGTTGAGCACGGTTTCCATTTCCACGAAGTTCCCATCTTCACAGTCCTCGAAACCGCGTACGATTTCCTCCGGTATCTCGGGATGCTGAAGACGGAACAGAGCGCGCTCGACGATCTTGCGCTCCGCTTCGGGCAGGTCGGCGATTTGGGCGATGACTTCGGCGGCGCTCATGGCTGAAAGAGAAACCCCGACCGGGCGGGCTGGCAAGCAAAGGATGCCCGCGCACTTTTCCTTTCCCTCCCCCGCGCCGATGCGCCACCTTCGCCGCCCTTTATGCATCCCGAAATCCGCGTCCGCTTTGCCCCTTCGCCCACTGGCTACCTCCACGTCGGCGGCGCGCGCACGGCGCTGTTCAACTGGCTCTTTGCCCGGCATCACGGCGGGAAATTCATCCTGCGCATCGAGGACACCGACCGCGCGCGGCATAACGAGGACGCGGTGCAGGTCATCTACGACGGCCTGCGCTGGCTGGGGCTCGATTGGGACGAAGGCCCCGAGGTCGGCGGCCCGCACGGCCCCTATTTCCAGAGCGAGCGCGAGGCGGTGTATCAGCGCTACGCCGATCAGCTCAGCGCGGCGGGCCGCGTTTATACGGATGAAAACGGCGCGCTGCGTTTCCGGCTGCCGCGCCAACCGCTGGCCTTCGACGACCTCGTCTGCGGGCCCATCGAGGTGGACCGCAGCAAGTCGCAGAACCGCGACGGCGCGCTCGAAGCCGACATGACCATCCGGCGCGCGGACGGCGGCTGGATTTTCCACTTCGTGAACGTGGTCGATGACATCGACATGCGGATCACGCACGTCATCCGCGGCGAGGATCACCTTTCCAATACGGCCAAGCACATCGAACTCTACCAGGCGCTCGGCGTGCAGCCGCCGCACTTCGGGCACATCCCGCTGATCCTAAACAAGGACGGCTCGAAGATGAGCAAGCGCGACACGGGCGCGAGCATCACCAGCTACCTCGACGGCGGCTACGTGCCCGAGGCGGTGCTGAATTACTTCTGCCTGCTCGGCTGGTCGCCGAAAGACGACCGCGAGATCATGCCGCGCGAGGAGATCGTCGCGCGCTTCGATCTCGCCAACGTGAACCGCAAAGGCGCGCACTTCGACCTCGCGAAGTGCGACTGGTTCAACGCGCAGTACCTCGCGCAGATGCCGCTGGAAAGGTATCGCGAACTCGCCGCCCCGTGGCTCGCGAAGGCGGGCGTGGCCTTGCCCGCCGACCAACTCGACGCCGTGCTCGCGCTGGAAAAGATGAAGGTCACGCACCTCACCGAAGTCCCCGACCGCGTCGCCTTCTTCGCCACCGACGACTTTCCCTTCGACCCCGCCGCCGTGGAGAAGACGCTGCGCAAACCCGGCGCGCTCGACCGTCTCGCGCAGCTCGCCGAGTGCTACGGCGCGCTCGACGCCTTCGACGCCGCGACGCTCGAAGCGCAGCTCAAGCAGCTCGCCACCACGCTCGGGGTGAAGCCTGCCGAGTTCATTCATCCCGCCCGCGTGGCCGCGAGCGGCCGCAGCGTCGGACCGAGCCTTTACCACATGCTGGAGGTGCTCGGGAAAGCGCGCGTCCTCGCCCGGTTCGAGCGGGCACGCGGGCAGTTTGCGGTTTGAAATCTCGTCCGCGAAAGGCACGAATGTCACCAAAGGGCACGCATCTGCTAAAGGCCACGCTCCGAAACCTTTCGTGTCCTTTCGTGCCTTTCGTGGACCACCTCCCATGAACGCCGTTTACACCTTCGCCGATCTCGCCAACTGGGAGCGCGTCACTGCCGGCGAACCCGGGCCGCTGCGCCTCGCCGTGCTCGGCGATCCCGTGGCCCATTCCGCCTCCCCGCCGATGCAAAACGCCGCGCTCGCCGCGTGCGGCATCGCCACGCGCTATTGCCGGCTGCACATCCGCCCGGAGGAATTCACCGCCGCGCTCCGGCTGCTCGCCGAGCGGGGCTTCATCGGCGTGAACTGCACCATCCCGCACAAAGGCGCGGCCCTCGCCGCCGTGGACGAGGCGGACGAACATGCCCACCGCGCCGCGGGCGTGAACACCATCGTCTTCCACGATGACGGCAAAATCCGCGGCTTCAGCACCGACGGCCCCGGCCTCGCCCGCGCCGTGCGCGAGCAACTCGGCGCGGACCTCCGCGACCTGCGCGTGCTGGTCCTCGGTGCCGGCGGCGGCGCGGGCCGCGCGGTAGCCATGCAGTGCGCATGCGACGGTGCTCGCGCACTCACGCTCATCAACCGCAGCCCCGAAAAACTCCAGCCGCTCCACGACGCTATCGCCGCCTTCTACCCGGTCGGCGCGCTCTCCATCGGCCCCTGGACCGAGCCGGCGCTCGCCCACGCCATCGAGGTCAGCGACCTCATCGTGAACTGCTCCGCGCTCGGCATGCAAGCCGACGACCCTTCCCCCATCCCCGCCGCGCTCCTCGCCGCGCGGCACCTGCTTTACGACACCATCTACACCGCCGACCGCACCCCGCTCATGCGCGCCGCCGACACCGCCGGTGCGCGCTCGGCGAACGGCCTCGCCATGCTCCTCCATCAGGGCGCGCTCGCCTTCGAGCACTGGTTCCACCGCCCCGCGCCCCTCGACGTCATGCGCGCTGCGCTCGTCGCGCACCCGCGCTAGCTCGCCGAAGACCGCGCCGCTTTTCGCCCTGCTGGCCTGCGCCGCCGCCCGCGCCGCGGAAGATATGGCGCCTTTTCCCGCACCCATCCCCGTCCCTCCGTCCACGGTGCTGACGGCGGAGGAGATGCTGATGACCTTCGTGGTCGCACCGGGTTTCCAAGTGGAGCTGGGGGCCGCCGAGCCGATGATCTCGACCCCGGTGGCGATGCCGTGGGACGAGGACGGCTCTGGCACGGTGCGGAAGATCGCAGCTTTGCACCGGCCTTGGCGGAGGCGACCGCGCGCGAAATTCCCGGCTGCACTTTCCGCCTCGTGCCCGGCGTGGGGCACGACTCGCTGCCGATCCGCCACGCGCGCGAAATCATCGCCGACCTGTTTTCGATTCCGCTTCAACCCGCTCCGTGAGCGCTGCATTGTCGCCGGATGAAATTCGGCATCTGCAACGAGATCTTCCAGGGCTGGACCCTGCCCGACACCTTCGCCTACGCCGCCCGTGCGGGTTACGATTTGGTGGAAATTGCACCTTTCACCATCGCGCCATACGTCACGGAAATTTCCGCGGCGCAGCGCGCGGAGATTCGGGAGAGCGCGGCGCGGGCGGGCGTCGGCATCTCCGGGCTGCACTGGGTGCTGGTGCAGGCGGAAGGCATGTTTCTGAATTCGCCGGACGCCGCCACGCGCCAGCGCAGCGCGCGCTACTTCGTGGACTTGGTCGAGTGCTGCGCCGATCTCGGCGGCACGCGGATCATCGTCGGCTCGCCGAAGCAGCGGCAGGTCGCCGAGGGGACGAGCCACGAGCAGGCGTGGGACTGGGCCGCGGAAACGTTTCGCGATGCCGTGCGCCGCGCCGAGGACCGCAACGTGGTCATCTGCTTCGAGCCGCTCGCGCCGAACGAAACCAATTTCATCAACACCGCCGCCGAGGCGATTCGGTTCGCCGGGCAGTTGGCCAGCCCGGCGATGTCCGTGATCCTCGATGTGAAAGCGATGTGCGCGGAGGAGAAACCGATCCCGCAAATCATCCGCGAGAGCGCCGGCCGTTTCGCGTATTTTCACGCCAACGACCGCAACCTCAAAGGCCCGGGCTTTGGCGATGTGGACTTCGCACCCATCGCCGCCGCGCTCCGCGAGGCTGGCTACGACGGCACGGTTTCCGTCGAGGTGTTCAAATTCGACGAAGGCCCCGAAGTCATCGCCACGCAGAGCCGCGAATATCTGCGGCGGATTTTCGGCTGAGCCGGCTAGGAGACCGTTGGAAAACGCTGGTTCTCTTACTCTTACTCTTTGTCTAGCTCCTGCTCTCGGCGGTTCCACTTTTGTAATGGAGCAAGAGCAGGAGCAGGAGAAAGAGGAGCGTGATTAAATTCGGGTCCGAAATACCCGGAGCGTAACCGTTGATCGGCGGGCCATGGGTAGGGTGGGCGTCCCGCGCCGCACACGGCGAAGGTCCGGGTGCTTGCCGTTCGCGAAAGATACGCCGGTCCAGCGTGCGAAGGGTTCACGCGGGACGCCTGAACCGGCGGGCGGGACGCCCACCCTACCCAAGGCACGCCGCCCACGTGGCCACGCGCCGTCGAGGACGGCGACCTCGGACCTGCTTTCCATCACGCCCGGGTCTGCTCCGCCGGAACAATCCCGCTGCGCGCAGCCAACGTCCACGCTATCGTCCCTCGAATCCCCGACCCACTTCGACATGCGCTTTCACATTTTCGTCATCGGCAAGCCGAAGCTGGATTTCGCCAAACTCGGCGTGGAGCAGTATGCCGGGCGGCTGCGGCCTTATGTGCCGGTGGAGTTGCACTTTCTCAAAAGCGGCACGCAGCAGGGCGAAAGCGAGGCGCTGCTGGAAAGGTCGAAAGGGATGTTCCGCGTGGTGCTCGATGAACGGGGCGAGCACGTCGTGTCGCGCGCGGTGGCGCAAAAACTCACCGAATGGGAAATGCACGGGCCGCGCGACCTGGCGTTCCTGATCGGCGGGGCCGACGGCCACACGGATGCGCTCCGGCAGGCCGCGGGCTGGCGCTGGGCGCTGAGCAAACTCACGCTCCAGCATGAGATGGCGCTGGTCCTCGCCCTCGAACAACTCTACCGCGCCTGCACCCTCCGTGCAGGCCATCCCTACCACCGCGATTGAGCGCCGGCACGGTCCGCCGGCGGCGTCACGGCCTGGCGGTATCGGCAAAAATTTCGTTGAGCAGATTGCCCAGCCGGTAGCCGGCGAGGGTCACGCGCTGGCCGGCGATCTCACGGGCTTTCACGATGAACTCCGGCGTCAGCGCCACCGGTTCGTCGGCCGCAGGGTAGGGCCGCTGGGGGTAAGCGGCGAGGCAGCCGATGAGGTGGCTTTCGCGCGCCCACGCGACGGGGCCGCCGCGCTCGGCGAGCTGGTCGAGCGACGCCGCAGGAAAGCGCAGCATCAGTTCGCGCGCCTGCTCGGCGATGATCCCCCTGCCCCGGCGCCTTTGGCCGGTCCTTGATCTCCGGGCAGCGCCACGCTTCCACCACTTTTCCGCCGCGCGTGTCAAAGCGGTAGGCCTTGTCCCAAAAGGTGTGGAGGTTCGCGACCATCTTCGGCAGCAGATCGCTGAAGGGCACGCCCATGATGAGGTAGCCATTGCCCCCGCGGTCGCCCCAGTCCGTGGCGTGCAGTGGCTGGTGCAGATCGCCGACGAGGTGCGTGAGCATGCCCAGCGCCTCGACGCGCTTTTCCCCGGTCGTGGCGGGTGCCTTCAGGGCGGCGACACATTCCCCGATGGTGGAAAGGATGTGCGGCGGCGGCGGAATCACGACCGGCGAACCGGTGGCCGTGTATTCGAGATTCACGTAGTGGAGCTTCGACCACGGGTAGGCCGGCATGGAGCGCATGTCGTCCATCCACACGGGAGCGGTGACGAAATTGTAGGGCTGCCCCGCGTGGTATTCGTTCGGCAGTTTCGCCACGAGCGCGCCCACTTTCGCGCGCACCTCGGGCCGGAGTCGCTGCCACGCGATCTCCCCCGTGAGCATGTGGCCGCCGGCGTCCCAAGCCATCGCCGGTGCGCCGAAGAGCAGCCCGGCGAACGCTTGCAGGTAAAGTGCCGCCCTTTTCATGGCACCAGTTTGATCCGGTCGAGCGCACTGATTTCAATCTGCAGGCTGCCCTTGTAGTCCGCCACCATCCCCGTGGCCTGCACCTTTTTACCGACATAATTCGTCAGCTTCTCCTTCGTGAAATCGCCGTTGCCTTTCGCGACCATGAAGACCAGCGCGAGGCTCTCCTTGTAGTTCTCCGTGAAATTCAGGTAGCGCACCTTCGCGTCCTTCGACTCGCCCTGCTTGATGATCGTCCCCTCGACCTTCACCGTCTGGCCAAGCACCGCGCGCAGGGCTTCGAGGTCTTTTGGGGCAAAGATTTTGTCTCCGGCGTTCGCAGGCGGCGCAGAGGCTGGCGTCACCGCCGGGGCCACCCCGCGCGGCGGGAGCGCGGCACCGTCGAGCGCGAGCAGCTTGATTTCACGCAGCGCGCCGTGCGTGCGAAAGGCGGCGATGCCACACGGCTTGGACGCTTCGATTTCGCCAAAACGCATACCGATCTTTTTGTCCTTCGTCTCCACATCGAGCATCTGCTCATTGTCGATCCACGCCTCGATCCTGGCCGGGGTCGCCCGCACGCGGATCTTATACCAGCGACCTTTCTCGAATTTCTTAAACTTCGCCGTTTCGTTCTCCGAGGCGTCGCTGCCGTCGATGCTCGACAACCCCACGAGTCCCCCGCCCCACCCTCCGACGACAAGCGTGCAACTGGCTTCGCCATACGGAAGCGTCAGCCCGCAGAAGAAATCCCCGCCGTCCAACCGCTGGGCCTCCAGCGCCAGTTCGTAGTTCATCTTGGGCATCGCGCCGGTGAAATTCACACCCGTCAGATCGTTGCCGATCGGCAGATGCAACTGCCCGTCTTTCACCGCGACCTCGCCGCCACCGGCAAACTCCGTGGCCTTCCAGCCAGCGAGAGTTTTCCCGTCAAAGATCGGCTTCCACTCCGGCTCCGCGCCCCAAACCGGCACCGCGAGCCACCCCGCGAGGCAGATGGCGATGCGAAGGAAACGGCGGCGGTTGAAGGCTTTCATGGCGCAAAAATAGTCGGCAGCCGCGCGAAGTCCCGCCGCATCTTCGCCGACCACCGCCGCCAGGTTTGACCCCGCCCACGGCGGCGCGTAGGCTCGCCGCCCTTTTCCAAAAACCGACCGCGCGATGAACTACAAAGACTCTCTCCTCCTGCCGAAGACCGACTTTCCGATGAAGGCGGATCTCGTAAAGCGCGAACCCGACCGCCTGGCCAAGTGGGAGAGCGCGGGGCTTTACCGCCAGATTCAGGACGCGCGCAAGGACGCCGAGCTTTTCGTGCTGCACGACGGCCCGCCTTTCGCCAACGGCGATGTCCACATGGGCACGGCGCTGAACAAGGTGCTGAAGGATCTGATCGTGAAGTCGAAGACGATGGCGGGATTTCGCGCGCCGTTCGTGCCGGGCTGGGACTGCCACGGGCTGCCCATCGAGTTCAAGGTGGTGAAGGAATCGCGCGGCCTTTCGCCCGTGGAAATCCGGCGCAAGAGCGAGGAATACGCGCGCAAGTTCATCGACATCCAGCGCGGGCAGTTCAAGCGACTCGGCGTCTTTGGCGACTGGGCGGACCCGTATCTCACGCTCGCGCCGGGCTACGAGGCGGAGATCATCCGGGCGTTCGCGGTCTTTGTGGAAAAGGGCTTGGTCTATCAGTCGAAGAAGCCCGTCTATTGGAGCACCGGCGCGCAGACGGCGCTGGCGGAGGCGGAGGTGGAGTATGTGGAGCGGACTGATCCGGCGGTGTATGTGAAATTTCCAATCGTCCATGGCGAGTTGGCGGGCCAAGCAAGCATGGTGATCTGGACGACGACGCCATGGACGCTCCCGGCGAACTTGGCCATCGCTGTGCATCCGCGGCAGGAATACGTGGTCGCGGAATTCACGGTAGCCCAAGCCGCCGCCTTGGGTGCCGACGCCGACCACCGGGACGGTTGCGCTACCTTCGTCATCGCCCGCGCTCTGCTCGCCGCTTTCCAGACGGCGACCGGTTTCAGTTTGCAAAAAGAAATCGCCAGCTTTCCGGGCGAGCACTTCCTCGGCAGCGAAGCCCAGCACCCTTTCCTCGAACGCACGTCGCGCATCATCACCGCCGAGTTCGTGACGATGGATACTGGCACCGGAGCGGTCCACATCGCGCCGGGCCACGGCGCGGACGACTACATCGCGGGCCGGCAGCACGGGCTGCCGATTCTTTCGCCGGTGGATGATCGCGGCTGCATGACCGAAGAGGCCGGCGTGCCCGAACTCACGGGCCAGCACATTTTCAAAGCCAATCCGCTGATCATCGGGATGCTGCGCCAGCGCGGGGCGCTGCTCGGTCTGGATGAAAACTACCGGCACGAATATCCGCACTGCTGGCGCTCGAAGACGCCCATCGTGTTCCGCGCGGTCGAGCAGTTTTTCATCAAGATCGACGCCATCCGCGCCGAAGCGCTCGCCGCGATCGACGGCGTGACGTGGCTGCCGCACTGGGGACGCAACCGCATTTACGGCACCGTGGAGTCACGGCCAGACTGGTGCATTTCCCGCCAGCGGACCTGGGGCGTGCCGCTGCCGGTCTTTTACGACGCAGACGGCAAGCCGCTGCTCGACCCCGTCAATGCGCGCAAGGTCGCCGACCTCGTAGAGCAGCACGGCACGAATCTGTGGTTCGAGAAGAACGACGCGGAATGGGCGGAGATGCTCGGCCTCCCAGCAGGGACGACGCGGCGCAACGACACGCTCGATGTGTGGATCGACTCCGGCGTTTCCCACACCGCCGTGGTGGCGAAGCGCCCGGAACTCGGCGGGCCAGGGCGGCCGGCGGATGTGTATCTCGAAGCGACGGATCAGCATCGCGGCTGGTTCCAGTCGTCGCTCATGACGAGCATCGCGATGTATGGCCGCGCGCCGTATCGCACGGTCATCACGCACGGCTTTGTCGTGGACAAAGACACGCGCAAGAAGGTCTCGAAATCCGAGCAAGGGACTTACGCGAAGCCGATGAACGCCGAGCATTTCGTCGGCACCTACGGCGCGGACATCGTGCGGCTGTGGGCGGCGAGCGTGGACTATCAAAACGAGGTGCCGTTTTCCGAGGAGAGCTTCAAGGGGCTCGCGGAGTCGTATCGGAGCTTCCGCAATATCCTGCGCATCCTGCTGGCGAACCTCGCGGATCTCGACGCGAGCCAGGCGTCGCTCGACGGCGCGACGCTCGTTGATCGCTGGGTGCTCTCGCGCCTTCAGGGCGTCATCGGCACCTGCCGTGCGGCGTATGCGGAATACGATTTCCGCAAGGTGTACCAGACGCTAAATCAGTTCGTGACCGTGGAGATCAGCGCGCTCTACGTGGACATCACGAAGGACCGCCTCTACTGCGACGCCGCAAACGCCCCACGCCGCCGGGCCACGCAGGCGGTGATGGCGCGCGTTTTCGATGCGCTCGCGCGGTTGCTCGCGCCGATCCTCGCTTACACTGCCGACGAGGCGTGGGAGTATTCGCAAAAGGCGACGTCGGTGCATTTGGAGACCTTTCCCGAAGTGGACGCAGCGCTGATCGACGCAGCGCTCGAGGAGCGTGTCGAGAAACTGCTCGGGCTGCGCGGAGTCATCGCGCAAGCCGTCGAGACAGCGCGGCAGGCGAAGCAGATCGGCAACGCGCTCGAAGGCGCGGTCACGGTGGAACTCGGCGACGAAGCGCTGCTGGCGTCGCTGCGCGGGAGCGAAGCGGATCTGGAGGAGTTCTTCATCCTCATCGG
>CAIQUL010000097.1 GCA_903874975.1 uncultured Chthoniobacter sp. | reverse complement strand
GTCGCCAAAGATGGCACGGTGCTGGCAGTCTGGAACGGCTTGAAGGTGCGACGCAGCGAGGATGGCGGCGCGACGTGGGGGCCGGAGATCCCGATCGGACCAGGGTTTATGGGCGGTGGCGTGACCGTGAATGACGCCAACGGGGACATCTTCGCGTTTGGGAGTGCGGGCCACCCGCCGAGCACCGACACCGTTTACCGCAGCCAGGATCACGGCAAGACGTGGTCGGTCATGGACGCGGTGATCAAGCCAGACAGCAAGGGCAACAAGCCCGAGATGCACATGAATGACCACGGCATCACCCTCAAGCGCGGCCCGCACAAAGGCCGGATCATCCGTCCCTCCCGCTTTTACGCCACGAAGAACCATCACAGCCAGTGGCCCAACCATTACACCAACGCCATCTACAGCGACGACGGCGGCAAGACCTGGCTGACCAGCGAACCCTTTCCCGCCAACGGCACCGGCGAAGCCACGATTGCCGAGCTCTCCGACGGACGAGTCTATTACAACACCCGCCGGCACTGGGTGCCCGAAGGCGAGGATAACTCCACCCGCTGGACCGCCATGAGCGACGATGGCGGCAAGACCTGGAAGGATCTGCTCATGTGCAAGGAGCTGCCGGATGGCCCGCGCGACAGGGGATATGGCTTGATGGGTGGCCTCGGGAGGTTGCCGGTCAAGGACAAGGACATTCTCATTTTCAGCAACGTCGAAAGCGCCGCCGGCCGCCACCACGGCACCGTCTGGGCCAGTTTCGACGGCGGCAAGACCTGGCCGCTGAAGCGCCTCGTCACCGAAGGTTCCTTTGCCTACTCCTCCCTCGACGTGGGACGCCCCGGCACGAAGAGCGAAGGCTGGATTTACCTGTTCTCCGAGGCCGAGAATGCCGGTGGGGAAATGTGGCGCTTCAACCTGAGCTGGCTCCTCGCCGGAACCAAAACCGGCAACGGAGAAGTGCCCAAGTGGGTCGGAGAGACAACGCAAAAATAAACCCAACAACCAACCAACCGATGAACCCGAAAAATATACTGCCGTCAGCCCTGCTGGCATTCCTCTGCCTGGCCGCGCCGGCCATCCACGCCGAGCCCCCCGCCGCCGCCACGCACGCATCCTCACTTCCGTCTGCCCGCATTGAAAAATGGTGGTTTGCCCTCCACGCCGAAAAGATCGACGAGATGGCCAAGAAGGACATCGACCTGCTGCTGGTCGGTGACTCGATCCTCCAAGGCTTTGAGTCAGTGGGTGCCAAATACTACAAAGAAATATTGGAACCGAGGAAGGCGATCAACCTCGCGGTCGGCGGCGACCTCACCCAGCATGTCCTCTGGCGGCTGGACTATTTGCCCAAGCCAAAAAAGGATCCGAAAGGTGCCGTGCTCCTCATCGGCACGAATAACATCGGCTGGGGCAGTGACACCCCGAAACAGGCCGCCGATGGCATCCTGACCATCGTCCGAAAAATGCAGAAGCTCTATCCCACGACCAAGATTCTCGTCCTGGCCGTCTTTCCCAGAAGAGTTAATCCGGACCACGGACACCGCAAGCAAATCAACGAGATCAACTCCCTGCTCCCCGACATGCTCAAGGACTTGAAGAACGTCAGCCACGTGGACCTCGGCCGGAATTTACTCGATGAAAAGGGGATCCTTTCCAAAGAGATCGCGCCGGACACCACCCATCTGAGCGAGAAGGGATTCGAAATCTGGGCCAAGGCCTTTGATCCCGAGTTGAAGAAACTGCTCGGGGAACCGTAGTCCCCGCCGGACGCTTCATCCTCCCGGCTTGAGCGGGCCGACACTGCACGCCGCGCCCGCCAGGCCGAACGTGCTCTGCATCGCGAATTAGGCTCCTTGAGCTGGCTTTCCCAATGCGCCAACCTCCCAAAGGGCAGCCGCGACGCCTCCATCCTTGTGCCCTGCACTCCGCCCACCACCGAGTCGGAGTTTCGCCTCACACGGTCGTTCCCAAGGCGCTGCGCTCACTTCGGGCACAAAAAAACGCGCGGAGAAAGAGACTGCTCGTTTATTCCTGTCCCCTCCGGATAACAACGCCCGCATGAAAACATTCGTCTCCATTGTCTCCCTGCTCTTCACGACGCTCTCATCGTTCGCCGCCGATGAAGTGGTGTTCGACGGCAACTCGCTGGACGGTTGGCAAAAGACCGGCGCTTGGGTGACCGCCGGCGGCGTCGCGCTGAACAAGACCAACGAACGTCTCTTCGCAATCGAACCCGGCCAGGGAATCATCGTCAACGGACCGGTCGGGAGGGCCGTCGAGCTTTTGACCAAGCAGGAATTCGGCGACTGCGAGGTTCACGTCGAATTCTGCGTCGCGAAGAAATCCAATTCCGGAATTTACCTGATGGGCCGCTACGAGGTGCAGGTTTACGACAGCTTCGGGGTCGAGAAAGACGCCTATCCGGGCCTGGAGTGCGCCGGCATTTATCCGCGCTGGGCCAACAGGAACTTCGAGGGGCACTCGCCGCGGGTGAACGCGAGCAAGCCCGCGGGCGAATGGCAGAGCTTCGACATCACCTTCCGCGCGCCGCGATTCGACGCCGACGGCAAGAAGATCGAAAACGCGAAGTTTGTGAAAGTCGTCCACAACGGAACGGTCGTTCACGAAAACGTCGAGCTCACCGGGCCGACCCGGGCGGCCATTGCGGGAACCGAAGGAGCGACCGGCCCGCTTCGGCTCCAAGGCGATCACGGTCCCGTCGCCTACCGGAACATCCGGATCAGGCCCTTGAATCCGTGACCCCCGGGGCCGTGCCGCCAGCGCGCAAGGTCCGGCGGTTCGGATCCCTGCCCGGCACCATTCCGCCTTCCTCCCATTTCGAGCGCGGCGGGCAAGACAGCGATGGACAGGAAAGGGATCGCCGCCAAACTTGGACGCCGTAGCGCCGCCAACACCAGCCTGCTCCGCCTTCGCCGCTTCACCCTTCTGCTCGTGCACCAATCTCCCATTCTTCGACTCCTCCTGACCGGAGCGCTGGCCCTCTTGGCCGCGCTCACAGCCCGCGCGGCGGAGGGCTTTGACCCGGCGCGACTGGAGCGCGAGGTGCTGGCGGCCGGCTTGCATGATCCATTGCAAATGGACGCGCTGCCGAATGGCGATGTGCTCATCGCGGAGATGCACGGCACGCTCAAGCGGTGGCGCGCGGCGACGCGGGATGTGATCGAGGTGGGGCGTGTGCCGGTGACGGTGTCCGTGGAGTTGGGGCTCATCGGCGTGGCGGCAGCGGGCGACTTTGCGCAGAGCGGAAATGTGTTTCTGTTTTTCTGCCCGGCGGCGAAGCGCAACTCGCTGCGGCTGGCGAGGTTCACCATCGGCGCGGATGGACGCCTCGATCTCGGATCGGAAAAGGTGCTGCTCGAATACCCGATCGAATTCAACGGTGCGATCCACATGGGCGGCGGGCTGTTCTTGGACAAGGCGAAGGGGCATCTGATCCTCGGCACGGGCGACAATGCGCCGCCGTTCCACGGCGCGGCGGTGGATATTTCCCCGGGCGGCTTGATGCGCGATGCGTTGCGGTCGAGCGGCAACTCGCAGGACTTGCGGGGAAAAATCCTGCGCATTCGTCCGCGCACCGATGGCGGCTACGACATCCCGCCCGGTAATCTTTTCACCGATCCCGCGCAGGGTCGGCCGGAGATTTTCGCGATGGGTGTGCGCAATGGCTTTCATGCGTCGGTCGATCCGAAGACGGGCTGGATCGCGTGGGGCGACGTGGGGCCGAACACCAATGCCGCGACCGGCTCGGTGGGCTACGATGAATTCAACCTCGCGACGCAGGCGGGAAATTTCGGCCACCCGATGTTCACCGGGCCGAACGAGCCGTATCGGTCGCTCGGAGCGGACGGAAAGCCCGGCGAACTCTTTGACGCCGCGCGTCCGCTGAACCACTCGCCGCGCAACACCGGCGTGAAAGAATTGCCGCCCGCGCTGCCGGCGCTGCTGTGGTATCCGACGACCGCGTCGAAGGAATTTCCCGAACTCGGCAGCGGCGCGCGTTCCGCGATGGCCGGGCCGTTCCATCATTTCGACGCGGCGGTGAAGTCCGACCTCAAGCTGCCGCAGCATTTCGACGGCGCGCTGTTTATTT
This sequence comes from uncultured Chthoniobacter sp., assembly GCA_903874975.1. Taxonomy (GTDB): domain Bacteria; phylum Verrucomicrobiota; class Verrucomicrobiia; order Chthoniobacterales; family Chthoniobacteraceae; genus Chthoniobacter. The sequence continues at coordinate 5,993 of CAIQUL010000097.1, read as the reverse complement.
ACGAATGGACGCGCAACTGGATCAAAGTCGTGCGGCTCACGGCGGAGGGAAAACTCGCCGGCATCGAGCCGTTCGCGTCACCGTTTGTCTTCCGCAAGCCGATGGACATCAAGTTCGCGCCGGACCACACGATGTTCGTCCTCGAGTATGGCGACAAATGGCATGGCAACACCGACGGGCAGTTGCTGCGCCTGAGCTACCGGCGCGGAAATCGTCCACCCGTGGCCGCGCTCGCCGCGTCGCCGCTCGCGGGAAAACAGCCGCTGGAGGTGCGCTTCGATGCCGGTGCCTCGCGCGACGCCGATGGCGATGCGCTCAAGTTCGCGTGGGATTTCGGTGGCGGCAAAACGTCGTCCGAAACCGCGCCGCGTTTCACCTTTACCGAGCCCGGTCAGCACACCGTGGCGCTGAAGGTCACCGATGCCGCGGGCGCGGTGAGCGAAACGCGCACCGTCATCACCGTGGGCAACGCCGCGCCGCTGGTGGAAATCCTCGACCCGCCGAACGGTGGCTTTTTCGACGCCGGCCAGCCGGTGAGTTTCCAAGTGCGCGTCACCGATGCCGAGGACGGCAACCTCGCCCCGGAACGCGTCACCGTGCAAGGCGCGTATCGCGCGGCGCGCAGTGGCGATGCCGTCCATCCCGGCCTCGCGATGATGCAGCGCACGACGTGTTTCGCCTGCCACACCGTGCGGGAGAAATCGGCGGGGCCGGCGTATTTGGAGATCGCCCGCAAGTATCAAAACGACGCGCCTGCCCGCGAAAAGCTGGCGGCGAAAATCATCGCGGGCGGCGGCGGCGTGTGGGGGCAGTTGATCGCCATGCCGCCGCATCCGCAGCACACGCTCGGCGAGACGCAGCTCATGGCGGACTGGATCCTCGGCCTTGCGCGTTCGCCCGAAGCGGCGGCGGTGACCGGCCTGACCGGCACGCTCAAGACCACCGCGGGCGGCGAACGGCAGGACGGTGGAGTATTCGTCATCACCGCCGCCTGTCAGGACAACGGTGCCGCCGGACTGCCGCCCCTGCGCGGCAGCGCCGAGCACATCCTGCACGCCCGCAAACGCAAGGCCGCCCTGCACGACGCATCGCAGGGAGTCGAAGTCGTGGATTTCATGGAAGGCGGCCACGGCCTCGTGGCGCGGCTGACGCACGGCGGCTGGCTGAAATTTTCCAGGGTCAATCTCGCCGGCATCGAAAGCCTCACGCTCCGGCTCGCCCCGTTTGCTGCGGTCGCGCTCGAAGTGCGCGCCGGTTCGCCGCAAGGCCCGCTCGTGGCGCAGACCGGCCCGCTCGATGCGGCGGGCGGATTCCGCGAAGTCACCATCCCCGTGAGCGACCCCGGCGGCGTGAACGATCTCGTCTTCCTCGCCCGCACCGAGCCCGCGCAAAAAGGCAGCGTGCTCGACTTGAACTGGATTCATTTTGCTAAGAAGAAAACGCCCGCCGCCGCTGGCCCCTAACCACCACCGCCTGATTCCCAACTATGAAAAAATACGCCCTCGCCCTCGCCCTCACCCTCGCCAGCGCGCTGGCAGAACAGCCACCCCTCACCCCACCGCCGCCGGCCGCCGCGCCCGAGGACATCACCAAACCGTGGCCCAGCCCGGAAGTGGTGCAGCGCATCAAGATGCCTCCGCCGCGCTCGAAGAAGGAAGTCGATCCGGTGCTCGCCGCCCTGCCTCCCATGACCGACGCGGAAAAGCAGCGCCCTTTCCACATCGTCCTTTGCGCCGCGGATAAGGATCCGGGGCACAATGCGCCGGGCTTTCACGACTATCCCATCTGGCGCGCGCGCTGGACAAAAATCCTCGCCGGGGTGCCCGCCGTCACCACCGAGCCCGCGGACAAATGGCCGACCGAAGAGCAGTTCAAGAAGGCGGACGTCATCGCGTTTTTCCACCACAACCCCGAATGGACCGCGGCCAGGGGGCCGGAGCTGGATGCCTTCCTCGCGCGCGGCGGCGGACTGGTCTTTCTGCATTTTTCCATCAACGGAAACAAAGAACCCCAGCCGCTCGCCGACCGCATCGGCCGCGCGTGGACGGGCAACAAATGGCTGCGCGGCGACATCAACCTGAAATTCAGCGCGCACGAAATCACCAAGGGGTTTCCCGAGTCCGACATCCGCCCCGAGGAGCCCTACTGGAAGCTGCTCGGCGAAGGCGCAGGCACCACCACCATCGCCGCCATGGACGCCGACGGCGCCGCGCAGCCGCAAGCCTGGAGCGCCGAGCGCGGCGGCGGGCGCATCTTCGTCTATCTCCCCTGCCACTTCACCTGGACCCACGACGACCCGCTCTTCCGCGTGCTCGCCTACCGCGGCCTCTGCTGGACGGCCAAACGTCCGCTGAACCGGCTGGACGCGGCGATCTTTACCGGGGCGAGGGTCGTGGAGCCGTAGGGAAACTCGAGCTTCGAAATTCGAACCTCGCACCTCCCCATCGGGAAACTCACCATGAAACTCACCCTCATCCCCATCCTGCTCGCCGCGCTGGGCGGCGCGACCGCCTGCGCCGCGGAGCCGAAAAAAGACGATCCGCAACCCATCCTCGACCGGTTGCCGCAAGGGGCGATCATCGAGCGCGACATCGTCTATGCCACCAATGGCGACCGCCAGATGCTGCTCGACGTCTATCGTCTCCCGTCGGACAAGCCGCTACCGCTGGTCATCTGGATTTATGGCGGGGCCTGGGACTGGGGCTCGAAAGATCGCGCGAATCCGATCATTGGCCTCGTCGCGCGCGGCTATGCCGTTTCCGCGATCAGCTACACCAAGAGCCGGGAGGAAATCTTTCCCGCCGTGATCAACGACTGCCGCGCAGCGGTGAGTTTTCTGCGGTTCAACGCCGCGCGCTACAATCTCGATCCCAACCGCTTTGGCGCGGCGGGCGAATCATCCGGCGGACATCTGACGGCCCTGCTGGGGACGGTGGGCGACACGGAGGAGTTCACCAACCACCCGATCACGAAAAAAGCTTCGTCCGCCCTGCAAGCCGTCAGCCCCTGGTGCGGTCCGACGGACTTTTTGAAACTCAACGACGTCCAGTGCGCCCAGGATTATTCCAAGAAAACTTCAGCCCCGTCCCGCCTGCTGGGCGCGCCGATCAAGGAAGTCCCCGACAAATGCCGGCAGGCCAATCCCATCACCTATATCAGCAAGAGCGACCCGCCATTCTTCATCGTTCACGGCGACCGGGATTTCACCGTGCCCCTCAACCAAAGCGAACTGCTCCACGCCGCGCTCCAGCAGGCCGGCGTGCCCTCGGCTCTGCACATTGTCCCAGGCGGCGACCACGGCTTTTCGAAAGCCGGAACAACCCAGAACCAGGTTATGGAAAAGGTCGCGGAGTTCTTCGATGGGCAGTTCAAGAAGGGGAAATAGGGGGAGGCTTTAAGTTCGAAGTTCGAGTTTCGAACCCCGATCCTCGAACCTACTTCTTCCCCTTCCGGGCATAAGCCGCCACATCCTTGGCGGCTTTCGTTTCCTCTCCCGGCTTGCCGAGAAAACCGAGATCGGTGAACCACTCGATGTAGCGATCATACCACTTGGCATAAGGCATGGCGTTGGGCGCGGTGTTCCGTTTCACCCCATGCCCGCCGCGTCCGTAGAGGTGCATCTCCAGGTTCGGCACCTCGGCCTTCAGCATCGCGTTGAAATAGTCCACGGCCCAGATCGCGTGCGCCTTGTCGCCCGTGCCCGCACACGCGAGGAAGCTCGGCGGCACATTCCCCGGGATCGCGGTCTCCGGTGCCTGCGTGAACGGTGTCGGTCCCGGATAAATGATGCCGACGAAGTCCGGGCGGGCGGAAAACTTTGAGAGCGGATCGTTCGGGTCATTGTTCTTTTTGGCAAACTCCTCGAAGAGCAACGCCGCCGGTGCCGCCAGTTCCGCCCCCGCCGAGAACCCCATGATGCCAATCTTGTTCGGGTCCAGTTCCCATTCCGCGGCTTTTGAGCGGACGAGACGAATGGCCTGCTGCGCATCATGCACCGCATCCCTGGCCGCGTCGTAACCATCCCCGGCCAGTCGATTGCGCAGGATGAAGGTCGAGATTCCGAGCTTGTCGTTCGGTTCCACGTAATCCGTGCCATCGGATCCCACCCACAAAATCGTGTGGCCTCCGCCGGGAACGAGGATCACGGCCGCGCCACTGAGCGTGCGGTCCTTCGCCAGATGCACCTCGAGGGACGGATTGTGGACATTGACGACCGTGCGAATGATCGCGCCTTTGCCGCCGGCGTGGCTGTTGTATTTCTCCGCCTCGTGAATGCGCTCCTTTTTGAGCAGCGGCGAGTCCGGTGGATACAGCGGGAGGATGGTGCCGCCGGCCTTGATCACCTGCGGCTGGAATGGACCGGCGGCGGGCTTTCTCTCCTCCACGGGCGCAGCCGTCTGTGCGACCACCAGCCCGGTGAACGCAGTCAAAGCGACGAAAGTCAGCAAGGTCGTTTTCATGTTTGTTTGTCTGTCTGTTAGGAAATTGGTTCCGCGCCCGCCCAGTGGCTCCGGGATCTCGGGAAGCTGCCGCCACTTCTCCGCCACTTCTCCGCCGCGTGCGGAGGCGCGGCGAGAGCGAAAAGGAGTTTCTTCATTTCTTCAACAGCGCCTCCGTCTCGCTCAATTTGAACCGCAGGCTCACGACGGAGTGCTTCTCCGGGCCGGGCGCGTATTTGAGGTAAGTCGTCGCCACGATCGTATCGTCCGGCAGCAGCTCGACGCCGGGATATCCGCAGTCCCCCACTTTCGCCGCGTGGCTGTGCAGGAGCTTCACGCGATACTGGCCGGGCTTGGATTGCTTGATGTCGTCATACGTCCCGACCCACGCGACGAAGTGGCCTTTCGTCGGGCTGTTCCGCGCCTGGTCGCGGAAGGCGATCACCAACCGACCGTCTTTCGTGCAGGTGCCGTAGTGGCGATCGCCCGTCAGTCCCCACGATGTGTTCACCGGCTGGCTCCACGTCGCGCCTTCGTCGCTGCTGAACATCACCAGACTGCGCTCCTTGTGGGTGTTCTCGCGCAGCAGGCAGCAAAGCTCCGAGCCATCCGGCGACCGAAAAACAAAGGGCTCGCACGGATTCTTTCCCTCCACCGCAGCGACGACCTTCGGCGCCGACCAGGTGAGTCCGCCATCCGCAGTGATCATTTGCAGCACTTCCAACGGTGTCCGGTCCGCGCCGTCCGGGCCTTTGTGATAGAGACCGAGATAGCGTCCATCCTTCAGCCGCACGATGCTGCTGAAAGTCATCACGCACTGGTGGCCGAGCGGCGGCCTTTCCTTCCACGTCTTGCCGCCATCCTCGCTCATGATGCTGGGCATTCCCGGGCCGGGGCGTGTGCCTTTGGCGGCGGAGAAAACCCACAGCCGCTCTTTCCCCGCCGGGTCCACCATGCGGTAAATGCTCGGGCAGTTTTGATGCGTCGCGAAACCTTCCGGCAGCGATTCATCCATGCGCGTCCATGTCTTCCCTCCGTCATCACTGCGCGCCATCGGGCCAGCCGCACCGCCGTGGTTGATGCTCCACACCGCGAAGATCGTTTGCCCGTCCGGCATCAGCAGCGTGGTCGGATGGCCCTGATAGGTCTTCTCCGTGCCCGCGGCCACGATGACGTGCCGCTCCTTTTGCTCCGAGATGTCCACGAGCGGCAAATTCGGCGCATCCGCAGCGTGCAGCGATGTGATTGAGACGAGGAGGGCGAGGAGGGCGTTTTTCATGCGTGTGGAGCGGGAGGAGGTGCCAGCAATACCAGAGCATCCCCGGAAGATGACAGCCGGGAAATCGCGTTCGCGCGCGCCGCACCGGCAACGGTCACAACCGGGACGGGTTCCGGCGAGTGAGGGGAACCTCGAAGCCGACATCGAGGTCGGCGGCGTATTTGCGGACGTCTTCGGTGAGGTTGACGATGCTGCGGCCCTGCAGCATCGCCCTGCGGGCAACGCGCAGCGTTGTCTGTCTCGCTTTTCCTTCAAAAGCTCGGCTCATCGAGCGG
>CAIQUL010000096.1 GCA_903874975.1 uncultured Chthoniobacter sp. | reverse complement strand
GACCTCTCCGTGAAACCTCCCCGCAACCGCTCCCCGTGGGCGGATTCGCCCGATGCCGGTCCGGCCTCGCCGCAGGCGCTGACGACCGTCGTCCGACCGGCATCCGCCTGCGCCCTCCGTGTCCGGAGCGTCGGAGCGTCGGAGCGTCTAACCCGCATATTTCACGCTCCCGAGAAGCCGCGGCGCGCCGTGTTCCGGGGAGCACACCCGTCCCGGGTGTGGGTCGAGGCGTCCCGCCGAGACGAACTTCCCGCAGCGTCCCGGCCAGGGCCGACGAGCGCCGACGCTGGGCTGCGCCGGTTAAAGTGCGTTTTGGCGGGACGCCAAAACCAACACTCGGGACGAGTGTGCTCCCCAGATCGAGTAGCGCCGCGTTTTTTGCCCTCTCGTGCCCAAACTCCGTTTGGGCACGCCCTTGTCCCCGCAACTCCGTTGCCCGGTGTGCGCGTCCACCCACGCGCGGCGTCCCACCACCGAAACGGAATTTCGCCCGCCATGTCATTCCCAAACGGAGTTTGGGCACGAGGAGAAAAACCTGAGCCCGTGAGCCGCCGCTGACCACGCGATTTTCCACACACTTTCCCAAGCCGTAGCGATGGCGGCGCGGGGATCAAAACCAACAAGCACCGCCTTCGAGGCCGCAGTTCAACAACTGAAAAAACAAAGTTATGAAATCAACGAACAAAACTAACAAAACCAAACACGCCCTTTGCGGGCTCATCTCGGGCCTGCTCTTGCTGGCAGCCGGAACCTCCACTGTCCACGCAGGGCTCATCTACTCGGACAGCTTCACTCGCAGCGGGAACCTCAATGGCAGTGCGCCCGACGTGACAAACGCGCCCGGCCAAACTTGGATTGCCGCAAACGACGCGACCGCGACGACCTCCGGCTCCCAAGTCGCTCTTGACGCGGAAAGGTTGGCATTCCTGCCAGTCACCATTGCCGGAAACAATATCTACACACTCCAGGCCGATCTGAACGTCACCCTCACCGCCACATCGAATTGGATGGCCTTGGGTTTCAGCCTCAACGCTCCAACCACGGTCCCCTGGCACGTCGGTGGCCACAGCGCCGTGGCATGGGCGTTGGAATACAGGGACATTTCCAACAATCAAGAACAGGTTTTTGGCGGCTTGGGCAGTGCAAATGGCCAGACTGTGGGAAACAGTGGTCCAGGCTTCCACACCTACAAGATCGTCCTCGACACCATGGCTCCACAATGGACCGTCACTTGGTATCGAGATAGCGTGCAGACGGGATCGACCTTCACCTACGCGTCGAACCCGACCACGATTTCCCATGTCGGATTCGGCACTTTTGTCGATACCGCCGGAGCTGTTGACAACTTCAGCTTCAGCGAGGCCGTCCCCGAACCCACATCCGCCCTGCTGCTGCTCGGCTCCGGAGCGATGCTCCTGCTGCGCCGCCGCCGCGCGGCGGTCTAAGCCCCGGCGCATTTCGTCCCCCGCCACCCGCCTCCCCAGCCTCGCGCCGGGGAGGCGGTTTGGCTTTGCGCCCGGCGAATGCCGCGAGGTTTTGTCGTGCGCCTGCTCGCCCGCCCGCCAACCTCCACTGACCCCCTCCGCCTCCTCGGTCCTCTGGCGCTTTCGCGGTGCGCGCGGCAACGACTTGTGGGGTGAAATGCGACGCTGGGCAAAGCGGGCAGCACGGAGTGTCCCGGAGGGACAGTTGGCACGAGCGCCACGCCTACTCTGCATCCACTGCGCGGCCGCCGAGGATTTTGTCGATCATCGGGTAGGCCAGCTTGCCGTGCCACTCGTGCTGGCCGGGAAATACATCCTGCTGAATCGCGGCTTCGGCCCCGAAGACTTTGTAACCGGCCAGGAGCCGGGCATAGGCCTGCTTGCTGTGGGCAACGGGAATGTAGATGTCGCGCTCGGCGGTCTCGAACAACACGGGGCGCGGGGCGATCAGGAGGTTGATCTCAGCGCTGTCGGCCAGCTCCAGCAGGCCCGGCATTTTCCAGCAAGGGCAGTTACCCACGGATAGGATACCTTCGTTCGAGCACATCCATCCGCTGATCACCCCAGCCTTCATGCGTTCGTCGCAGGCTGCGAGCAACATCGCCCACTCGCCGCCCATTGAGAGCCCGGTCACGCCCATCTTCGTTGAGTCCACCTCGGGGCGCGACTGGAGCACCTCGACGGCGCGCATTAGATCCCACAGCACCATCGCCGCATACTTGCGGTGCCCGAAGCTCGGGGCAAAGACCACGTAGCCGCCGCGGGCAAAGCGATCGGCAAAGCCATGATAAATGCCCTTCGCGTCGAAGGCATGCTTCGCGGAACCGCCGTGGCCGTGCAGACAGATCATGCCCGGCAGTGGCCCCGGCTTTTTGGGCACGGCCAGCAGCCCCGCGATCCGTTTGGCCGTCTTGTTGTTGGCCTGAAACGACACGGTCGAGAGCGTATAGGTTCCCTTGTCCTCCGGTGGGCCGACTTCCACAGCCAGCGGCACTTCTTCCAGCGTGGAGCGAGGTTCCTGGCTCTGGACGGCTTCCAGCAGTTTCGCGCGGACTTGCTTCTGCCAGGCCTGAGCCTCGTCCTTGGTGGTGGCCGCGAAGGGCATCTCGAACTTCGTGGGCGCAGGCTCGGCAGCCATGACGGCCGAACCGAGTCCAGCCCACAGGAGCACTGCTGCGAAGGTCAGGACAAAGGACAACGCCGGACGATGACTCGTTATCATTTGTGGGTGTTCCAGATCGACTTCAACTCGTGAGCTTCAAACTGCACGACTTTGGCTTCGCCGCCGGTGGCCGTGAGCGAGAGCGTGGGTGCGTCCACTTTCTTGCCGGGGCCGGCTCCGGAGATAAAGACGCGCCCGGCGTTTCCGGAGATCTCCATAAGCGCCCGGTCCACCAGAACCTGCACCGAAATCTTGCCGTCCACCGGCTTCATCGCGGCTCCGTTGAGGTTGCCGGCTTTCACGTCGTATTTTACGGCCCGGCCCGGCACTTTCAGCTCGATGCTCTCGGCGGTTCCCACTTCCACGGTGAGGCGGATGTCGAGTAGGTCGCTGCCCACGGCCAAGTCCACCGGCTTGCCCGCTTCCAGCTTCTGCGCCTCCGCCTTGTTGGTTTTCACGCGCAATTTTTCGAGATCCTGGATGGGTTCGCAAAACATGCGGATGCCTTCCTCGGTCTTCCGGAGCGTCAGGACGGTGGGGATGCTGAAGTGCTGGTTGTAGGGTCCGGGTGCGCCGACCTTGTTCCAGCCGATCTGAATCCTGCGTCCATCGGGTGCATTGTCGAAGGTCTGGGAGGCATAGTAAGGGCCGTAGTGGACCTGCTGCTTGCCTTGGTGCTCCGGGGTAAAGGTTTTGCCGTCAAACTGGCCGACGGCATACTTGGAGTCGGCCGCAAAGACCACCCAGCGGGTGTTCTTCGCATCGCCATCGACAGGCAGTTGAAAGAGGTCGGTGCATTCGAAGTAACCGGGCAGATGACTCTGCTCGGTCCATTCCTTGAGGTTGATCGAGGTGTAAAAGGCGGCGTTTTTGCCGTGCTTCGGATCTTCGTCATAGACCGCCATCACCCAGTGACCACCGAGCGCCTTCGCCTTGTCGTCGAGTGGCTGGTCGTCCTTGCCGTAGGCATACCAGCTCACCTTCGGGTCGCGGCCCTTGTGTTTCAGGACAGGGTTCTGGTCGTAAAACGTGATCGTGTCCCCGTTGTCCGTGCTGTAGGCAATCGCCTCGCCTGCGCCGGTGTCGGTCAGGAAAATAACCATCGCATTCTCGCCCCAGCCGCCGGTGTTCCTTTTGTCCACGATGGCGCTGCCGGAGAAGGCGTCGCCCTTGCACATGGTCTTGGGAAATATCTTGTCCGGATGCTGCTCCCAATGCAGCAGGTCTTTGCTCGTCGCGTGGCCCCAGGTCATGTTGCCCCAGGGCAGACCCACCGGGTTGTGCTGGAAGAAAAGGTGCCACTTGCCCTGATGATAGACCATGCCGTTCGGGTCGTTGTTCCATCCGACCTTTTGGGTGAAGTGAAACTGCGGGCGGTGAGGCTCGCGGTAGAAGTTCTCCTCGCCGGGAATGGCGTCGGACTGCTTGATCAGGGCGAAGCCCTCCTTGGTGGTGGTCGCCTCAACCCGGGCCGTTTTGCCCTTGGCGTCGCCGATGGTGAAGAAGGCATACCAGTCCGCTTCCGCCGCAGAGGGTGCCAGGTTGAGGCCGTATTGGCGGACCGCTTTGCCGTCGATATGGAGCTTGATGATCGAGCCAGTGCCCCGGTTCTGGATGGGCATGATGAGATACTTCTGCCCGACTGTGAACTCCTTCACCTGATTTTGCGGGCCGCCCGCCTGGGCTTCGGCGAGGGTCGGGATCGGCAGGACGGCTTCCTTGGGTTGCGGCGGGACGTTGCTGGTCGCCCCGGCAAAGGCATACCAATGCGTCGTCGCGGCATAGTTGAGGGTGGTCGGCTTCCAGGACATGAGTTCGATGTCGAACTGGAGGGACTTGCCAAAGGGAATGCCGTCGAGCTGGCGCGTGCGGCTCATGATGTTCCAGCCCTGGGTCTTTGGGTCATCGATGCGCACATGATTGGCGAACGGGGTCTGGACGATCCCCTGCGGCGCAAAGGAGAAACCGTAGTAATCCTCGGTCCCGGTGCCGATGTGGGAGGGGAAGGATTCGCCATCCACCCAGATCTTTTCATCGCCTTCGCCATACCAGGTGGGGGCGGAGTTGAAGAGGGCCAGGGTGTCGCCGGCATAGACGCCGCGTCCGGTGATGCGGATGTAGTTCCAGTCGGTGACCGGCGGGGTTTTGAGTCCCGCCTCGCTGCGCCAGGCCGAGTGGAAATACATGGAGCGATCGTCCCACTTCCAGGGCGAGGTCGTGGCCTCCAGCGTGGCTTTCACCGGCTGCGCGCCGAGGTTTTCCAGGGTCACGCGCGCGGACTTGGAATAAGGCATGACCCATCGGCAGCGCATCGCGCCTTCCGCGCTGACGTGGCGATACCAACTGTTCAGGGCATTGATGCCGGCTCCCGTGCCGAAGAAGTCCGTGGCCGGGACCCAGGCCGTCGTCTTGTCATCAAAGGTGAGCTTCACGATGACGCTGCGCAGCGCGCGTTCCCGCTCTTTACCATCGGCGGTCTCCAGCCGCAGCTCCAGCGCACGCACCGCACCCGGCCCGCCGGGCAGGTCGAGCGACGCCTCGCTTCCCGCGGCGATCTCCTTTTTCAGCGACGCGACTTTGCCGTCGGCGAAGGGCACGGGGGCGAGCAGTTCCCGATTCACCCGTTCGATCAGCGCCTTGGACGCCTCGACTTGCGGCAGGGCGAAGGTCTGCACCTCGGCACCCGCCGCATAGGTGCGGTAGTTGATTTGGTAGAAGCGCCAGCCTTTCCCCTTCTCCTCCCAAGTGACTTTGCAGTGCTTGGCGTAGGGGATGGGAAAATAGAGATTATTCCCACCTTTGGCCTGGGTGTAACTGGGATGCGCCTGAAGGAGCGGTGCCCCGACTTTCAGATTCCCATCCAGCAGGTCAAAGGAGTTGAAGGTCAGCGCGGGTGCCGGTGCGCCGTCGAGATAGATGCGCAGGACGCCAGTCTTACTCTCCCCCGTGAGCCAGAAACGCACCATCGCCCCCGGCCCGGCGGCATCCATCATCACGCGTTCCTTGCGGCCCTCGTTTTCTTCGTCGCGGATGAACTGGTTGTTGTCCTTGTTGGAAAACCAACCCGGTTTATCCGGCGCGACTTTGGTCCGGTCGTAACTGCTCGCCTGCTTGCAGGTGAATTCCGGCTGCGGCCAGCGGGCAATGGACTCGACGTCCAGCATTTCCTGCAACAAGGAGTCGAGCGAGACGGGGGCCGCGGTGCTGGCTGCCAGCGAAGCGAGCAGGAAGGCGGCGACGAGGGATGGGATGCGGCTCATGAGATTTGAGGTTCGAGGTTCGAGGTTCGAACTCCGAATTTGATTACTGCGCCGGTGCCT
>CAIQUL010000095.1 GCA_903874975.1 uncultured Chthoniobacter sp. | reverse complement strand
CGGCAACCGCTCCGCCAGCTCAAACGCCTCGAGCTTTATACTCAAATCGCGCCGCCCGCCGCCTGCCTCCAGCGCCCGCGACTCCCCGTAGCGCGCCACACTTTCATCCGCCTTGAAAACCCGGCTGTTGATCCCGCACAGCCGCGGCTGCTCGGGCAGCTTGCGGATCTCCTCCGCGGTGTGCAGCTCGAAGAGCACCGCCAAGCCGAGGCTGGCGGCGAGCGCGGAGAGTTCGCGCAGACCTTCCGCCGTCAGGATGTTGGCCATGAGCAGGATGGCGTCGGCCCCGTGGGCGCGGGCCTGCCAGACCTGGTAGGGATCGAAGATGAAATCCTTCCGCAGGAGCGGCTTCGCGGTGATCGCTCCGACGACGCCGAGCTGTTCCAGGCCCATGCCAAAGTCGGCGCGGTTTGTGAGCACGGAAACGGCACGGACGGCGGGGCTTTGCTCGTAGGCGGCCGCGGTGTCGGCCACGTCGGCGTTGCGCATCGCGCCCATCGAAGGCGAGGTGCGCTTGATCTCCGCGATGAGTCCGAAACTGCCGGCCACCGCGCGCTCAAACGGACGCAGCGGACGGGCCTCGCGCGCCCGCTTTTCCAAATCCGCCAGCGGCTCCCGGCGCTGCGCCTCGGCGAGTTCCGCCTGCACGCGCTCCACGATGGGCGTGATGACAAAGCGCGGCGGCAGCGGTTCGAGAAACATGGGCGCGTAGTGTGCGAGCCGCGGCGGGTTCGTCAAGGGCGCGGGACCGCTCGCGATTAGGATTGGGATTCCGCGCAAGATTCAGATTAAGAACCCGCCACCATGTCCACCGAACCCGCGCCATCCCTCCGCCCGCCCGATCCCAACCTCCCCGGCATCGACCAGCTCACCGACATCGTGGCCCAGCTGCGCGGACCCGGCGGCTGCCCGTGGGATCGCGAGCAGACCCACGCTTCGCTGCGCTCGGCGCTGCTGGAGGAGGCGCACGAGGTCGTCGCCGCGATCGACAATCGCGACGACGCCAACCTCCGCGAGGAACTCGGCGACCTGCTGCTCCAATCGGTCTTTCACGCGCAGCTCGCCGCCGAAGAGGGGCGCTTCACTTTCAACGATGTCGCGCGCGAAATCGCGACCAAGCTCGTGCGCCGGCATCCGCACGTTTTTGCCGCCGACCACTGCGCCGACAGCGCCGCCGTGCTTCAGCGCTGGGAGGAAATCAAGCGCGCGGAAAAAGGCGACGCGGCGGCGAGCGCGCTCGACGGCCTGCCTGGCGGTTTGCCCGCGCTCCTGCACGCGCAGAAGACGCAGAAGAAGGCCGCCCGCGTCGGCTTCGACTGGCCGGATGTCGAGCCGGTCTTTGCCAAGCTCCACGAGGAAATCTCCGAGCTGCGCGCCGCGCTCACCGCCCCGGCCACCGATCTTCTTTCGCCCATCTCCGCCATCGAGGATGAACTCGGTGATCTGCTTTTCACCGTGGTCAATCTCGCCCGCAAACTGCACCTCGACGCCGAGACCGCGCTCCACCGCAGCACCCGGAAATTCTCCGCCCGCTTCCGCGCCGTCGAGCAGCTCGCGAGCGCGCGCGGCATCACTTTGGAAAAACTCACCCTCGCCGAACTCGACCAGCTCTGGGACGAGGTGAAACGCCAGCCGGCAGGCTGAGCGCCGCGCTACGACGGCGTGTTTTCCAGCAACGCCCGCAGCGCTCCGAATTTCCCTTTCACCGTCTCCGCCGCGACCGGCGCGTTCAGCATTTGCGTGGCATTTTTGTGCTCCACCCATTCCGCCGGCAGCTCCTTGATGAACGAACTCGCGGTGCCCGGCATCGGGCTGCCGTATTTGATCCGATGCCCGCACCAGGTCAGCGCCAGCGTCTGCCGCGCGCGGGTGATGCCGACGTAAAGCAACCGCCGCTCCTCGTCCACCGTGCCCTCCATTTTCGAGCGGTCGTGCGGCAGCAGCCCCTCCTCCAGCCCGATGAGATAAACGTGCGGAAACTCCAGTCCCTTCGCCGCGTGCAGCGTGATCAGCGTCACGCCGCTGCCCTTCGATTCTTCGTCCTCCTCCTTCTCCTCGCGCAGCATCATGTCATCGAGAAAATCGCGCAGGCTCTTGCCTTTGGCCTCCTCGTCATCCTCAAACCACCGGATCATTTCCACGACCTTGTTCTCCCGCTTCAGCCCCTCGTCCTGCGTCTTGCACGAGCGCTTGAGGTCGGCGAGGTAGCCCGTCTCCCCGATGAACGCGCGCAGCACCTCGGCCTGCTTGGAAAGCGGGGTGTTCAGCTTCGTCTCCCACGCATCGAGAAAGCCCGTGAACGCCGCGAGCGCCTCCGCCGCCCGCTTGCTCAGCCCGCTCCGAAACTCCCCGTCCTGCAGCGCCGCAAACACGCTGCACCGCTTGTGCACGCTCAACTCCGTGGCGCGCTCCACGACCGATGGCCCGATGCCGCGCGCCGGCGTGTTGATGATCCGCAGCAGCGAAACGTCGTCGTCCGCGTTCAGCAGCACGCTCGCGTAGGCCAGCAGATCCTTGATCTCCCGCGCGTCGAAAAAACTGCTGCCGCCGACCACGCGATACGGAATGTGCAGCTCGCGCAGATGCGTCTCGACCATCCGCGACTGGGCGTTCATGCGGAAGAGGACCGCGAAGTCCTCGTGCTTCGCGCCCTCGGTCACGGCGCGCTGGGCGATCTCGCTGGTGATGAAATCCGCCTCCTGCCGGTCATCGCTCATCCCGATCACGCGCACCTTTGCGCCGCCCTCGTGCGCGCTCCAGAGCTGCTTCGGACGGCGGCGCGGGTTGTTTTTGATGAGCGCGTTGGCCGTGCCAAGGATGGCGTTCGTCGAGCGGTAATTCTGCTCCAGCTTGACCACCGTCGGGTTCGGAAAGTGCGCCTCGAATTCGAGGATGTTGCTCACCTCCGCGCCGCGCCAGCCGTAGATGGACTGGTCGTCGTCGCCCACCACCGCCACGTTTTGCCGAGCGTCCGCGAGGTTCGTCACGAGTTCGAGCTGGAGCCGGTTGGTGTCCTGAAATTCGTCCACCATGAGGTAGCGAAATTTCCGCTGCCACTTCTCGCGCACCGCCGCGTGCTCGGTGAGCAGCTTGTAGGTGAGCAGCAGCAGATCGTCAAAATCCACCGCGTTCATCGTCTTCAGCTCCTGCTGGTATTTCGCAAACACCGCCGCCGCCAGCGACTGCTCGTCGCCCGGCGTCACCTCGCTCCACCCGTTGCCCTTCGCTTTACTGATCAGGCTCTTCGCCACATTCGCCTCCAGCTTTTCATCCTTCGCCGCCGTGCGGGTGATGATCTTTTTGATCAGCCCGGTGGTGTCGCCCTCGTCGTAAATGCTGAAGTTTCGTTTGTAGCCCAGCTTGTCGATGTCCTGCCGCAGCACCCGCACGCAGAGCGCGTGAAAGGTGGACATGGTCACCGGCTTGGCCTGCTCCGGCGCGACCAGTTTCGCCAGCCGCTCGCGCATTTCCTTCGCCGCCTTGTTCGTGAAAGTGACCGCGAGGATCTGCGCCGGGTCCACGCCCTGCGCGATGAGAAACGCCACGCGTGCCGTGATGACGCGCGTCTTCCCGGTGCCCGCGCCGGCGAGGATGAGCAGCGGACCCTCGGTCGTGCGCACGGCGCGTTCCTGCTCGGGATTGAGGTCGAAAAGTCGGAAGCCGGACATGAGGGGCGAGAGAATGGCGGGCGGCGCGCGCGGCGCAAGTGACGAGTTGATCGCCATCCCGCGGCGCGATTCAAGGCTTGGCTTTTGGCGCGGCCAGTCGGACTGTCCAAGCGCTCGCCCGAGTGGATGAATCGTGAACGCACCTGCTCCTTCCACCAACCAACCACCCGACGCTTTGTGGTCGAAGCTCCTCGGCGGAGGCGCCGCCGTCGCGGGAACCCTCGTGCTGGCGGGCTCTACGCTGGGCGTGGCGCGGCTGCAGTCGCAACTGCCCGCCGGGGTGCTGCTGCTCGCGGTCGGCTGGTGGCTGCTGCGCGAGGCTGCCGCCCACGGGCGCGCCGCGGAGTTGCTGGCGCGGGAAAGGAGCGCGCTCGAGGAAGCCCGCGCGGCCCTCGCCGCGGAGACTGCCGGGCGCCAGCGGGTGGAGGAGGAACTGCGCGCCGCCCACCAGACGCTGCAGCTTTTTTCCGAGCACACCCCGATGGCGGTCATCGAGTGGGACACGAAATTCCGCGTGACCCGTTGGAATCCCGCGGCGCGGACGATCTTCGGTTTCAATCGCGACGAAGCAGTCGGCCAGCACGCGTCGTTCATTGTGCCGGAGGCGTTTCGTCCGCAGGTGGACAAGGTCTGGCAAGGCCTGCTGCAACAGACCGGCGGCGAGCGCAGCTCGAATGAAAACGTCTGCAAGGATGGCCGGACGATCGTCTGCGAATGGTACAACACGCCGCTCATTGACGACCGCGGAGCTTTCACCGGAGCGGCTTCCGTGGTGATGGACGTGACCGAGCGCAAGCACGCGGAGGACACGCGGCGCGAGAGCGAAGAGCGGTTGCGCGCGGCCATCGCGGCCTCGGGCACGGGCACTTTCCGCTGGGACATCCGCTCGAACGAACTGAGCTGGGATGAGGCGCTGGATGCGCTCTTCGGCCTGCCTCGCGGGAAGACGGTCCGCTCGCTGGAGAACTTCATCGCCACGGTGCATCCCGACGACCGCCCCGGCGTGAGCGCACGCTGCGAGCGGTGCGCGCGGGACGGGGCGGATTTTGCGATGGAGTTCCGCGTCGTCTGGCCCGACGGCAGCGAGCACTGGCTGGACGACCAGGGGAAGACTTTCTTCGACGACGCCGGGAAGCCGCTCTACATGACCGGGACCTGCGTGGACATCACCGAGCGGATAAAGGCGGAGGCGCAAATCCGCCAGCTCAACGCCAGCCTCGAACGCCGGGTGGAGGAGCGCACGCGTGAGTTGCAAGCCGCCAACGTCGCCTTGCACGAGAGCGAGGAACGCGTGCGCCTGGCCACCGAGGCCGCCGACATCGGGGTGTGGGCGTGGGACTTGAAGACCAACGAGCTGAACTGGGACGCGCGGATGTTTGCGCTCTACGGCCTGCCCGCCCACCCCGAGGGACGGGCCGTCTACGGGGATTGGCGGGCGCGCGTGCTGCCGGAGGATCTCGCCGCGCAGGAGGCTCGGCTTCAGGAGACCGTCGCGACCTGCGGACACAGCCACCGCGAGTTTCGGATCGTGCGCGCGGACGACCAGACGGTGCGCTTTATCCAGGCGGCGGAAACGGTGGTGGTGGGAGCCGACGGGAAAGCCGCGCGGGTGGTCGGGATCAACCGCGACATCACCGCCCGGAAATTGTCGGAGGCGCGCATCAGCCGGCTCAACGCCGCTCTGCAAAGCCGCGCCGCGGAGCTCGAAACGGCGAACAAGGAGTTGGAAGGCTTCAGCTACTCCGTTTCGCACGACCTGCGCGCGCCGCTGCGCGCGGTGGACGGCTTTGCCCGGATGCTCACCGAAGACTGCGCCGAGCGGCTCGATGACGACGGCCGGCGCATGCTCGGCGTGATCCGCAGCGAGTCGCAGCAGATGGCGCGGCTGATCGACGACCTCCTCGCCTTTTCCCGGCTCGGCCGGCAGACGCTGGAGCCACAGGAAATCGACATGCACGGTTTGGCGCGGGGCGTCTTCGACGAATTGGCGGCGCTCGAACCCGGCCGGGAACTGCGGCTCGCGCTGGCCCCGCTGCCGCCCGTGCGCGGCTCGGAAGCCATGCTGCGGCAGGTGTGGGTGAATCTGCTCAGCAATGCCCTCAAGTTCACGAGCGGGTGCGCGGTCGCGCAGATCGAGATCGGCACGCGGGACGACGCCGACGGCGGCGTGGTCTATTTCGTCAAGGACAACGGTGCCGGTTTTGACATGCGCTACGCGGACAAACTTTTCGGCGTCTTCCAGCGGCTGCACACGCAGGAGGAATTCACCGGCACGGGCGTGGGGCTGGCGCTCGTGCAGCGCATCGTCGCCCGGCACGGCGGGCGCATCTGGGCGGAGGCGGAGGTCGGTCGCGGTGCCGCGTTTTTCTTCACCATCCCAAAACGACAGCCATGAACCACCAGCTCGAAATCCTCCTCGTCGAAGACAACCCCCAAGACGCCGAACTCACCATCCGCGCGCTCAAGAAGCGCAACTTCGCCAACCAGCTTATCCATGTGCAGGACGGCCAGGCCGCGCTGGACTTCATCTTCGGCACGGGTGCCTACGCGGGGCGCGATGTCCACGCCCAGCCCAAGGTCGTGCTGCTCGACCTGAAGCTCCCGAAAATCGACGGCATCGAAGTCCTGCGCCGCATCCGGGCGGACGAGCGCACCAAGATGCTGCCCGTCGTCGTGCTGACCTCCTCGCGCGAAGACCGCGACGTGATCGAGACCTACCGACTCGGCACGAACAGCTACATCGTGAAGCCCGTGGAATTCGAAAACTTCTCCGAGGCGGTCAGCAATTTAGGCCTATATTGGCTCGTGCTGAACCAGCCGCCCATCAGAACGCCATGAACGCCCAGGAAAATAACGGCCTGCGGATTCTCCTCCTCGAGGATTCTGACCTCGATGCGGAACTGATCGCGCGCGAACTCCGGAGAGGCGGGATCGAGTTCGTTGTCCAGCGTGCGCAGACCCGGCCGGAATTCGAGCGCGCCATCCGGGAGTTCCGCCCCGAGATCATCCTCGCCGACTACAACCTGCCAACCTTCGACGGCGCTCTGGCGCTCGTCATCGCCGCCCAGCTTTGCCCGGAGGTGCCAGTCCTCATCGTCTCGGGCGCGGTCGGCGAAGAGACCGCGGTGCAGGTGCTGAAAAATGGCGCAACCGATTTCGTGCTGAAAGACCGGCTGGCCGGACGGCTCGTGCCCGCCGTCCAGCGGGCATTGCGAGAACGCGCGGAGGTCAGCTCCCGCCTCCAAGCCGAGGCCGATCTCCGCACGCTCAATCACGAACTCGAGCAGCGCGTCGCCGAGCGCACCCGAGAACTGAGCGAGAAGAACGCCGCCATGGAGGAGGATTTACGCATGGCCCGCGAACTCCAGATGGCCCTCCTGCCGCACCGGTTTCCCACGCTCCCCCGCGACGCGGCGCAGGCGGCGAGCGCAGTGAAATTTTGCAGCATCTTTCGCCCGGCCAACTCGGTAAGCGGCGATTTCTTCAACGTCGTCCGCGTGTCCGAAACCGCCGTCGGCATCTTCATCTGCGACGTCATGGGCCACGGCGTGCGCGCCGCGTTGATCACCGCGATGATGCGCGCGCTCGAGGAGCAACTCGGCGAGACCACCGCCGATCCCGGCGCGCTCCTCACCGAAATCAACCGCAGCCTCTGTGGCATCCTCCGGCAATCCGGCACCACGCTTTTCGCCACCGCCTGCTACCTCATCGCCGATGTCGCCACGTCGCGCATCACTCTGGCGAATGCCGGCCACCCCAGCCCGCTCCTCGTCCGTCACAGACCCGCCAGCGTCGTGCCTCTCACCGCCCCGCACACGGCCGGTCCCGCCCTCGGCCTATTCGAGGCCGCACAGTTTCAGACGCACGCAAGCCCCGTCGCCGCCGCAGACGTCATCCTGCTTTTCACCGACGGACTCTTCGAGGCGGAAAACGCGCACTCCGAAGCCTTTGGCGAAACCCGGCTGCGCGCCACAATCGCCCACCAAGCCGGCCTGCAACCCAACCAGCTTGTGCAAAGCATTTTCTCCGAAGTCGAGCGCTTCACCGGAGGCCAGCCCTTCGCCGACGATGTCTGCCTCGTCGGCATGGAAGTCGCCCACCTCGCCACCACCGCGGCGTAAGCCGGTCCGGCGTCCCGCCAATTGGACCACCGTCCTAATTGTTCACGCCCGTTATTCAGATGAGGTCAGTACTGAGGCCGCTGGCTCCATCGAGTTGCCGCGATCTTTGGGCGCGCCACCTCCGGAACAGTCAGCCGAGCGTTTCCTTCATCCGCGCGCGGAGGGCGGCGAGGGAGAAGGGTTTTTGGAGGAATCCGGTCAGTCCCTGGCCGATGAATTTGCGGATGGCGTCCGCCTCGTTGTAGCCGCTCATGAGCACCACGCGGAGATCGGGGCGGAGCTGGCGGAGCGCCCGGAAAGTGCCTTCGCCATCGAGTTTCGGCATCGTGAGATCGAGCAGGACGCCATGGATTTTTTCCGGATTGGCGCGGAGGATTTCCACCGCTTCGACTCCGTGCTCGGCGATGAGCACGCGGAATCCGATGGCCTCGAGCATCCGCGCGGCGGTGACGCGCATCGTCGGCTCATCATCGACCACCAGCACCGTGCCGGTGCCGCGCCAGAGCGGATCCTCTTGGGCCGGAGAGGCGGGCGGTTTCGGGCGGTGGCCGGTGGTGGGAAAGAGGATTTCAAAGGTCGTGCCATGTTCGGGTTCGCTGGCGACTTGCAGAATCCCGTGATGACTCCGCACGATGCCCTGCACGGCGGCGAGGCCGAGTCCGCGCCCGGTGAATTTGGTCGTGAAAAACGGGTCGAAGATTTTGCCGGCGGTTTCTTCCGTCATCCCGCTGCCGGAGTCGGCGATCTGGAGATAAACGTAGCCCCCGGCGGGTCGCTCCAGCACACCGGAAAGGCCGGGGTGATCGGGCTGCGCGCGCCCGGTGGAAATGCGGATGACGCCGGTCCGTTCGCCGATGGCCTCGGAGGCATTGAGCACGAGGTTCATGACGATCTGCCGGAGCTGGGCGGCGTCGGCGCTCACGGCGGGGAGATTCTCCGCGAGGTGAAAGTCGAGCGTCACGCCCTTGCCAATCGCGCTGGCCAGAAGGTGCGCGGTGTCCTGCACGAGTTCACTGAGGTCGAGGTCGTGGACGATGAACCGGCCCTTGCCCGCGTAGGCCAGCATCTGTTTGCACAACCCCGCGGCGCGCTGCGCAGCTTCCTCGATTTGCTCGAGGCACGGGAGCAGCGGCGAGCCTTTGGGCAGGTCGAAGAGCGCGAGCGTGGCGTTGCCGATGACGCCGGTGAGGAGGTTGTTGAAATCGTGCGCGATGCCACCGGCAAGGACGCCGAGACTTTCGAGCTTTTGCGTTTCCTGCAGCTTGGCCTCCACGCGCTGCCGCTCCTCCTCGGCCTGTTTTCGCGCGGTGATGCACATCGCGGTGCCGGCCATGCGCGTGGGGTGGCCTGCGGCGTCGGAAAAGGCGCGGCCTTTCGAAGCGACCCAGTGGACGGTGCTGTCGGGCCAAACGGCGCGAAACTCGATGTCGTACGGGGCCTGCGTGGCGAGCGCGTGGGTGATCGCAGTGTCGGCGGCGCTGCGGTCACCGGGATGGAGCGCGCGGAGAAAGCGCCCATAGTTCATCGGCTCGTCCGCCGCGATGCCGAAGATCGCCTTGCAGCGGTCCGACCAGGCGAGTTCGCCGGTGGCGATGTTCCAGTCCCACGTGCCCATCTGCGCGGCTTCGAGGGCGATGGACAGCGTTTCCGCACCGCGACGCTCCGCCTCCTCCGCGCGCTGGCGGGCGGCACGCTGGTCCGCGTCATCGAGGGCGCGGCGGACGGCGAGCGGGAGTCGTTCGAGGCGGTCTTTGAGGACGTAATCCGTGGCCCCGCTTTTCACCAACTCGACGGCGAGCTCCTCGCCGATCGTCCCCGAGACAAAGATCACCGGCAACCCCGGAGCCAGCGCGTGCGCGACCGCCAGCGCGGCGTCGCCGCGAAAGCCCGGCAGGTTGTAATCCATGAGCACCACGCAGGGCCGAATCTCCGCCAGCGCCACGCGCAGCGCGCCTTCGGTCTGGACGCGCTGCGCGGCAATCTCGAGCCCGCCGCGGCGCAATGCGCGCTCAATGAGTTCGGCGTCGGCCGCCGAATCTTCGAGGATGAGGATGCGCAAGGGAGCGGACATAACCTTCAGCGCGAGCGCGCAAAACCTGAAGCGACGCCAAACCCGATGAACCACGATGAGAGCTTCATCTTCACGTGGGCCAGCATCCGACTTTCATGGCGAAAAAGCCAGCCACTTTTCGCAGCGAATTTCCGCTGCGGCGGCCCATTACATCTCCGGGCTTTCATCTAGGAAAAAGCCTCGTGAACAAGGCTAAATGACACGTTGATAACGCGGAGGTCGCGCCCGTTAGAAACTCCGCAAGTCCCTTCACTCTCGTTCCCAAATTTAGCGCAGTGTTTTTGGAAACGGAAATGAAGGGCAAACCCTGCAGGATCACGGGGATGGCGGTGGAAGCGCGGTCAGCCATTGAGACTAACGCGAGCGCGTCGGAGCATGGCCCCCGGCGCGCTTTGCTTTTTTCCCCGAGTCCCCACGCCTGTCCCATCGCACCCATGCCGCTGCCGCCGGCCAGGTGTCGGTCGCCCGGGGTGGCTGCGCCGGCTAGAAAAAGATCGGGATGATCAGGATCGCCACGATGTTCACGACCTTGATCATGGGGTTGATCGCGGGGCCGCTGGTGTCCTTGTAGGGATCGCCCACGGTGTCGCCGGTGACGGCGGCCTTGTGCGCCTCACTGCCTTTGCCGCCGTGGTGGCCTTCCTCGATGTATTTCTTCGCGTTGTCCCACGCTCCGCCGGAGCTGGTCATCGAGATGCCCATGAAAAGCCCCGTGACGATGCTGCCGACGAGCACGCCGCCGAGGATGATCGCGCCATTCGGCAGCGCAGCCACGCCGACGACCGCGAGCACCGGGAGCAGTGCCGGCACGATCATTTCCTTGAGCGCAGCTTTGGTCACGATATCGACGCAGACTCCGTAGTCCGGGGTGTCTTCGCCGCGCAAAATACCGGGCTTGGCCGCGAGTTGGCGGCGAACTTCGGTGACCACCGCGCCCGCCGCGCGACCCACCGCGTTCATGGAAAACGCGGAAAAAAGATACGGCAGCAAACCGCCGATGAAGAGGCCGATGATGACCTTCGGATCCTTGAGCGAGAAATCGAGTTTCGCCGCGACCGCCGTTTTGACCGCCGCGATTTGCTCCACGGTGGGAGTCACCAGCGCCGCGATCTGATGCTTCACCAGATGGTCGGAAAGATCGACGTAGTAACTGCCAAAGAGCACGATGGCCGCGAGGCCGGCGCTGGCGATGGCGTAGCCTTTCGTGACGGCCTTCATGGTGTTGCCCACGGCGTCGAGGTCGTCGGTGATCGCGCGCACTTCTTTCGGCAGGCCGCTCATCACGGCGATGCCGCCGGCGTTGTCGGTGATCGGGCCAAAGGCATCGAGCGAGATGATGATGCCGGCCATCGCGAGCATCGCCATCACCGCGACCGAGATGCCGTAGAGCCCGGCCGCGCCGTAGCTGAACCAGATGCTCGCCGCGATGCAGCCCACGGGCAGCGCCGTGGCGTGCATGCCCATGCCGAGGCCGGCGATGATGTTCGTGGCGTGGCCGGTCTCGCTCGCTTTGGCGATCTTGCGCACGGGCGAGTATTCGGTGGAGGTGTAGTAGTTCGTGATGAGCACCGCCGCGCCCGTCATCAGCAGGCCGATGACCGAGGCAAAATAGATGCTGCCCGCCGAGTAGGTCGCGCTGCCCATGCCGAGCACGTCCTGCGTTTTCAGCCCTTCGGGGAACATCGCCACGGTCACCGGATAGAAGACCGCCGCGCAGATCGCCGCGCTGAGCAGCACGCCACCCATGAGCGCGGTGCCCGGCTTCGCATTGGTCATGTTCACGAAAATGATGCCCGCGATCGAGGCGAGGATGGCCAGCCCGCCGAGGACGAACGGATAGACCACCGGAGCGCCGAGGCCCGCGGTCAGCGCCCCGACGAGCACCGTGCCGATCAGGGTCACCGCGTAGGTTTCAAACACGTCCGCCGCCATGCCGGCGCAGTCGCCCACGTTGTCGCCCACGTTGTCCGCGATGGTCGCGGGGTTGCGGGGATCGTCTTCATCGAGGTTCGACTCCACCTTGCCCACGAGGTCCGCGCCCACGTCCGCCGCTTTCGTATAAATGCCGCCGCCGAGCCGCGCGAAAACTGAGATCAGCGACGCGCCGAGCGCCACGCCGACGAGCGAGGAGAGCGCCTTGTCGGGGTTGATTTTGCTCATCACCACCCAGAACGCACCCACCGAGAGCAGGGCCAGTCCGACCACGAGCAGGCCCGTCACCGCGCCGCCGTTGAAAGCCGCTTTCATCGCGG
>CAIQUL010000094.1 GCA_903874975.1 uncultured Chthoniobacter sp. | reverse complement strand
GAGATCGAAGACGCCGATCGCGTTGTTGTCCTGCAAAGTCACAAAGGCTTTGCCTTGCGAGATGGTGACGTATTCCGGCTCGATCGCGCCGGCGTCCTGATTGCCGACCACCGTGAAATTGGGCACCGCCGTGATGAACGCGCCCGTCGTGCCGACGGCGGCGACGTTCGAGTTGCGGATGCCGCTGAGGCTGGCCCCGCTGCCCAGATTGGCGGGCGAGAAGTCGAAGGTCGAGGCCACCAGGGCCGGCAGCGTGGCGAGATTGCCCGACGTGATGCTGGAAACATCGACGATGCTCAGCGAGCCCGCGGCCTGCGCCGCACCGGATTTGAACTCACCCTCATTCGCCACATAGATCTTCGTGCCGTCGTCCGAGAAGCGCACGGAATCCGGGTGGAAGCCGGCATTGATCGTCCCGATCACCGCGCCGGTGTTGTAGTTGAAAAAGGCGAGCTTGCCGAGGGTGCCGGTGCTGTCGGTGGGGATGACCGAGGCCACGCCGAAAGCGCGGCCCAGCGGATCGAGCGCCACGCTGCTCACGCCGAGCAGCCCGCCGGACAGCCCCGTGTTGCCGATGTTGAGGTCGATTTGAAAACGCTCCGTCAAACTGCCGGTGTTACCGAGGGTCAGCACTTGCACGCCGAAGGTCGGCTGCACTGCGGCGAGGCTGCCGTCGGTGTCGCTGACATAAATGCCGGCGACCGTGAAGTTGTCCGGCGTGTAGCCGACGATCTCGATGCCGCCCTGCTTGGCGCCGTCGGTGAAGGTGAAGGCGTTGAGGAGATCAATGCCGTACTGGGCGTGGGTCACGCTGGCTGAACCGGCGAGGGCGAGGCTGCAGAGGATGGATTTTGTGAGGATGTTTTTCATGAGGTTGTTGCGGTTTTTTTGATGCGCGTGGAACTGAGCCGACGCCACCGGAACGCTCAAGGACGGCACTGTGAAACTCTGGCAACGGCCGGACGACGATTCCACGACGCGCCGGAATCCATCCGCCTAGCCCGCTCTACCCACCCGCGATCCAGCTATCCGCCTTCCCCCAGACCGCTCCGCTTTCAGCCGAAGGCCGCGATGAAGGCGCACTCGGTGGCGAGGGCTTCCTGGACGCCGGTGCGGTTGAAGTTTTCGCGGAGCTGCTCGAGCGCGGCGGTTTTGCGGAGGAGTTGCGCGGGGGTGTGGCGCGCGGCGAGCGCGGCGGTGTCCGCGGCGCACTCGGGGAGGTCGAGTTCGGGGGAGCCTTGCTGCTGGCGGAGGGCGTCGGCCCACCAGTGCTCGAGGATGGCGAGCAAGTCGGAGCGCGTGCCCAGGTAGCGGGCCTCGGTCAGCGCCTTGTAGTAATCCTCGCGGTCGTCGAGCCAGGCGTTGGCGTCGCTGGCCTGCTTGTAGTGCTTTTCGTCGGCTTTGTAGGCGGCGTCGGTTTCGTCGCGGATGGCTTCCTTGGACTCGGCGAGGAGGTTTTGGAAATCGCGGACGAGTCCGAAAATGTGCGGAATCTGCGGGCGCTCGTGGCAGGCGTGGGCGCGCAGGGCGTCGAGCAGCGTGCGCTGGGCGGGCGAAAGCGCACGCTTTTCCATGAGGCGGAGCGGGACTTCGAGACAGCGGGAGAGGATCGTTTCGAGAATCTGCTCGGGCTGCGCGCTGAGCAGGAAGAGGTGCGTGCCGGCGGGCGGTTCCTCCAGCGTTTTGAGAAAGGCGTTGGCGGCCTGCGGCTGGAGGCGGTCGGCATCGAGGAGCAGGCCGATCTTTTTCCCGCCGTGCAGCGAGCGCATGTGCAGCACGCGTTCGAGGTCGCGGATTTGCTCGATGACGATGCGGCGCGATTTGGACTCCGGCTCCACGCGATGCACGTCCGGGTGCGCGAGCGCGGCGGCGTCGCGCATGCCGAGCAGCAGGCCGGCGAGGCGCGTGGCCAGCGCGAGCTTGCCGCTGCCGGCGGGGCCGGTGATGAGGTAGGCGTGCGCGAGCCGGTCCTGGGCGTGGGCCGTGGCGAGGAGTTGGAAAGCGGCGTCAGTGGTGAGGGCCATACGGGGTGGGTTTTGAGGGTCTGGATGCTACGCTCCCGCCGCCGCGCGCAGCGCCGCCTTGACCTCCCGCGCATACCCCGCGAGGTCCGCCGCCCCGAGCATCTCCGAAACGATGACCACCCGCCGCGCGCCCGCCGCGAGGACTGCTTCGAGATTCGCCCGCTTGATCCCGCCAATGCAGAAAACCGGAATCCGCACCGCCGCCTGCACGCGCCGGAGGTCGGCGAGCCCGATCGCCGGGCGGCCTGGCTTCGTCGGCGTGGCAAAGAGCGGGCCGAAGCCGATGTAGTCCGCGCCTTCCGCCTCCGCCGCGACCGCCTGCTCGAAGCTGTGCGTGGACTTGCCGATGATCGGCGGCGCGACCTCGCCCGCCAGCGCGCGCCCCGCCCGCCAGCGCGCATCGGCCACGGAAAAATCCTCCTGCCCCACATGCGCGCCCTGCGCCCCGACCGCCGGCACGAGCTGCGGAAAATCATTCACGATCAGCGGCACGCCCGCGCTCTCCGTCAAAGGCACGAGCCGATGCGCCAGCGCCTCGATTGCGGCTTCGTCCGCACCTTTCGCCCGCACCTGCAGCACGTCCACGCCGCCGGCGAGCATCTGCTCCACCGCGCGCTCCGCCTCCGCCGCGGCGGTGTAGCCGAGGTCGAGGATGCCGTAGAGCAGCGCGTCGGAGAGAGCGTTCATCGCGCGCAATCGAGCACGGCCCGCGCCCCGCTGGCAAGGCGCTTCGTTGGGCCGGCGGGATCGGCGGGCTGGGCGCATTTCGCGCCGCTTGCTCGCGGTCGAAGTCCGCGGGCGTGGCCTGGCGATTTCAGGGAGGCAAAGGAGCGTCGAGCGGCGCGTCGTTCGTCGCACCGCCCAATGTTTAGCCTCACCATCCCCGATCTCTGGCAGCAGGAAGCCGGGCCAGCGCTCCGGCTGGGGCCCACGCTGCTTGCGGTCATGCACGCCGCGGCGCCGCGTGGCGCGGACGCCCCCGTCCGCGACCGTCCGGCGAGCGCCCCGCTCGCCGCCCCGCAGCCGCGCGCCATATTGAGATCACGACCTCCCCCACCGCCAGCGCCTTTCCCCCGCTCACCACCGCGCAGCGCCAGCGGAGTGAGCGCGGGTAACGCTTCCGGCGGGGCAGTTCACGCCTCTTCCGTCGAAACCGTTCCACCCGCCTTCTGCTCCAGCGCCTGTTCAAACGCCCGCCAGCCGAGCATCGCGCACTTCACCCGTTGCGGGAATTTTCGCACGCCCGCGAGCAGCCGCAGATCGCCGAGCATCCGCGGCGGGTCGGCGACCTCACTCGTCACGAGATCGTGAAACGCCCGCAGCATCTCGCGCGCTTCCGTTTCACTTTTGCCCTTGAGTTTCATCGTCATCAGCGACGCCGACGCCTGGCTGATCGCGCAGCCCAGTCCTTTGAATTTCACGTCCTCGACCGCGCCATCCGCGGCGAATTTCACCGACAGATCGATCTCATCGCCGCACGACGGATTGTCGCCGTGGACCTGCACCGCGCCGTCGGCGATTTCGCCGAAGTTTCGCGGGCGCTTCGAGTGATCGAGGATCACCGACTGGTAGAGTTCATCGAGTTCTGTGTTCATGCGAAAAAGCGGACGGCGTCGGCGAGGATGGCGAGCATCCGGTCCACCTCGGCCGTGGTGTTGTAGAAATAGAAACTGGCGCGGGTCGTCCCCGGCAGACGGAGTTTTTTCATGAGCGGCTGATTGCAGTGATGCCCGCCGCGCAAGGCGAGGCCGTGCTGGTCGGCATAGGTCGTGAGGTCGTGCGGATGCGCGGCGTCCATGGTGAAACCGACCAGCCCGCCGCGCCGGTCGCGCGGTCCTTGCACGTGGACCCCCGGCAGCGCGCTGAGCCCCGCCAGGGCGTGCTGGGTGAGCGCGAGGTCGTGCTCAAAAATGGCCGCGCGCCCGATGGCTTCGAGGTAATCCACCGCCGCACCGAGCCCGACCGCGCCGCCGATGTTCGGTGTGCCGGCCTCGAACTTGTAGGGCGCTTTCTTATACGTGCTCCGCTCGTAGCTCACGCTCACGATCATCTCCCCGCCGCCGTGCCAGGGCGGCATGGCGTCGAGCAGCTCCGCGCGCCCGTAGAGCGCGCCGATCCCGGTCGGCGCGCACATTTTGTGGCCGGAAAAAACGAGGAAGTCGCAGCCTATCTCGCGCACATCCACGGGCAGATGCCCCGCGCTCTGTGCCGCGTCGATGAGCGTCACCGCGCCGACCGCGCGGGCCGCCCGGCAGAGATCCGCGACGGGATTGATCGTGCCGAGCGAGTTCGAGATGTGGGTGAAAGCGAAGATTTTCACCTCCGGCGTGAGCCACTCGCCGAGCCGCTCCAGCGCCAGCGTGCCGTCCTCCGTCACGGGCACAAAGCGCAGCCGCGCGCCGGTGCGCTCGGCGAGCATCTGCCACGGCACGAGATTGCTGTGGTGCTCCATTT
Source organism: uncultured Chthoniobacter sp. (assembly GCA_903874975.1). Lineage (GTDB taxonomy): Bacteria > Verrucomicrobiota > Verrucomicrobiia > Chthoniobacterales > Chthoniobacteraceae > Chthoniobacter. The sequence continues at coordinate 11,016 of CAIQUL010000094.1, read as the reverse complement.
CCGTGAGCAGGATGACATCGCCTTCGCGGACAAACTTCGCGCCCCAGGTCTGCGCCACGAGATTGATCCCCTCGGTCGTCCCGCGCGTGAAGACGATCTCCTCCGCGCTGGCCGCGCCCAGATAGGCGGCCACCTTGGTGCGTGCGCCTTCGTAGGCATCCGTGGCGCGCGAACTCAACTCGTGCAGCCCGCGATGCACGTTGGCGTTGTCCCGCTCGTAGTAACGCGAGACGGCGTCGATCACGGCGCGCGGCTTCTGCGAGCTGGCGGCATTGTCGAAATAGATCAGCGGTTTCCCCCGCACCTCCTGGTCGAGGATCGGAAAATCGGCGCGGATGGCCGTCCAGTCGATGGTTTTGCTCATGGTTGCGGGACTATCACCGCATCGTCCGGCGTGAGCAACGGGATGCCGTCGCTGATCGGAAAAAACACCGCGCCGTCCGCGCGCAGCAGTCCCTCGCGGCACGGTTCTGTCACAGATTTTCCCGCCCGGTTCACCAGGCGTCCCGCCACGCGGTCAGCGTCCAATTTGGCCAGCACCGCGGCCGGGGCGAGGACCAGCGCCTGCCGCGTCTCGGGGCAGCGGAGCAGCGCCAGGAGGGCGGGGTCGAAAGAGGCGGGCGGAGGCATCGCGCGGACTCTGCCCCGGTGCGCCGCCGGTTGGCAATTCGGGCTTTCGCGACCGATAGTGCGGACGGATGCCGGGACGCCGGCCGGCACCCGGTTAAAAAGACAAGATTTTTCCAAGAAAGGAGTCCGCGATAGATTAACTAGGCCGAAACCAATACGAACCGACCGATGTTTGGCAAAAAAGAAAAAGCAAAAGCCGCCTGGGTGCAGACCGCGCTGGAGCGCTACGAGCGTCCGCTGATCCAGTATGCGATGAGCATCGTGCAGTCGCTGGACCGGGCGCGGGATGTGGTTCAGGAGACTTTCATGCGGCTGCACAAACAAGAACAAGCGAAGATCGAGGGGCACCTCTCGCAATGGCTGTTTACGGTTTGCCGGAATTGCGCGCTCAAGTCGCTGAAGAAGGAGGAGCGTTATATTTACGTCGAGGCGCAGGAGTTTGAGCAGAAGCGGTGCGAGAAGCTGACGCCCTCCATGGAGATGGAGCGGAAGGAGCGGACGGAGCGGGTGATGGAGCTGGTGAGGCGTCTCCCCAAGAATCAGCACGAGGTCGTGAGGCTGCGGTTTCACGGGCATCACTCCTATCAGGAAATTTCGGAGATCACCGGGTTGAGCGTGGGCAATGTGGGCTTTCTGCTGAACGCGGCGATGCGGAATCTGCGCGGAATGATGGAGCGCGACGACAAGGAGGAGAAAATCATCTACCTCAAGAAAGGGGTGGCCTAGTTTTATGAAGACGACAATTCCTGAGCAATATCTGACGGACTACGCGCTCAACGAGCTCGGGCCGGAAGAGCGGATTTACGTGGAGAGCCTGCTGGGAGCCTCGGAAGAGGCGCGGGAGGATGTCTATGAGCTGATCGACCTCGCGGTGGTGCTCGAGCAGGGCTTTGAGCGGGAAGATCAGCAGGCATCGGAGGCGCTGACCTCCGAGCAGCGCGCGCAGGTGACGGATGTGCGTCTGCCGAATGTTTTCACGCGCCGTGCCGTGGTGGTATTGGCGGCGGCGGCGTCCGTGGCGTTGGCGATTGTGCATCAGGATTCGTGGCTGCCCCGCGTGCAGTTTTCGCAGTCGACGGTGTCGGTTAGTCCGACCGGCCCGACGGGCGTTCAGGCCAGCGCTGGCAGCCGGGAGGGCGACTATGTCACCCAACTGGTGCAATTCCCCGAGTGGGCGCGCGATCCCCTGCTGCGGAAATGGTTTTCCTCGAATCTCAGCCAAATGTTCTCCGAGGCGGGCTTTGAGGGAATGCCGGGGATGCCGATGGATTGATTCCGCAAGGAATCGCCTCCGGAGTGTAGCCACTCCACCCTTCGTTTCCAGCGCCCCCCGGAAAGCACGCTTGCCTCTGTGGTTGCGCGGTCCCATTGATCGTTCCCGCCCGATTCATGCAACCAACCACATTCACCGTTGATTCCTCCGGTGCCGCTCCCGTAGTGCCGCTCGACGACAAAGCCGCAGCGGCCCTCCTCGTCGAGAGCTACAACCGGATCGCCGCGGAGATGGGCAAGTTCATCGTCGGCCAGACCGAGGTCATCGAGCAGTTGATGATCGCTGTTCTCGCCGGCGGCCACTGCCTGCTCGAAGGTGTGCCGGGCCTCGCGAAAACCGCGATGATCCGCACCCTTTCCGAGACGCTCTCGATGGCCTTCCGCCGCATTCAGTTCACCCCCGACCTCATGCCGAGCGACATCACCGGCACGGACATCATTCAGGAAGACCCGGAGACCGGCCGGCGCTCATTCATTTTCCAAAAAGGGCCCATCTTTACCCAGATGCTCCTCGCGGACGAAATCAACCGCACCCCGCCGAAAACGCAGGCTGCGTTGCTCGAAGCGATGCAGGAGAAGACCGTCACCGTCGGCGGGCAAACTCTGAAGCTCGACCAGCCGTTCTTCGTGCTCGCGACGCAGAACCCGATCGAACAGGAAGGCACCTATCCGCTGCCCGAGGCGCAGCGCGACCGCTTCATCTTCCTCGTGAAAGTGGCATATCCGAGCCGCGAGGAAGAGCGCGAGATCGTGGCGCGGACCACCGGGACTTTCAGCGTGAAAATCAACCCCGTGCTCAGCGGCGCGCAGATCATGGAGTTGCAGAAAACCGTCCGCAAAGTGCCCGTGCCCGATCACGTCACTGACTTCATCCTCGACCTCGTGCGTTGCACGCGCCCGAACGAGCAGGAAGCGCCGGCCTTCATCAAGGACCTCATCGCGTGGGGTGCCGGGCCGCGTGCGTGCCAAAACCTCGTGCTCGCCGGAAAAGTGCGCGCCGTGCTCAAGGGCCGGTTCCATGTCACCATCGACGACATCGAGGCCGTGGCCCTGCCGATCATGCGGCACCGCGTGGTGCCCACGTTCAACGCCGAGGCGGAGGGCATCACGGTGGACGACATCGTCCGCCGCCTCATCAAGACGATCCCCCGGGGCGAGGCCAAGCGCGCTCTTTGACCGGAAAATCCGAAATTCGAACATATCCGAAAGGTAAGAAATCCCCAAAGCGCCCGGCGCAGGTTTTCTCCGTTTTGAGGTTTCTGCCGATTTGAATTTGTTGCGGAATTCGGATTTCGAATTCCGAAAGTTTTCCCCTCATGGCCCACGTCAGCGACTTTCTCACACCCGCCGATCTCCAGCGCATCTCCAGCCTTCAGGTTCTGGCGCGCGTGGTGGTCGAGGGTTTCACGACCGGCCTGCACCGCTCGCCCCACAAAGGCTACAGCGTCGAGTTCAAGCAGCACCGGCAATACGTCGCCGGCGACGAAATCCGCCACATTGACTGGCGCGTTTTCGCCCGTAGCGACCGCTACTACATCCGCGAATACGAGGAAGAGACGAACCTGCGTTCGACGATCATCCTCGATCGCAGCGGGTCCATGAACTACAAGGGCAGCAGCCCCGGCGCGGTCAGCAAATTCGACTACGCCACCCGGCTCGCGGCCTGTCTTTCCTACATGATGGTCCACCAGGCGGATGGGGTTGGCCTTGTGACCTTCGACGACAAAATCCGCCGCTACATCCCGCCGCGCTCCAAGGTGAGCCATCTGCGGCTGATCATTGACGAGCTGGAAAAAAGCCGACCCGGCGGCGAGACGGAGCTGGGCCAGGTCTTCCACGACCTTGTGCCGAAGCTGCATCGCCGCAGCCTGCTCATCATCATCTCGGACTGTTTTGGCGAGGTCGCGAACTTCCTCAAGGCCATGGCCCACTTCCGCCACGCCCGGCACGAGATCGTCGTCTTTCAGGTCTGGGATCGCGACGAAATCGAGTTCCCCTTCCGCGGGTGGACCCAGTTCGACTGCCTCGAACAGGACGGCGTGAAGCACCTCATCGACCCCGCGATGGTGCGCCAGGCCTACCTCGAAAATCTCGCGAAATTCCGCGACGAACTGCAGTTCGGCTGTCGCAAGCAGCGCATTGATCTCGTGCCCTTCTTCACGGACGAGCCCTACTCCAAAGCGCTCGCCGCCTACATGACCAGGAGGCTGGGCCGCGCATGAACTTTCTCAACGCCGCCATGCTCGCCGGCGTCGCCGCGTTGGCGATCCCGCTCCTCATCCACCTCTTTCACAAGAGCCGCTTCAAGGTCGTCAAATGGGGCGCGATGCACCTGCTCGCCGCAGTGGTGCGGACGAACCAAAAGCGCATCAAGATCGAGCAGTGGATCCTGCTCGCCATCCGCTGCGCCATCCCCGCGATCCTCGCGCTGATGATGGCCAAGCCCGTCTGGCAGGGCGCGAAACAAATGCTCGGCGAACAGCCGACCTCCACCGCGGTGCTGCTCGACAACAGCTACTCCATGGAAGCCGGTCGCGCCGGGATCACCAATTTCAGCATCGCCCGAGACGAGGCCCAGCGCCTCGTGGGCGAACTCAAGCCCGGCTCCGAGGCCTACGTTTTCCTCATGGGCGAAGGCCAGGGGCTGCTCGACCATGCCAGCCGCGACCTCTCCGCCGTCACCCAGGCGCTGGGCAAAGTGGGCGCGGGTTACGGCGTGGCGCGCGTGCCGGCGGCGCTCGATTTCGTGGCGGGTACGCTCGACAAAATGACCGGCAACGCGCGGCAGGTCGTGCTGTTCACCGACTTCCAGAAAGTCAGCTTTCCCGCCGCGGATGAGAGGGTATTCGCCCAGTCGTTGGACCGGCTGAAGAAGCTCAAGTTCCCGCCGACCGTCACGCTTTGGGATGTCGGCGTGGAGGCGAAAGAGAACGTCGCCATCGAGTCGCTCGACTTTCCCAAGCTTATGGTCGGCGTCGGCCAGAAAGTGCAAATCCGCGCGAACATCCGCAACTTCGGCGACACCGCCCGCCCCGACCTCCGCGTCACGCTGAAGGTCGATGGCCGGGAAAAGCCCGGCCCGGCCGGCTCGCAGCTTTCGCTCGCCGCCCGCTCGGCCGGGCAGGTGCTCTTCACGCACGTCTTCGCCAAGCCCGGCTCGCACGTCATCGAGATCGAAACCGAGGCCGACCTCGTCAAGGCCGACAACCGCTACCTCGCCAGCATCCCCGTGCGGGAAAAGCTGAGCGTGCTGCTCGTGGACGGCGCGCCCGGCACCACGCCCGACGACCTCAAGAGCGAGACGGGCTTCGCCCAGATCGCGCTCTCGCCTTTCTTCGCCGGCAAAGTGGAGCAGGCCGATCTCATCCAGGCCAAAGTCGTGCCGGTGAACGGACTCAACGCGAAGAGCATCGCGGAGTCCGCCGTCGTGGTGCTCGCGAACGTCGCCACACTCAGCGACGACCAACTCAAGGCGCTGGAATTTTTCGTCAATCAAGGCGGTGGGCTGCTCGTCTTCACCGGCGACCGCACCGACGCCGCGTGGTGGAATGGACCCTTCGCCAAATCCCTCGCCCCGCTCCGGCTCGGCAGCATGGCCGGCGATCCCGCGGGCAAGCCGGGCGCCACCACCGCCAAAGTGACCGCCGAGCGCTTCGGCAATCCCGCGCTGGAAATTTTCAACGACCCGCGCAACGGCAGCCTCTCCGACGCGGAGATCAAAGCATGGTTCCGCTTCAAGCCACCCGAGCGCACCGGCGGCCCGGGTGATCCGGCGATCCTCGCCCGCCTCGACAGCGGCGACCCGTTTCTCGCGGAGAAGGTCCACGGCCAGGGCCGCGTCATCGCCTGCGCCACCACGCTCGACTCCGACTGGAACAGCCTGCCCGCGCGCCCGTCCTACCTACCGCTCATCCAGCGCCTCTGCGTGTATCTCGCGTCGAATGTCTATCCGCCGCGCAACCTCCAGGTCGGCGAGCAGCTCGTCAGTTTCCTGCCTGCCGACATGGCGGAAAAAATGGCGCGGCTCACCCTGCCGGACACCAGGACCGTCGAGCTGCTCATCGTGAAAAAGGGCGAGCGCGGGGTCGTTGAATACCCGCAGACCCAGCGCCCCGGCATTTACACCCTGCAGCCGCCCGGCAACCCCGCGCCGCCGCCCCTGCACTACGTGGTCAACGCCGAGCGCACCGAATCCGACCTCACCAGAATGACCGACGTGGAGATCCAGGCGCTCGCCAAGACCCACGACCTGAAAATTGTCCGCAGCGCCGCGGAATTCAAAGCGCTGGACAAGGCGCAGCGCTATGGCCGGGAAATTTGGAAGCCCGTCCTGCTCATCCTCCTGATCCTGCTTTTCGCCGAGCTGATCCTCCAGCAGCTCTTCGCCCGCAGACGCCGTAAAGTATGAACGCCACTACGCTTCGCTGGATCGGCGACTGGCCGTGGTATGCCGGCGTCATTGCCGCCACGGTCCTCGCCATCGCGGCCTGGGTTCTTTACCGGAAGGACACCGGCGGCATGCGCTCCGGCTTCCGGTTCGTGCTGCCGCTGCTCCGCGCGCTCACCGTTTTCCTCATCGTCATCCTGCTCGGCGGGCCGGTGCTCCAGCACCGCACGGTCGTCGGCGAGCGCGCGCGCCTCATCGTCCTCGTCGATGGCTCCGAGAGCATGCAGCTCGCTGATCCCGGCATGGATTTCGGGCGGAAAATTCAAATCCTCGAACGGCTCGGGATGCTCAATCCCGGCGATGTCGCCCTCGAACTCCCGCAGGCTTCCGCCGCGCTGGGCGCAGCGCGCAACCTCGGCGAGCGGACGAAGCTGGCCGATGTGCCGACCGCCGAGATGTCGAAAAAGAACCTCACGGACTTCGCGGCGCTCGTTGCGAATGCCGACGGACTTTTTGGCAAATCCGGCAAGGGAGCGGACCAGCTCGCCCGCTTCCGCAGCGAACTCGCCAAGCCCGCCGCCGATCTCGCCGCGCGCGAAATCAAGTCGCTGGACGACGGCAACCGCGCCCCGCAGGACCTTGTGAAACTCGGCGAGGCCGCCGGGCGCTGGTCCGCGGAAGTCGCCGACATTTTCCAAAAATCCATCAACGCCGAAGGCTCGAATCCCTTGGTGAAGGACGCGCTCGGCAGGTTCGACGGACTCGCCCGCTGGCAGCGCGTGCAGGCGCTCCTGCTCGAAGGCAAACCCGGGCAGCGCATCCTTGAGAACCTTGCCAAAAAGTTCGACGTCCAGCTCGCCAGCCTCGAAGGCGACGAAGTGCAGCGCGTGTGGCAGGCCAGCTCAAAGGATGCCCCGCTGCCGACCGCCTTGAACCAGCCGGTGGGCTCCATCACGAACCTGACGAGCGGCCTGAGTTTCGGCGTCAGCACCGCGGACAAAGCCGGCCAGGGCGCCGTCCTGCTCATCACCGACGGCCAGCAAAACGCCGGCGAATCCGCCGTCGAAGTCGCCCGGATTCTCGCCGGAAAAAAGATGCCTGTCTTTGCCCTCGGCACCGGCAGCCACGTGGCTCCGCGCGACCTCGCTGTCGTCCACGCGATTGTTCCCGACAGCGTTTTCCACGAGGACAAGGTGCGCGGCGAAATCATCATCAAGGAAGAAGTCGCGCCCGGCCTGCCCTACAAAATCACGATCAAGGACGGCGAAAAGGACGTGCTCGAAAAGCCCATCGAACTCACCTCCGAGGGCAAGCCCCGCCGGAGCGTGCCCTTTGAGTTTCCCGTGAAGGAACTGGCCGCTGAGCGCCTCAAGGCCGCCTCCGCCGACGTGAAAGCGCGGACCGTGCCGCTCGATCTCAAAGTCAGCATCAGCCCGATCGACGGCGAAAAGGAGCTGACGAACAACGAGGGCCGGCTGCGTTTTCGCGCCGTGACGCAGAAGCGGAGAATCCTGCTCGTGGACGGTCGTCCGCGCTGGGAGACGCGCTACCTGAAGAACCTCTACCAGCGCGACGAAAAGTGGGAGGTCAATGCTGCCATCGCCGGCATGCGCGGGGAGGCGGGCTTCGTCCGCACCAGCGAGAGCGACCTCCAGGAAGGCGCGACCGACGAAGCCAAAGAGCGCGCTAGGGAGGGTAAACTTCCCGGCACCAAAGCCGAACTCGACACCTACGAGCTGATCATCTTCGGCGAAGTGCCGAAGGACCTGCTCAAGGACGAGGAAAAGCGCTGGCTGGCCGACTTCGTGGGCAAACGCGGCGGCGCGATCATCTTCCTCGACGGCGCCCGCGGTCATCTCCGCCAATACGGCGACACTCCGCTCGGGGCGTTGCTGCCCGTGGAGTATCTCGACAAGCCGCCCACCGGCATCGAGTCGCTCGGGCTCACCTCCCGCGCCGCCGGCCTCGCGCCCTTTGCGCTGAGCAACGAGATCGCCACGAACGCCGAGACTTGGGCGAAGCTGCCTTTGCCGAAGTCCGTCGTCGGCGTAAAGCCGCTCCCCGGCGCGGAAGTGCTCATTGATGCAAAGGCCGCCGGCGACTCCCGCGTGCCGCTCAGCGTCCTGCGCAGCTTCGGCGCGGGGAAAGTCTATTACCACGCCTTCGACGATTCCTGGCGCTGGCGTTACGAGGTGGCGGACAAATACCACGTCAAATTCTGGAACCAGATCGCGGGGTTTGTCGCCGAGGAGCCCTTTGCCACGCAGGACAAATTCGTCTCCCTCGACGCCGGCAAGCTCAACTACGAACCCGGCGCGCAGGCCGGTATCCGCGCCCGCATCCGTAGCGGCGAAGGCACGCCCATGGACGCCGCCGCCGTGACCGCCGTCCTTTCCCGCGACGGCAAAGTGGCGGCAAAGATCGCGCTGACACCCGCCGAGGGCGGCCTCTACCGCGGCAAAACCGCCGCGCTGGAGCCCGGTAGCTACGAGGTCACCATCGAGAGCGCCGCCGTGCCCAAGGGGCAGATCAAGGTGCGCGCCGAGTTCAAGGTCGAAGCCAGCCTGAACATCGAAAGGACGCTGCTCAGCGTGAACGAGGAACTGCTCCGGCAAATCGCGACGACCAGCGGCGGCCAGTATTTCCGCGAAGAGCAAGTGGACGAGGTCCTGAAGCTCCTCGAACCGCTGACCGCCGGCACCGTTCAGGAAAGCGAAAGCCCGCTGCTCGAAAGCGGGTGGTGGTTCGCCCTCCTCGTCTTCCTGCTCACCGCCGAGTGGCTCATCCGCAAGCGCGTCGGGATGTTGTGACCGGCCGCGCGGCTCCCGCGTCACGAGGCGGGTCAGGCAGAGGATTCTAACCAGGGAAAATCCCCACCTTCTTCTCCTTCTGTCCGACAGGATGAACAGCGGTGGCGGATTGGAAGCGGGAGTAACACGTTTGTCTGTCGAGCGCGGTTTATCCCAAAAGCAGGACGGGGATTTTTTAACGCAGAGGACGCAGAGTTACGGAGCTATTGCGGACCCGAAAATGTTCACTTGCTGGGTGAGCCTTGGGAGCAGGGGACTTTTCCCGATTTTTCTGCGTTCTCTGGGGCTCTGCGGTTTCCATCCCATCGCTGTATTTCTGAGCGGGCATCCAGAAAGTGAGTTTAGCCATCTTTGGCGAGGCGCTTGAGCATCAGACGGGACATACAAACGCAGGTGTGAGACTCGGAATGATCGGGTCGCAAGGCTTTGATCCATGCAACCGAAACACCTGCATAGCCTCCGTCGGCCCAGATGATTTGCAGCCGACCAAAGAGCAAGTAGAGGCTCGCCAGGAGCAGGACCGCACCCTCGCGATCCTGGACACTGGGTGGTGTGACCTTCACGCCGAGGACCATGGCAAGCCAGGAACTCCGCTCAGGATGACGGTTTTTTTGGGGCGCTCATTCGGACTTCGGGCTTCTTTCGTCATTCCACATTCGTCATTCCTCATTTCCCCGCCTTCGTCCCCTCCAGATACGCCAGCATCGCCGCCAGATCCTCCGGCGTGAGCGCGTTCAGCAGCCCGTCGGGCATCATGGATTTCTCGCGCTTCTGTCGCTCGGCGATGGCGCCTTTTTCGAGCACCCGCGTCACGCCCGCGATGTTCCGCACTTCCACGGAATCGCCGCTCTCTTTCACCACGAAGCCCTCGACCTCGTCCTTGTTCTTCAGCTTGAACCACACCGTCTCGAAGCCCTGCGAAACCTTCGCGCCGGGCCGCAGGATGGACTCGCACAGCTCCGCGCGGGTGTAGCGCGTGGCGATGCCGCCGAGCATCGGACCCTTCGGCGGTTCGGACTCGGAGACGGTGTGGCAGGCGGCGCAGGCTTGTTGCAAAAAGAGCGCCTGGCCGCGCGCGGCGTCGCCCTTCACGGCGAGCGCGGTCTTCACCACGTCCTCGTATTTCATCTCGCCGATGGTCCGTGCCCCGGGCGCGGCGACCTTGTCCAGTCCGAGCTTGGTGAGCGCGAATTCCGCGGCCTCCGCCACCACGCTGCTCTTGTCGTGCAAATGCTCGCGCACCTGCGGGCCGAACTGCTTCGCGCCCGTCGCGCCGATGACTCCGAGCAGTGTCGCCGCCTGCTCCGGGTCGGCCCACAGCGTCTCGATCTCCTTCGCCGCGGCGGCCTTCGCGTTGGCGTCCTTGATCACGCTGCTCGTTGTCAGATGCACCAGCACCGTCGCGCCAAGCACGCGCTTCGCCGCGTCTTTCTCGCGCGCGAGTTTGGCGAAAAGGCCGACCTGTTTCGCGTGCCGCGCGTCGCGCGTGAACTCCTCCCACACCGCCCCGACCGCGCCCGCGTGATCCGCCGCCGGCAGCTTGACGAAAACCTCCGTCACCGCGCCGGCGTTCCTTTCCACCACCCCCGCGAGCATCCGCAGCGCGCGCGCGCGGAGTTCCGCCGGCTCGGTCGTGGACAGCGCCACGTTCGCGAGCGCGTTGAGCGGGTGCTCCGGCGGGTTGCCCTCGCCGCCGAGCAGCGACCCGATCAGGTCGAGCCGCGCCGCCGTGTCCTTGCCCACTTTGGAAATCATCAGCTCACCGAGGCCGGGGACGGTGATCTTGTGCTTCGTCAGCGTGCTCACGAAAAACGCCGCGTCCTCGCTCGTCGCGGCTTCGAGTTGCTGCTTGAGCGCGGCCTGGATTTTCTCCGTCTCGGACCAAGGCACGATTTTGTAAATCGGCCCGCTGTTGTC
>CAIQUL010000093.1 GCA_903874975.1 uncultured Chthoniobacter sp. | reverse complement strand
GCCGAGATCGCCCAGCCGGACTGCGCGTCCTGCAGTGCCACCGCACCGGCCACCGCGATCACACCGCCGAGCACGGCGCGGCGGGTGGGGCGCAGCTTTTCGAGGAAAAAGGAGAGCACAAGGGTGACGAGTGGGGACGTGGCAATGATCGGCAGGACGAGCCCGCTCGGCGTGGTGCTCAGCGCCCATTGGTAGCAGCCTACGCCTACGGTCGGCCCGGCGAGGGCGTTGGTCGTCACGACCGGCGCGGCGGCGCGCCAGTCCACCGGGGGCTGCGTGGCGTCATCGGCCGCGCGTTTTTTCCGCGTGAGCCAAAAGACCAGCGCGGTGAGCAGCACGCCGCCGATGGCGCGCTGGAACGCCGCGGTGCCGCCATCGATCGGCAGATGCGTGAGCGCGGCCACGTCGTTCGCCTTGCGGCTCACCACCGCGCCGAACGCCTGTCCGAGCGCGGAGCCGAGGCCGCAGAGCACGCCGATCCAAAACGTCCGCCGATCCACGCCCAGCCCGCGATCCGGCGCGAGCGCGACCGCCACGCCCACGAGGATCACGCCCGCGCAGGCGAGGTCCGCCGCGCGCAGTGTCGTGCCGAGCCACGCCCACTCCGCCAGGGCCGCGATGGGGGCGGCGAGGCATTGGGTGAGCAGGATGGAAAGGCGCGGGCCGATCCGCAGCAACGCGCCAAAGAGCGCGAGGTCCCCCAGCCCGAAGCCGATCACGCCGCTCAGGAAAAACCACGGCAGCGACGCGCCGCGGAGGCCCTGACCAAACGCGAGCGCGTAAATCCCGAGCAGACAGGTCGCGATGCTAATCCGCGCGAGATTGGCCCGCGCGCCGCCGATCATCCGCGCGGAGCGCGCGGCGAAAATCACCGACAGCGAAAAGAGAATCGTCGTGAGAAAAGAGGCGAACATCAGGCGCGGGCCGCGCAGTTAGCCGCACGCCGCACCGTGACGCAAAATCATTCGGCCCCGCCTCCTTTCCGCTTCCCGCCTTCCGCCTTCATCCCTCATCCTTTTCGTCTCATGCCCGCCGTTTCCGTCGTCATCCCGCTCTACAACGAAGAGGACAACATCGCCCCCCTACAGGACGAACTCGCCGCCGCGCTCACCGGTCTCGATTACGAACTCGTGCTCGTGGACGACTGCTCCAGCGACCAGACCCTCGCCCGCATCCGGCGCGGCCCCGGCGTGCGCGTCCTTGAGTTTTCCAAAAACACCGGCCAGAGCGCCGCCATGTATGCCGGCATCCACGCCGCGCAGGGCGACGTCATCGTGCTGCTCGACGGCGACCGCCAGAACGATCCCGCCGACATCCCGCGGCTCCTCGCCGAGATCGGGAAAGGTGCGGATCTGGCCTGCGGTTATCGCGCCAAGCGGCAGGATTCGCTTTCCAAGAAACTCACCTCGCGCGTCGCGAACTTCGTCCGTTCGCGCTTCACCGGCGACGGCGTGCGCGACACCGGCTGCACCCTCAAAGCCATGCGCCGCGAATGTCGCGAAGCGCTCGTGCCCTTTTACGGCATGCATCGTTTCCTTCCCGCCCTCATCAAAGGCATGGGCTATCGGCTCGTGGAACTCCCCGTGAACCACCGCCCGCGCACCGCCGGCGTGAGCAACTACGGGTTCGGCAACCGCGCGTGGAAGGCGACGTGCGACATGTTCGCCGTGAAGTGGCTCCTCTCGCGCCAAATCCGCATCCGCATCCGCCAGGAAAGCTGACCCTTGTTCCGCGCACTCGGGCTCCGAATCTTCCTCGCGATTCCCGCCTTCTTTGGGATCACCAATTGGGCGCATACCGCCCTCGATCCTCAATGGCGCTGGAGCGACATCACGCGCCAGCCTTTTCGCGAGTGGGTCCGGCAAGTCCCCGCGCAGCTTCCGGTGAAACTCGCGCAGGGTCTGTAAACTCCCGTCGAGTATGCCGTTGCGCGCCTCTCGCAGGACACCCTGCCGTGGTATGTCCGCCGGCCGGCGAAAACCATCGACTCCGCCGCGCTCTACGCGCTCCTGGTGCGGTTGCTGATCGCCCGCCTGCGCGCCCGCGTGGGCTTGCCTCCGGCAGCGGAAAGATGAACGCGCCCCGCCCCGTTACGGAAAGCTCACGAGGAACGGCGCGGGAATGATCTTCACCTGGGCCGCGCGATCGAGCGTGCCCTCGGTTTGTTCCAGCGAGGACACCAGATTGTTGACGAAACTCACCGCGAGTTTGCCGATCGGGACCTTCTCGTAGATCACGGTCTTCACGAGATTCCCGTCCCTATCCCGCGCGAGCGCCTCCTTCGGCACGCGCTCGTATTTCACAAACTCCCACTTCTCCTCGCGCCCTTTCGCGTCGAGGTGCGAAGTCTTTTTTCCCGGCTTGCCGAGCGCCTTCGAGACCTCCTCGGGCGTCATGTTCATAGCCACTTCATTCTTCGCGATGAGCGCGGCGACCGCCTGCTGCCGCGCGGAGTTCTGCTTCACGTTGGCGAGGAAATCCTGCGGCAACGCGTTGAAAAACTTGGGGTCCACCCAACCCGCGACCTGCCCCTGCTCCGCTTTTCCGCGGACGCGGTAGGCCGCGTCGGAGATCGCCTGGAGTTCCACGATCTGGCCCTTTTTCAAAGTGCCGAGGTAGCGCTCGAGGTCGATTTTGTAGTGGATCGGAGCGTCGGCGATCGTGGCCAGTCGCACCGGTTTCGCTAGGAGGTCTTCGAGGTAAATGGCACCCTCCTCACGGACGACTGCGCCGGACGGAGCGGCGTGGGCGGCGGTGTTGAGCAGCAGGGCGGCGAGGAAACTCGGGAGGGCTTTCACAGGCGGGAGGCTAGCGCGCTTTTTCCCGAATGTCGAAAGCGGAAACCGCCCCGGCGATTCCGACTTCCGTCGTGCGCCGCGCGCCCTACACTCGGCCTACTATGCGCCCGCACACCAAGTCCGCCGCCGCCTTCGCCGAAGCCCGCCGTTTCATCCCCGGCGGCGTGAACTCCCCCGTCCGCGCCTTCCGCGGCGTGGGTGGCGAACCGTTTTTTGTCGAGCGCGCGGAGGGCGCCCACATCTGGGATGTGGATGGCAACGAACTCATCGACTACGTCGGCACGTGGGGCCCGGCGATCCTCGGGCATGCGCCCCGAGTGGTGCGCGACGCCATCACCGACGCCGCGAGCCGCGGGGTCAGCTTCGGCATTCCCAACCCGTACGAGATCGAGATGGCGCGGACGATTTGCGCGTGGGTCCCCTCGATCGAAAAAGTGCGGATGGTCAACAGCGGCACCGAGGCCACGATGTCGTGCATCCGGCTCGCGCGCGGGTTCACGGGGCGGGATCTGATCGTGAAATTCGAGGGCTGCTACCACGGCCACGTGGACGCCCTGCTCGTGAAAGCCGGCAGCGGCGCGCTCACCCACGGGCAGCCCGACAGCGCCGGCGTGCCGGCGGCCTTGGCCGAGCTGACCATCACCCTGCCCTTCAACGACGTGACCGCGCTGCGCTCACTCTTCATGGCGCGGGGCAGCCAGATTGCCGCCGTCATCGTCGAGCCCGTGCCCGCCAACGCTGGCCTCTACCTCCCGCGCGAAGGCTTCCTCGAAGTCCTCCGCCAGCAGTGCTCGCAATACGGCGCGGTGCTCATCTTCGACGAAGTGATGACCGGCTTCCGCCTCGCGCGCGGCGGCTACCAGGAGCGCTGCGGCATCTCGCCGGACCTCACCGCGCTCGGCAAAGTCATCGGTGGCGGCCTGCCCGTCGGCGCGTTCGGCGGCAGCGCAGAGATCATGGACCAGCTCTCCCCCGACGGCCCGGTCTATCAGGCCGGCACGCTTTCCGGGAACCCGCTCGCCATGTCCGCCGGGCTCGCGCAGCTCCGCGAAATGGATCGCGTCAATGGCTGGGCGCGCCTGGAGGAACTCGGTGCGGAGTTTGAAAACGGCGTCCGTTTCGCGCTAAAAAAAGCGGGCCGCGACTACGTCTTCCAGCGCATCGGCTCCATGTTCTGCCTCTACTTTACGAGCGGCGAGATCTGGAACCTCGCCGACGCCCAGCGCTCCGACAAAGCCGCCTTCGCCCGCTACTTCCACGCCTGCCTCGAAGCCGGCATCTACTTCGCCCCCTCCCAATTCGAAGCCGGCTTCCTCTCCCTCGCTCACACCCCCGCCGACCTCGCCCAAACCGCCGCCGCCGCCACCACCGCCCTCATCGCCTAACTCCCGCAACGGAGCCCTGTGACCCCGCCTCGGATTGGGTAACGCCAATGTCTGCGAAGCCCGGCTTCGTTAACGCATGACAACGGCGGTGGCGTGGAATTCCGGCAGCGCCCGCTGGCGAAGCTGGAGCTTCGGGGAGAAGCGCGCCCAAGCTGGAGGTTGGGCGCGAGACTGTCACCGGGCCGGATCTCCCATTCATCGAGCCACACCCGCAGCCCGTCCTTCCTCCGCCGCTCCGCCACAGCGCGCACCACCGCCTTGCCCTTGGCGCTGTGGCTCAGGAAGGCGTGGCAAGGGAGTTCGGCGAGCATGGCTTGCTTCAATTGTTCACTGCCGGATTCTTACGCGATGGACTTCGACGAGGGAGAGTTTGCCATGGTAGAAGTCCTGAGCCGGATACCGACCCAGAAACGTCACCAGCCCTTCCATGAGGCGCGGAATAATCTCGGGGTGATTGTGCAATTGAATGGCCACGATGCCGAGGTGCTGCGCCGGCGGATAGGCCACGATGTCCGAGAAATCGCCATTCAGGGAGACGAGAATCGCGCCGAGTTCCCGCGCCTTGGCGATGACGACCGGGTCGGGCGAGCGGATGGGAAGGACTTCCCGCAACAGCGTGACCTGATGCCCGTGGCGGCGGAGCGTTTCGGTGATTTCCGCAGGCACGCATTGGTCGCTGAAGAAGCGCAGGCTCACGCAGGCACGGCCTCAAATTCCGCCAAGTCGCGGGCGTAATCCAGGCAGGCCGCAACGTCGGCTGGAGTGAGGTCGCAAAATTCCCGCCGGAGGTCCGCCGCATCGCGTCCCGCAGCCAGATAACCCAGAATGAGCGCCACAGGAATGCGGGTGCCTTTGATGCATGGTTTGCCGCGGAGAATCTGCGAGTCGCTGAGGATGTGTTCACGCCAGTTCATGCACTGATTATGTCACACGGTTGGCGGAAGGCGAGAGCTTCACCGGGGGCTGTCGCCCCCTTGATCTCCCATTCATCGAGCCACACCCGCAGCCCGTCCTTCCTCAGTCGCTCCGCCACAGCGCGCACCACCGCCTTGTCCTTGGCGCTGTGGCTCAGGAAGACGTCGCAGGGAAATTCATCGGATATGGCAGGTGGTGCATCCGATCTTGGACGGCCATGCTGGTTTAGGCGTGGCGGCATTCGCAGCGTTGCGGGGATGCGGGGATGCGCATGGGTGGCTCCGCTTGAAAACGCGCCGTCATTCTGAACGGAGGTTCGCCGTGGGCGCAGGCGGGGCGAAGAGTAGTGAAGAGCCGAGTCCGCGACACAGCGCGTGGGCGCAGGCGGGCGCAATCCTGACTGAAACGCGGGCGGAGGCGGTGAGGAAAGGAACCAGCGCCAGGTCATTCATCATTTATCAGCCTCATGGTCGGCTTCCCCGGCATCGACATCCACAGCCGCGACTCCGCCGCGCTCGACCTCCTCGACGAAGCCTGCAGCGACTTCGGCTCCCGCCTTTTTCCTCTCGTTCCCAAAGTTAGCGCAGCGCTTTGGGAACGCTGGTCCCCGCGAGACTCCGTCTCCCATTGGACGCACGACGACCTCGAACTCGGTTCCCAATAATCACCCGCCGACCACCGAAACGGAGTTGCGCCTCATCGCATCCGCTTTTTCCTCCGCGGCGCTGCCGATGAACCTCCCCAATCCGGTGTCATCCCGCCCACAACCACGCGCGCGCTTTCGGTCCCTCAGGATGACGGTGGGAGGATGGCTGCGCCGCTCTCGCAGATTGCAGAAATTGCCGTGCCTATTTCCCCACCGGGAGGTCGGCGGGCCTCGGGTAGGGTGGGCGTCCCGCCTGAACCGTCGGCCCGCTGGACGGCCGCATTTTTCGCGAGGGGCACCTACCCGGACTCTCGCCGTGTGTGGCGCGGGACGCCCAATCCTACCCGAGGCACGCCGATCAACCAGGTCACGCGCCCGGTGTTTCGGACTGGAATCTAATTCTTGAAACGCGATTGGACTGCCCGCGAAAAGCTCGAAGTGAACTACTGGAGAAGAAGCACGCGTTCACCCGCAGGGTGCGTTCGCACATTTCTGTCAACCCCTCCCTTTTCGTGCGGTTCGCGGATCTCGCGGGCTCCATCGCCGTTGCTCGGAATCCCACCCGGCGCGTCAGCCTTTCCCTCCGGCCGCCGGCTCCGGGGCGGCGCACGTCTCGGCGAGGCGGGTGATCTTCAGTGCGCGGCCGGTCGTTTCGTCGATCTCCACGACTGCGCCGCAGAGTCGCACGGGGCCGCTGGCCACGGGGAAGGTGACGGGCCGACCGGTGAGGAAGCGCTGAATGATGGGGCCGAATTCGCGGCCGAGGCAGCTCTCGCTGGGGCCGCAAAAGCCGGCGTCGGTGAGGTAGGCGGTGCCGCCGGGGAAGATCTGCTCGTCGGCGGTCTGGCAGTGGGTGTGGGTGCCGATGACGGCGCTGACGCGGCCGTCGAGGTAGCGGCCCATGGCGATTTTCTCGGAGGTGGTCTCGCCGTGGCAGTCCACGAAGATGATGGGGGTCTCCTGGCGGAGGCGGGCGATTTCGTCGCGCATGGCGAGGAAGGGATTCTCCAGCGGCGGGTTCATGAAGGTGCGGCACTGGACGTTGACGACGGCGACTTTGCCTTTGGCGGTTTCGAGGACGATGGAGCCGCCGCCGGGGGTGCCGGGCGGGTAGTTGAGGGGACGCAGGAGTCGCGGTTCGTTGTCGAGAAAGGGGACGATCTCTTTTTGATCCCAGATGTGATCCCCAGTGGTGATGACGGCGGCGCCGGCGCGCATGAGATCGACGGCGATCTTCGGGGTGATGCCGCGCCCGTTGGCGGAGTTTTCGCCATTGACGACGATGAAATCCAGCCCCCACTCCTCGCGCCACCGGGGCAGCATGGCGATGACGGCGCGGCGTCCGGGTTCACCCACGATGTCGCCGAGGAAGAGAAGCTTGAGCATGTGGGCGCTGGGTGTAGCGGGCGGGCGGGCGGGGGGAAAGCGGATAGCGTGCGGGCGGGAAGAAAGTTGGCCCCGTGCGCGCCGTCCACGCTGGCGTTTTTGCCGTGCGGCGAGGCGGTGGGTGGGGCGTGAAACTGCCGCCGGGCGTGACCCCGAAAGTTACCGCCTGCCGGAACGCGGCGCGCACCCCGCGCGCCGGGCGATGTCTGCATCGCAACCGATTTTTTGCTCTTGCGCGGTAGTATCGTTTCGATACTGCTCCTCCATGCCCCGGAAGATCCGCCAGCTCATCAAAGACCTGGAAAGGGCGGGATTTGAATTCGCGCCCGGCAAAGGCAGTCACCGGAAGTTTTACCACCCGCTCACGAAGCAGGTGGTTATTGTTTCCGGAGGGCTCGGTGACGATGTGCATCGTTATCAGGAGCGGGACCTGCAAAGGGCCGTGGACGCAGTCAAGAAACACGAGGAACAACCATGAAAAAAAACCGGAAACACTATCTCAAAATTGTCGAATGGAGCGCCGAAGACGGCTGCTATATCGGCCGCTGCCCGGAACTCTTCCTCGGTGGCGTGCATGGCCAGGAGGAAGCCAAGGTCTATGCTGAGCTTTGCACCGCGGTCGCGGAGGTGGTGGCCTTGATCGAGATCAAGGGCGACAAGCTCCCGCCCTCGCTGGCGGCGAAGGACTTCAGCGGAAAATTCGTCCTGCGTGTCGATCCCGACCTGCACCGCCTACTCGCGGCGCGGGCCATGATCGAGGGCGACAGCCTCAACAGCTACGTCGTGAAAAAACTCCAGACCGCGTGACGGGGCTGGGACAGCGCTGGGCCGTCGGAAGGCCGCATCGTGAATTTTCTGCACCGACCGTGGTGAACCGCAGGCGCGCTATTTCGAGAGGAACAGGGCGGGACGGAGCATGAAACTGCCGCCGGGCGTGACCCCGAAAGCGCCAGAGGACCGAGGAGGCGGAAGGGAACAGTGGAGGTTGGCGGGCGGGCGAGCGGGCGCACTCCCAAACGCCGGCGCGGCTTGTGAGATCTTTTCAACGTCAGCGCCTTCCGCGTGTCTGACGTGGCCCCCAACCGCACCATGAATACCCGCCCGCTTTTCGCCCTCCTCGTGGCTTTTGCCGCCACCTTTCCCGCGCAGGCGCAAGTCGATCCCGCCACTGAGCCTTCGGTGGTTGCCGTGAGCCGGGCCATGCCGACGGTGGTGAATATCAATACTGAGCGCGTGATCAAGCGGACGGTGCGCGACCCGATGGACGAGCTGTTCAATCAGTTCTTCGGCGGGCCGATGCAGCGGCCGCGGGTGCTTTCGCAGAAGGTGCAGAGCCTGGGGAGCGGGTTCATCATCGATGCGACGGGCTACATCGTGACCAATGAGCATGTGGTGGAGCGGGCGGCGGAATTGAAGATTTCCGTGACGACGAATGACGGGAAGACCTACACGGCGCGCTACATCGCCGGTTCGCCGGAGGCGGATCTGGCGCTGCTGAAAATCGACGCGAAGGAGCCGCTGCCGTTTATCGATCTCGGCGCGCTTTCGCCGAATCACCTGGGGCAGACGGTGCTCGTGCTGGGCAATCCGCTGGGCTACGGCAGCTCGGTGGCGCGGGGCATCCTGAGCGCGAAGAACCGCAGCGTGGCGATCGGCGAGACGGAGTTCAAAAATCTGCTCCAGACGGATGCGGCGATCAATCCGGGCAACAGCGGCGGACCGCTCGTGGACTTGAGCGGGAAGCTGGTGGGGGTGAGCTCGATGAAGATGGCCTACACGCCGCAGGGCGTGCCGGCGCAGGGGATGGGCTTCGCGATTCCGGGGGACACGGTGCGAGGACACGTGGCGGATTTCAAAAAGATCGCGTCCAATCCGCAGGCCGCGCGGGAGGCCGAGGCGGCGCGGGCGCGGGCGCGGAAGTTATTCGGGCTGACGCTGCAGGACCTGACGCCGAAGCTGGCGGAGACGCTCGGTTTTCCCGCGGGCGCTGGCGTGGTCATCGCGGACGTGGACGGGCGGAGCGTGGCGGAGGCGGCGGGGCTGAAGCAGGGGCTTGTCATCACGCAGGTCGGTCGCTACGAAGTGACCTCCGTTCAGCAAGTCGAGGAGCTGCTGAAGGCCGTGGACAGCGGTTCGCAGGTCGATTTCACCGTCGTCATCGCGCGCCGCGTCAATGGGCGGGACGTCCGCCTGCGGGAGACCGTGCAGCTCATCGCCAGATGAACATTTTCCATGATCCAAGTAGAAAATCTGACCAAACGCTACGCGGGCGTCACCGCGATCAATCAGCTCAACTTCGAGGTCGCGAAGGGTGAGATCGTCGGCTTTCTCGGGCCGAATGGCGCGGGGAAGAGCACGACGATGAAAATTCTGACCAGCTATCTGCCGGCGACCTCCGGCACGGCGCGCATCGCGGGGTTCGATGTCTTTGCGCAGTCCGTGGAGGCGCGGAAACGCCTCGGCTATCTCCCGGAGAACACACCGCTCTACACCGACATGCGCGTGGGCGAATACCTGCGCTACCGCGCCAGCCTCAAGGGCGTGCCCGGCAGTAAGGTGAAGCAGGCCGTGGGCGATGTGCTCGCGCTGTGCAACCTGCGCGATGTCGAGCGGAAGATCATCGGCGCGCTCTCGAAAGGCTACCGGCAGCGCGTGGGGCTGGCGGATGCGCTGGTGCATGACCCGGAGCTACTGATCCTCGACGAGCCGACCATCGGCCTCGACCCGAACCAGATCCGCCAGGTGCGCGAACTCATCAAGAACCTCGGCGGCCGGCGCACCGTGCTCATCTCCACCCACATCCTGCCCGAAGTGGAGATCATGTGCTCGCGCGTCATCGTCATCCACAAAGGCACCATCCGCGCCAGCGACACCGCGGAAAACCTGCTCAAGAACCACCGCGCTGCCGGCCGCATGCGCATCGAGGCGCGGGGCGCCACCAATGGCCGCGAGCTTCTGGGCCGGCTCCCCGGCGTGAAGGAGGTAACCGAGGAAAGGGACGGGGACTACAGTATTTTCCAACTCAAACTCGATGCCAACGCCGACCCCTGCGAGGACGCCATGCGACTGGCCAACGAGAAACACTGGAACATCCGCGAACTCATGCGGCGGCGCCCCACCTTGGAGGATGTCTTCGTGGAACTGACACACTCCGACAGCTAAGACGCCGCATTCTTCCTCTTCCCCTTAATCTTCCTCGTGTCGGGGAGGAAGATTAGGAGGAAGAGGAAGGGACTTCCCATCGCCACCCCACCCCACCTTCACCCTTTGCCAGCAACCCCAGCCAATTTATGAAAATCTTCCTCACCCTCCTCGGTCGCGAGGTGAAGTCTTTCTTCTATTCCCCGATCGCCTACGTGGTGCTGTTCTACTTCCTGTTTCTCTCGGGTTACAACTTCTACCAGCAGATCAACCTGATGAACGGTTACCCGACCGAGATCACCGTGGTGCAGGCTTTCTTCTCACCGGCGATCTTCTGGTTTCCGTTCATTCTGAGCTTTCCGCTCATCACCATGCGGAGTTACTCCGAGGAATTCCGCATGGGTACCTTTGAGACGCTCACCACCGCGCCGGTGCGGGACTCCCAGGTCGTGCTGGCCAAGTTTTGCGGTGTCCTGGTCTTCTATTGCGTCCTCTGGTCGCCCACCCTCTGGTCGTTCGCCATCTTCCAATACGTCACCGGCAAGGCCGCCGTTGCCTCCGCCGGGGCCTATTGGGGCACCTACCTCCTGCTGTTCCTGATTGGCTGTTTCTATTGTTCGGTGGGATGCCTTTCCTCCGCCCTGACCAAGGATCAAATCAATGCCGCGACCATCTCCTTTACCACCATCACCCTGCTGCTCTTCCTCGGTTTCCTCCCGGAAGTCCTGAACATCACCGCACCCGCCATCCGGGAGTTATTTTCCTACATCTCCGTGATCCAGCACATGCAGGACTTTTCGAAAGGCATCATCGATTCGCGGGTCATCGTTTGGTATGGCTCCATGACTGTCCTGATGCTCTTTGTCACTCTCCAGGTTTTCCAATTCCGGAAGTGGAAAGCCTGACCGCCCGCCACCCCAACCCACCTCACCCGCATGGCTACCGACTCCCCTGCCCCCGCAGTGAAACCCCCGAAGATCCGACGCTTCCAGATCGGCCTCAATGTGCTCGTCCAACTGCTTGCCGTCGTCGCGATTGTCGTGATGGTGAATTACGTCAGCTTCCGCCATTACCAACGCTGGGACTACTCGCGGGAGCAGAAGTTTGCCCTCAGTTCGCAGACCACCAATCTGCTGCGCAACCTCAGGAAGCCCGTGCGGGCGGTCATCTTTTTTCCCGGCGCGGGCGAAATCCTCCCCGATCTGCAAGGGTTGATGCGGGAGTATGAGTTCGCCTCGAAGAAGAGATTCATCGTGGAATACGTGGACCCGTACCGGAACCTGACCCGCGCCCAGGAGTTACTGACGAAGTATAAGTTTGGACCCAACGAGAGCATCCTGATCCTCGACTACAACGGTCGCAGCAAATTCGTGAACGCGGCCGAGATGGCGGACGTCGAGATGCCTGACCAAATGGAAATGCTGTCCGGGCAGACCCAGCCGCGGATCAAAGCCTTTAAGGGTGAGCAAGCCATCACCAGCGCCCTTATCGAGTTGATCGAGGGCGAGCCCAACAAGGTCTATATGGTTGGTGGTCATGGGGAACCGGAGATCGCGAGCCCGGAACTCAGTGTTTTCGCCGATAGCCTCAAGCGACAGAACATCCAGGCTGCCGGCATCAATCTGCTGAACGTCACCGCCATTCCCGATGACGCGCGGGCCGTGATCCTCTGCGGCCCGAAGCACGACTTGACGGAGGTGGAGATCCAATTGCTGGAGAACTTTTGGAAGAAAAAAGGGCGGGGCTTTGTGCTCCTGAACCCATTTGCCCGGACGGCGCGCCTGACCGAGTGGCTCGGCGAGCAGGGCATCCTCCCGCAGGAAGATCGCGTCATCGGTCTCGGTAGTTTCCTCGGCACGGATGCCAACGGGAATCCCGCAATCACCAAAGGCACAATCAAGGACGCGGGCTTTCAGGTGCTCAACAGCCGCACGAAGATCACGAAGGATCTCGAAGGCATGAACAAGCGCCTGCTCGGCACCACGCAATCGCTCCAGATCGATCGCGTGAAAGAGAAGATCGACAAGCTGCGGATCTTACCCTTGCTCGCTTCGGCGGAGGGTTTCTGGGGCGAGACGGATCTGACCGCGGACGACGCGCAGGTCTTTTTCGACCCGAAGAAGGACCACATCGGGCCGCTGAATCTGGCACTTGCCGTGGAGCGCGGGGGCGTCTCCGACGACCGGGTGAAACTCAAGGCGTCCCGACTGATCGTCGTCGGAAACGCTGAAATGATCGGGGCGAAAGCCCAGCGTCTCTCGGAGGGAGTGACCGGCGATTTCGCGATCAATGCCCTGAATTGGCTGCTCGACCGGGAGGAACTCATCGGCATCCCGGCAAAGGAAAGGAAGAATGTCACCCTCAGACTGGAGGACGCCGAGCTCGGCCAGATCGGGATCTTCGTCATGGTCCTGATCCCGGGGATCGTGGCCATCTTCGGCCTGCTGAACTGGTGGCAGCGCCGCAGCTAGCATCCGCGCCCCGACATTGCTATGAAACTCAAGAATACCCTCACTCTGCTGGTCATTGCGGCTGGCTTGTTCGGATTTATCTGGTTTTGGGAAAAGGACTGGGCCTCGACCCCGCAAGCCGCGGACAACGTTGGCCGGGTGGTGCGCTTTGATCGCGACGAGATCAAGGGCATCACGATCAAGAACACGGGAACGACCATCGAACTCAGCAAGTCCAAGGCGGGCGCCTGGACGATGAAAAAGCCCCTCGCCGACCGGGCGGATTTATCGGCGATCATCCAGCTCTTTACCGCGGCCGAAGCGCTGAAATCCGAGGCGCTGGCCAGCGAGGCCAAGGGTGCGACCAAGGAGCAACTCAAGGAATTCGGACTGACCAACCCGGAGACGCGCCTGACTTTTACCGGCGGGAAGGAGCCGGTGGAACTGCTCTTCGGCAAGGACGCAGCGGTCGAGGGTCGGCTTTATGTGCGACTCGAGGACTCGTCCGTCGTGCATGTCATCGGCACGGAGTTGAAAGGCCACGTGACGAAGAGGGTGGACGAGTATCGTGACCGCAACTTGACCGCCCTGGCAGCCACAAGCGTCGAGAGAGTCCTGCTCAAGACCCCTGCCGGGGAGATGGAACTCGGGAAGAAGGATGAGCACTGGGCGCTGACCAAGCCGCTCAAGGCGCGCGGCGACAATGCGCGGATCGACGACCTGATTTCCAAGATCACCAACGCGCAAGTCAGCTCTTTCGCGGGCGATGCCGCGAATCTCACCGCCTTTGGCCTGCAGGAGCCGCGCGGAACGATCACACTTTTTACTGGGGACACCGAACAGCCGACGGTGCTGCAAGTCGGCGGGGCGGTGGGGAAGGAGCAGATCTACGTGAAGCTCTCGACGCGCGACGCGGTGTGCGTGGTGCCGCAAGCCCTCGAAGCGCTGCTCGACACGAAGCCCAATGATTTGCGCGACAAGCAGCTCCTGCGCGTGGAAGCGGACCTCGTGGATCGCATGAGTATCGAGGGTGCGGGCAAGGAGAAAATCGTGGTCGCCCGGCGCGGGGAGTCGTGGGTGCGCAAGGTCCGGGACAAGGACGAACCCATCAACGCCCGGGCCGCGGCGCGCCTGCTCCATGAGCTGCGCGGGCAGCAGGTCGCGAGCTTTGTGGCGGACCTCGCCACGGACCTGCCGAAATACGGGCTCGATCAACCGGCGGTGAAGGTGACGCTCAGCTCCTACGCCTCGGAGAATACCGCCGAGACCAAGTCCGGCGAACGCCCCATTGTGAGCGTGCTTTTTGGCAAGACCGACGGGGACAAAGTGTACGCGAAACTCGACGACGAACCGTATGTGGTCAGCGTCCCGGCGACGCTGCTCGAGGTTGCGCTGACGGACCCGCTCCAGTGGCAGGACCTCGGCATTTACCGTCACAAGGCCGACGAAATCACCGCCGTGGAAATCACGCGCGCAGGGCAGCCGACGCTGACGCTGGCGCGCGCCAAGGAGAAGCAGTGGGTGCTCGCGAAAGGTGACGGCAAGATCAACCAGACCAACGTGCAATCGCTCGTGAACACCCTCGCCACGTTGCGCGCCATCCGATGGATCGGTGCCACCAGTCCCGCGCACGGCTTGGGCAAGCCGGCGCTCAAGGTGACCTTCCAGACGAGCGGCGGCGCGACGGGCACTTTGACCGCCGGCGCCGCGACGCCCGAGGGCACGCATCACGCGATCGCCGAAGGTTTGACCGGCACCTTCGCGCTGAGCCGCCCGGATTTCACGGCCTTCGAGCTGCCGCTCCTCGAGAAGCCCGCAGCAGCGGCGCCCCCGCCGCCTGCGCCCGCGCCGGTCACCGCCCCGGCGGACTAATTCCGCCGCGCGGTGTAGAGCGCGACGATCCCGCCGCTGAGCGGTTCGCACTGCGCCTCGGAAAATCCCGCACCCGCGAGCAGCGCGCACATCGCTGGGCCGACGGGAAATTTTTCGATGGAATCCCCGAGGTAGTCATAGGCCGCCTTTTCGCCCGTGAGAACACCGGCGAGCCACGGCAGCACATGGTGCAGATAGGGACGATAAAGCCAGCGCAGCGGCGCGGGCGGCACGGAAAAATCCAGCACCAGCAGATGCCCGCCGGGGGTCAGCACCCGCGCCATCTCCGCCAGCGCTTCCGGCCAGGACTCCATATTGCGCAGGCCAAACGCGACGGTCACTACGTCGAAGGTGGCGTCGGCAAAAGCGAGCCGCATCCCATCGGCCACGACGAGATTGCGAAGACCTTTGCGCCGCGCCACGAGCAGCATCGGGAGGCAGAAGTCCGCGCCCACCAGCATGGCCTCCGGGCACGCCGCGTGGAGCGCCAGCGCGAGGTCTCCGCTGCCGGTGGCTAGATCGAGCAGCGACCGCGGTTGCCAGCGGCGGACGATCTCCGCAGCGCGCCGGCGCCAGAGATAGTCCAGGCCAAGACTGAGAAAGTGGTTCGCAAAATCGTAGCGGCGGGCGATGCCCGAGAACATCGCGCGCACCAATGGTCCCTTGGATTCTTGTGTGGGCATCAGAAAGCCGCTCTCAAAAGTAATAACGTCACATCCCGAGGCATACCACATGCTAAACCTCCGGTGTCGAATCCAACCTGCTTTTCCGGTATCTGAACCCGGAACGGGGGATTCACGCCGCATGCCCACAGAAAACCTGAACACCGCGAAAATCCTGATCGTGGACGATGAGTCGCCCAACGTCCGACTCCTCGAACGCATGCTGGAAATTTCCGGCTTTACCGACGTCCGGGGAATCACGGACTCCCGCCAGGCTCTCCCCACCTTTCTCGAATACGCCCCCGACATCGTCCTCATCGACCTCAATATGCCGCACCTCTCCGGATTCGAGGTCATGCAGCAGCTCAAGACGGCCGTTTCCCCCGAAGAATACCTCCCCATCCTCGTCCTCACCGCCGACGTGTCGATCGCCACCCGCCGCCGTGCGCTCGCGGGCGGGGCCAAGGACTTTGTCAGCAAGCCGATCGACCACACCGAGGTGGTGCTGCGCATCAAAAATCTGGTGGAAACCCGGTTCCTCCATCTCGGCATGCAGCGGCAAAACTCCGACCTCGAAGTTCAGGTCCGCGAGCGCACCGCGAAATTGGAAACCGCCTTGGCGGAACTACGCGCGACGCAAGACCACATCGTAAAACAGGAGCGCCTGCGCGCGCTGGGTCTGATGGCCGGCGGGATCGCTCACGATTTCAACAACGCCCTGACCATGATGCTCGGCTACGGCGAACTGCTCCTGCCCTGGCTGCAAAAGCACGGGGCCGCGCGCGAGCAGGCCTACCTTGATCACATCATCTCCGCCGCGCAGGACGCCACCCACGTCGTGAGCCGGTTGCGCGAGTTTTACCGTCCGGCGGAAAACCACGAGATCCGCATCTCGGTAAATCTCAACGAGGTCGTGACGCAGGCGGTTTCTCTCACTGCCCCGAAATGGAAAGGCAAGTGCCTCGCTGACGGAATCCAGATCGACATCCAGACCAACCTCCTCGAAATCCCCAACATCGCGGCCAACGCCGCGGAACTGCGCGAAGTTTTCACCAACCTCATCTTCAACGCCGTCGATGCCATGCCCACGGGCGGCACCATCACCATCAACACTGCGCCGATGGGCGACGGCGTGGCGCTGACCGTGACGGACACCGGCACCGGCATGACCGAAAGCGAGCGCAAGCGCTGTCTCGAGCCGTTCTTTACCACCAAAGGCGAGCGCGGCACGGGCCTGGGACTCGCGGTCGTGTATGGCATCATCCAGCGGCACACCGGCACCATCGAGATCGCCAGTGAGCGCGGCCTCGGCACGACTTTCGCCATTCACTTTCCCTCCACCACCGCCACCGCCCAGATCGCCGGACCGCCCCACGACTGGAGCCGCCGACCTCTCCGCATCCTCATCGTCGATGATCAGGAAATCATCTGCGAACTCATCTCCGAGCACCTCACCGCCGACGGCCACACCACCGCCGCGGCCAAAGACGGCCACGAAGCCCTGGAGCTTTTCGCCAAGTCTCCCTTTGACCTCGTGCTGACCGACCAGTCCATGCCTGGCATGAATGGCATCCAGCTTTCCAACGCCATCAAGGCCAGCGTCCCCGGAACTCCGGTCGTGCTCCTCACGGGGTTCGGCGACGAGCTTCTCAACCATGCGACCAGCGAGAACCCGCTCGATGTCGATCTCGTACTCTGCAAACCCGTGAGCCAGGCCGACCTCCGGCGCGCCATCTATCAGGCGACGGAGAAAGTCCATCCGCTCGCCAGCGTGGCGTAGATTTTCCGCACGGCCGTGGCACTCACGCGGCACCTGCGCCGCGTTCCCCATGCTTCCCCTTCCCCCGCGCCGCGACCGCTGCGCCAGCCTGACCAGTGATCACGCTCCCGATGCGACACGGGAGCGCCAGAACGCGCCAGCGCCAGCGCCGGAAAATTTCCTCCGCAACGCTTCGCGCCGGTAGAAAATTTTCGCGCTAAAGCACGTCACGCCTTGCGCCGACAATGCATTCACGGCAAATTGTCGTCGTTCCTAAGTCGAGCTGCGGCCGACGCGAAGTGCGCGGCAGGTGGCAAGGCATGGAGAACGCTTGAGCCACCATGATGAATAACTTCACACCCCGCGCGCAACAGGTCCTCGCACTCGCCCGCAAGGAAGCTGATCGCTTTAACCACAACTACGTGGGCACCGAGCACCTGCTCCTCGGGCTGATCAAGCTCGGCCAGGGCGTCGCGGTCAACGTCCTCCAGAAGATGGGCCTTGATCTCGAAACTGTGCGCATGGAAGTCGAGAAGCAGGTCGGCAGCGGACCGGAGACGAAAATGGTGGGCAACATCCCCTACACGCCGCGCGTGAAAAAGGTGCTCGCGCTCGCCGGCAAGGAAGCGAAGTCGCTGAACCACTCGTATGTCGGCACCGAGCACATCCTGCTCGGCTTGCTGCGCGAAGGCGAAGGCGTGGCGGCGCGCGTGCTGAAAAATCTCGAAGTCGATATCGAGCGCACTCGGAACGAAATCCTCAAGGAACTCGATCCCAACTTCACCCCACCGGAAGGCGAGATGGAGCCGCAGCAGGAAACGGCCGGCCGCGGCGGCAAGGACGTGAAGACGCCCGCGCTGCGCGCCTTTGGCCGCGATCTCACGGAGCTGGCGAAAAAGGGCGAGATCGATCCCGTGATCGGACGCGCGAGCGAAATCGAGCGCGTCATCCAGGTGCTCTGCCGCCGGACAAAAAACAATCCGGTGCTGATCGGCGAAGCCGGCGTGGGCAAGACGGCCATCGTCGAGGGACTCGCGCAGGAGATCGCCAGCGGCAACGTGCCGGAACTGCTCCGCGACCGGAAAGTCATCACGCTCGACCTCGCATTGATGGTCGCCGGCACGAAATACCGCGGGCAATTCGAGGAGCGCATCAAAGCCGTGATGGATGAAATCCGCCGCGCAAAAAACATCATCCTTTTCATCGACGAGCTCCACACCATCGTCGGAGCCGGCAGCGCGGAAGGCGCGATGGACGCGAGCAACATCCTCAAGCCCGCGCTCAGCCGCGGCGAGATGCAGTGCGTCGGCGCGACGACGCTGAATGAGTTCCGCAAACACATCGAAAAAGATGCCGCGCTGGAACGCCGTTTCCAGCAGGTCAAAGTCGAAGCTCCGAGCGTGGATGAGGCGATCCTGATCCTGAAAGGACTGCGCGGAAAATATGAAGCGCACCACAAGGCGCGCTACACGGATGTCGCCCTCGAGCAGGCCGTGAAGCTCAGCGACCGCTACCTCACCGGGCGCTTCCTGCCCGACAAGGCGATCGACATCATGGACGAGGCTGGCGCCCGCGCGCGCATCGGCTCGATGACCCGCCCGCCGAACGTGAAGGACATCGAGAAGGAGATCGACGACATCCGCGGCAACAAGGAAGGCGCCATCAAGGCGCAGGACTTCGAGAAAGCCGCGCGCCTGCGCGACGACGAAAAGAACGCCAAGGAAAAGCTCGAGCGCATCCTCACCGAATGGCGCGAGCAGCGGGAAGAAAAGGAAGTCGTCGTCACCGAGGACGACATCATGCACGTCGTCTCGAAATGGACCGGCGTGCCGCTCAACCGCATGGAGCAGGCCGAGACGCAGAAGCTCCTCGCCATGGAAGGCGAACTCCGCGGCAAGGTCATCGGCCAGGACGAAGCCGTCATCGCCATCAGCAAAGCGCTGCGCCGCTCCCGCGCCGACTTGAAAGATCCGCGCCGCCCCATCGGCTCGTTCATCTTCCTCGGCCCGACCGGCGTCGGGAAAACCTTCCTCGCGCAGACGCTGGCCGAGTTCATGTTCGGCGACCGCGACGCGCTCATCCAGATCGACA
This sequence comes from uncultured Chthoniobacter sp., assembly GCA_903874975.1. Classification (GTDB taxonomy): domain Bacteria; phylum Verrucomicrobiota; class Verrucomicrobiia; order Chthoniobacterales; family Chthoniobacteraceae; genus Chthoniobacter. Next base: position 51,552 of record CAIQUL010000093.1, on the reverse strand, counting down.
TGTCGGAGTACATGGAAAAATTCACCGCGAGCCGGCTCATCGGCTCGCCTCCCGGCTACGTCGGTTACGAAGAAGGCGGCCAGCTCAGCGAAGCCGTCCGGCGCCGTCCGTACAGCGTGGTCCTCTTCGATGAAATCGAGAAGGCGCACCCGGACGTAATGCACCTGCTGCTCCAGATTCTGGAGGAAGGAAAGATCACCGACTCGCTCTCCCGCAAGATCGACTTCCGCAATACCATCATCATCATGACCTCGAACATCGGCGCAGAGCTGATCAAGAAATCGAGCGTCATGGGCTTCGGCTCCTCGGGCAAGGACGAGCAGGCTTACGACGTGATGAAGGACAAAATCCTCGGCGAGGCCAAGCGCGTGCTAAAGCCCGAGTTCGTCAACCGCCTCGACGACCTCATCGTCTTCCACACCCTCGGCAAGCCGGAGTTGCTGACCATCGTCGATCTCGAAATCAAAAAGGTCGCCGCACGGATCAAGAACAAGGAAATCACCATCATCCTCGACGAGAAAGCCAAGAACCTGCTCATCGAAAAAGGCTACGACCCACAATACGGAGCGCGCCCGATGCGCCGCGCCGTGGAGCGCTACCTGGAAGACCCGATGGCCGAGGAAATCCTCCGCGGCAATCTCAAGGCCGGCGACACAACCAACGTCAGCGCCGAAAATGGCAAGCTGACCTTTGCGCCCGCGACGCCCAGCAAGGCCGAGCCCGCCAAGGCCAACTAACGACCGCACGCCGGTAACAAAAACTCACGGGCGGGCGAGCTTTTCAGAGTTCGCCCGCCCTTTGTTTTGGCCGCACTACCCGACGCGCGTTCGCCCGGACATCGCGCGGCTGAGTGTGAGTTCGTCGGCGTGTTCGAGGCCGCTGCCGGCGGGCATGCCTTGGGCGAGGCGGGTGACGGCGACGGGAAATTCGCGGAGCAAACCGGCGAGATAGTTCGCGGTGGCTTCGCCTTCCACGTCGGCTCCCAGAGCCAGAATGATCTCACTGGGCGCTTCCACTTTGATCCGCGCGAGGAGGGCGTCGATGCGGAGATCGTCGGGGCCGATGTGGTCCAGCGGGGAAATGCGTCCGCCGAGCGCGTGGTAACGTCCGCGGAAAGCGCCGGTGCGTTCGAGCGGGAGAATCTCCGTGGGCAACTCGACCACGCAGATGAGGGCGGAGTCGCGCGCGGGATCGGTGCAGAGGTCGCAGAGCGCTTCCGTGGTGAAAAAACCGCAACGCGGACAGGCCTGGACGGTTTCCGTGACTGCGCCAATCGCCCGGGCGATCTCGCCGGGCCGGGCATCGCGCGACTGGATCATCCACAGTGCAATCCGCTCGGCGCTGCGCGGGCCCACGCCGGGCATGCGCTTGAGTTCCGCCACCAGCGCGCGGACTGCCGCGGGATATTCGGCGCGTTTCATGGGCGGAAAATCCGGGTGCTTTCCACCATGCTCACTAATTCCCCGCGCTCCAGCCCAACGCCGGCAGGCCGTTGCGAATCTGCGCGATCCGTCTCAGGTAAAATTCGATCGGGCCGTCTCCTCCGCTGTGGCCGCGGGCGCCGCAGAAAAGCGTGATCGCCTCGTCCCAATGCGCCTCGCGAAAATAGACGACGGCCTTCCAGAACAGATCCCGGCGCTCGAGTTCCTCAGCCGAGAGGACGTTTTTCATGGCGAGGAGTTCGTAGATTTCCTCCAGCACGCCATCGGCACTGCGGTTCACGAGTTCCATCGGGCGGACTTCCACGGCGGCTTCGGCAAGGTTGTAGGTTGTGCTGCCGACAATGATGCGGGTGCCGTAGGTCAGATTCGACCGGCAAAGCCGGCGCGCAAACTCCACCGGCTCACCGGCGACGCTCAACGTGCCGAGCCGGCGGGAACCGTAGGCAGCGACGACCGTTTCGCCCGAGTTCACGCCGAGGCGGAAGTCGAACGTCTGCTTCCAGATCGTCAGACATTCGCGGTTCACATCGTCGAGCCTCTCGGCAAGCGCCAGCGCGGCTTCGCACGCGGTGCCGGCGTGCCGGGCGTCGGTCAGCGGCGCGCCGAAGACGACGCGCACACTCTCCCCGTCGCACTCGTCGAGGAAGCCGCCGCGCTCGACCAGAAAGTCCGAGGCGTTGCTGCGAAAGGAATTGGTCAGCGCCACATAGTCCGGCGCGGACAGCGCGGATTCGAGAACGTCGTGGTTGAAGATTTCGCAGACGACGATCGTGACCTGGCGGCGCTCCCCCTCGAGATTGAGCGGCTCGGCGGCATCGAGCAGCGCCAGAAACGCACGCTCGGAGACGCGGTCGCCGACCACCTGCGTGAGCACGCGCTTCCGGCTGCCAGCCTCGCCGCGCGAGTAAAGAAACGCACCCAGAAACCCGCCGGCCACGGCGGCGACGGCAGCGAACGGGGAGAAGAAGACGCCGTGCAAATCAAGCACCCACACGGCAGTCAGCACTTGGAGCAGCGCCCCGGCGGCGATGATGCATTTGAGCGCAAGGCGCGGAATGTCGATCGTCGCCCACGCAACCCCGAAGGCGAGCAGGATGAAGAGCGGATACTGCACGGCGCGCGGCGGGATGGGCGTGAACCTTTTGCCCAAAAAACTGGCCAGCCCGATGTCGAGTTGGTGAAAAAGCCCGGTCTCGTACAGAGCGGCGACCGCCAGGCAAATCGCCAGACCGAGAACGATGGTGACTTTGAGGTAGCGCACGGGGAAGTCGGCGCATCTAAGCATGACCGGGCAAACGGGCGCAACCATTTGCCAGCAAGGATGCGCGGGCCGGACTCGGGGATTGCAGGCGGCGGGCGGCTCGGGCGGAATGGCGGGCGCATGCTGCATGTCGTCCTCATCGAACCCGAAATCCCACCGAACACCGGAAACATCGGACGGCTGTGCTTGGCCACGGGCGCGCATTTGCACCTCGTGCAGCCGCTCGGGTTTTCCATCGACGACAAAACCCTGAAACGCGCGGGCCTGGACTATTGGAAGGACGTGACGGTGACGGTTTGGGAGTCGTTCGCCGGGTTGCAGGCAGCGCAGCCCGCGACTGCGCGGTTCTTTTTTCTGACGACGAAAACCGCCCGCGCTTACTGGGATGCGCGGTTCCTGGATGGCGACTTCCTCGTCTTCGGGCGCGAGACGAAAGGCCTCCCGGAATCCCTACTGGAGGATCACGCCGCTCGCTGCCTGACCATCCCGATGACTCCGGACACGCGCAGCCTGAACCTCGCGACCGCCGTGGGCATCGTGCTCTACGAGGCGGTTCGGCAGGGAAAGTTGGGGGTTGATAGTTGACCGCGGATTGACGGATTTTGCCACGCTCATGACGCCCTCGCCGAACCGCTCGCCCTTTGCCTCGCAGCTCATCGTCGCCCGCGACCTGCGACGCTCGTTCAAAATCGGCCCGCGGACGATCGAGGTATTGCGCGGCATCAGCACGGAGATCCAGCGCGGGGAGGCGGTGTTTCTGTGCGGCGCGTCGGGCGCGGGCAAAACGACGCTGCTCTACACGCTGGCCGGGTTGGAGCGACCGGAGTCGGGGACCGTGGAGTTCGACGGGATGCGGCTCTACGAGGGCGGCGAGGCGATGCAGGCGCGGCTGCGCAATGAGCGGATCGGCTTCGTTTTCCAAGGCTACTTCCTCCTCCCCGAGCTGACCGCGGTGGAAAACGTGATGCTCGCCACGCTGATCGGCGGCAAGCCCCGGCCCGACGATGCCGCTGAGTCTCTGGCGCGGGTCGGTCTCGGCGACCGGTTGCACCATCTGCCGGCGGAACTCTCCGGCGGCGAGCAGCAGCGAGTGGCCATCGCGCGGGCGCTGATCAATGATCCGAGCGTCATTTTCGCCGACGAACCGACCGGCAACCTCGACTCGAAAACCGGCGAAGGCATCGTGGAACTGCTCCTCGGTCTGGTGCGCGATCACGGCAAGACGCTGGTGGTGGTGACGCACGACGCGGAACTCGCCACGCGCGGCGACCGCCGGCTCGAGATTCGCGACGGGCTGCTGGTCGCTTGAATTCCGCCGGAGTCGCTGGCACTGTGCGCCCCTTTTCCATGGAACGCACTATCTACATCGACGGCCAAATGCTCCCCGCCAGCCAGGCCAAGGTTTCGGTCTTCGACCACGGCCTCCTTTATGGCGACGGCATCTTCGAGGGCATCCGCTTTTACAACGGGCGCGTCTTTCGCCTCGAACAGCACATCCGCCGGCTCTACGACTGCGCGCGGGCGATCCTGCTGAAAATCCCGCTCACGCCGGAGGAAATGATCGCCGCGACGTGCGCGACGGTGAAGGCCAACGGGCTGCGCGACGGCTACATTCGGTTGGTCATCACCCGCGGCGTCGGGCCGATGGGGCTGAGCCCCTTCAAGTGCCCGACGCCCTCCGTCATCATCATCGCCGACGCGATCTCGCTCTACTCCGAGGAGTCCTACCGGACCGGATTGACCATGGCCACGGTGGCCACGCGGCGGCCTTCGCACGACATCCTGAGCCCGCAGGTGAAATCGCTGAACTACCTCAACAACATCATGGCCAAGGTCGAGGCGCTTCAGGCCGGGGCCGAGGAGGGGCTCATGCTCAACGACGTGGGGCTCGTGGCCGAATGTACCGGCGACAACATTTTCATCGTCCGCGACGGCGCCATCTCCACGCCGCCGCTCACGGCCGGCGCGCTCGACGGCATCACGCGCGGCACGGTTTTCGACATCGCGCAGGAACTCGGCATCCCGATCCGCGAACGCGATTTTTCGCGGCACGACGTATTCATCGCGGACGAATGTTTCCTCACCGGCACCGCGGCGGAAGTCATCGCGGCGGTGAAGCTCGACGGTCGCGAGATTGCCAGCGGAAAGCCCGGCGCGATCACGCAGCGGATCATCGCGCGGTTCCGCGAGTTGACGCAGACCACGGGCACGCCGATTTACCCGTAGCGGTCTCCCCGCCCACCCATGAATTGCGACGCCTGCAAAGCCAGCCAAGCCACGGTTTTCCTCACCCAGATCGTGGACGGAAAAATGCAAAAAGTGAACCTCTGCGAAGCCTGCTCAAAGGAGAAGGGCGTCACGGACCCGACGGGATTCGCACTCGCCGACCTGCTGCTCGGGCTCGGGGCCGCGCAGGAGATGGAGCGCGGCGGCACCGTGCAGAAATGCCCGACCTGCGGATTCAGCCAGGCGGACTTCAAAAAGACTGGCCGCCTCGGCTGCGGCGCGTGTTACCAGACCTTCAGCGAAGGCCTGGCCACACTCCTCAAAGGCATGCACAAAGGCACCGAACACATCGGCAAGATCCCGGCGCGCGCCCTGCAAAGCATCCAGCGTGACTCGCAGGTGCGCACCCTCCAGCGCGATCTCCGCAAGGCGGTCGCCGCCGAGGATTACGAATCCGCCGCGCGCCTTCGCGACCAGCTCAAACAATTTTAAGCCAGCCAGGATCAACTCCACTATGGCCCTACACAATATCCTCACCAGCACCGGCGACTGGCTCGGCGGCGACGGGCCGCATCATCAGATCGTGGTCAGCAGTCGCGTGCGCCTCGCGCGGAACCTCGGCAATTTCCCCTTCCCCGGCTGGGCCAAAAAGAATGAGCGGCTGCAGATCCTCGAAGCCATCAAACCCCAGGTCGAGTTGCTGCCCGAGATGAGCGATGCCTTCTCGGTCTATTCGCAGGATCTCTCCGCCCTGGAAAAGCAGGTTCTCGTCGAGCGCCACCTCATTTCCCGCGAACACGCGGCCAAGGGCCTCGGCTCCGCCGTGGTGATGAACCGGCGGCAGACGCTCTCCATCATGATCAACGAGGAGGACCATCTCCGGATGCAGGCCATTCGTTCCGGCCTGCAACTCAAGAGCGTTTTCAAGATGATCGACAAACTCGACAGCCTCCTCGAAGAGCGGCTCGACTTTGCCTTCAGCCCGCAGCTCGGCTACCTCACCGCCTGTCCCACGAACGTCGGCACCGGCATGCGCGCCTCGGCGATGGTGCATCTCCCGGCACTCGTCCTCAGCGAGCAGATCAACCAGGTCATCCAGGCCGTGAACAAAATCGGCCTCGCCGTGCGCGGGCTTTACGGCGAAGGCACCGAGGCTCTCGGTAACCTCTTCCAAGTTTCCAATCAGACCACCCTCGGGGAAAAAGAGGAGGACATCATCGCGCGGCTGCACAAGGTCATCGAGCAGATCATCGAGCACGAGCAGAACGCCCGGCAGATGCTCCTGCAAAAAAGACCAAACACCCTCCTCGACAACATCGGCCGCGGCTACGGCATCCTCCAGCACGCCTACTCCATGAACTCGAAGGAAGCGCTCAACCTGCTTTCCTTTATGAAGCTCGGGATCGACCTCGGCTTTTTCCCAGAACCCTGCCGCCAGCCCGTGGACGAGCTCTTCATGGAAACCCAGCCCGCGCACTTGCAAAAAGGCACCTCGCAGAAACTTGCCGCCGACGAACGCGACTCCCTCCGCGCCGAGATCATTCGCAGTAAACTTGCCGCGTTTCCCAAACCGTCCGTCGGTTCGGGCGGGCCCGGCAACGGTGCCAGCCACAGCTCCGCGAACTAGCCGGATCTTTTTCCTTGATCCACCGTTTTTCCGCTAGAATAGTCCCACCCGCTGTCCGGGGAGTTAGCTCAGTTGGTAGAGCGCGTCGTTCGCAATGACGAGGTCAGGGGTTCGATCCCCCTACTCTCCACCCCATCGGATCAAGGCTGGTAAAGGGTTTCCGGGCAGCGGCGGATTTTTGAAAAAACGGGCAGTAACCGCCGGAAGTAACCGCTATGTCGGCCCCGAGGAGGCGATCAAACTGATGACCGTAGCGAGAGGGCGTAAAGGTGGAGCCGGGTGGCGAGCGAGGTGCAATTCCCCGAACTCGTGAGTCCGGTGCAGATGGCGTGGGCCACGAAAGGCCGGCTCTGGGTGGCCGCGTGGAAGAATTACCTCGAGCGCACGCCGTGGACCACAGCGCGCACCAGCACCCGGCGGCAAAGTAGGTTCGCCGCTCAAGCAGGAAAGACCGCGAAAGTGGCGCAGGCTTCCAGCCCGTGCATGTCCAGCGGGCATCCCTGCCCGCTGAATCTTTGACGGGCAGGAAGCTGGGCGCACGGCCACAGGCTGAAGGCCTGCGCTACGATACCACCGACGGCGGCGGCAGTTCCAACTCCGCCTCCGGCGGAAGCTCGACGTCGGACATCAACTCCGGGGCGGCAGGGTCGGCGAGCGCCTGATCGGACGTTGCCAATCCGGTCTCCGCGGGCGCTGCGGATTCCTCCTCCGTCCCGCTGGCGGTCGCTGCGGCAGGCTTGTCCTTGCGGGCGGGCTTTTGCTCCGGCTCGGGCCGGGCTTTGGGATCGAGCGGGAGTTCGAGGCTGCCATCGGAAAACTCGATGACGTGGCCAACCTGCAAGAGGTAGTGCAAGTCGGAGGCGAGTTGCGCTTTGCGGGCGGAAAATTCCGGCGTGTCCTGCGCCTCGCCGAGAATCTTCGCGGCGAGCTGCGGGCGCTTGATGCGTGGCGAAAGCTCGACGGTTCCCAAAATGGACGAGATGCCGTCGGAGAAGGCCTGCCCCAGCGGATGCCGCTGCGGTTTGATCGCGCAGACAAAGAGCGTGCGCTTGCGGTGTTTGAAAAAGGCCAGCCCCGCCTCGTTGAAGTAGGGACACAGCGCGCTCACCAGCCCCTGCGGAAAACGCCCCTCGGCTTCCCACGCCGCACGCGCGGCTCCCGCCACGTGGCGGTCCGCGGTGACGCGGCTGGCGTGACCGCTGCACTCCAGCGTCGTTCCCGTTTTCACCAACTGCGGGAGATACGTCTTTTTGAAATGCTGCTCCGCGTCGAAGAGCGTCTTGAAGGTGACGGGCTCGGCTTCCTGCGTGGTCGTGTAGGTGGTGCTGGAGCGCGCCTGCTCCTTCCAGTCCGCCACGGTCTGCTCGTCGGCGACGACGTCGATTTCATACTGCTGAAACTGCGGGAACGACATCTGCCGGCTAAAGCGCTCCTCGTAGAGTTTGCGTAGCGCGGGCTGGTAGCCGTGGTGGTTCGTGGGGCCGAGCAGCGTGCCCGAGGCGCGGCAGCGGGCGACATTGGTGAAGTTGCCCTTGATCGGCTCGCTCTGCACGGTCTCGCTGGAGTAATACTGGTCGCGCGCATGGAGGAAGGCGTTGCGCTCGATGATGCCGCGGTCGAACGACACCGGGCCGTCGCCGATCTGGAAAAGCGGCACTGCGGGATCGCTCGAGGTGACGCGGACGAGATGGCGCTCGGGGCGGTCGAGAAAAAGTTTGGCCGTGCCGAATACGGCGCAGGCCCGTCCGCTGGCGTGGATTTGTTTCGCGATGCCCGCGGCGGCGATGGGCTCGGGCAAAAACTCGATCTTCAACTGCGCGGGCGCGGTCTCCCGCAGCGGGCGCGGGGCGTCGCGGCGATCCTGCGGACGCCCGCCCGGCCCGCGATCCCCTCCCCGCCGGTCACCCTGCGGGCGGTCGCCGCGCGGTCGATCCCCGCCGGGGCGCGGCCCGCGCGCGCGGTCTCCGGGCGGGCGATCCGGACGCGGTCCGCGCCGGTCTCCGCCGGGAGGACCGCCCCGGCCCGCCGGGCGCGGTCCGCGCGGACTGCGGTCGTCGCGATCCCGGCGCAGACGATCTCCCGTGTCGCCTTCATAGTCGGCGTACGGATTCTTGGCCGGGGTTTCTTTCAGCCAGGCGGGCAAAAACTTGAGATCAAACTCGTCGGAAAAATCGCTCATGGGCGGGGTTTCTAATGTCGCCGGCGAGCGGATGCCAGCGCCGATTTCGTGACGAAAATTACGCTGGCGAGAAAAGCGGAATTAGTTGTTGCCAAGGTGTCGGACGCGACACTAAACCATGCGCCCTAAACCAACCCAACCAACAGCCCAACACACCGAATTTATGTCAGAAAAATCCATCGAAGAAAAAGTGAAGGACATCATCGTCGAGCAGCTTGGCGTGAACCCGGAGCAAGTCACGCAGACCGCTTCCTTCATTGAGGATCTCGGCGCGGATTCGCTCGATACCGTCGAGCTGGTCATGGCCTTCGAGGAGGAATTTTCCGTCGAAGTCCCGGACGAAGACGCGGAGAAGCTCCAGACCGTGGGTGACGTGGTGAAATACATCGAGGGCAAATTGGCGAAGTAGCTTTTACTTTGGCCGCACCGCTCCGGTGCGCTCCCGCTTTCTCAAAAAGACACGGCCTCACGCCGTGTCTTTTTGCTTGGGGAAACGGCGCTCCGGAGGATTTCGCGAAGCGGCGCGCAACTCGGCGAACGTTCGGGTGTTTTCCCTGCCACGATGAAAAATCAACTCACCATCCTCACCCTCGCGACAGCCGGTCTCCTGGCTGCCACCTCCACACTCCGCGCCGAAGACCCGGTGCCACCCACTCCGCCGGTCAATCCGCCCGCTGGCGTCAAGGAAGGCGAGCCCGGCCCCGGTCGCTCGAGACGTCCCGGAGGACAGCGTGGCGAACGCCTGGAAATGATGAAGGAGAAGCTGGGCCTCAGCACCGAGCAGGTCGAAAAACTCAAGGCCATCTTTGCCGAAGACGCGGAGAAAATTAAGGCGTTCCGCGAAGACTCCGCACTGACCGACGAGCAGAAGCGCGAGAAGATGCGCGCGTTTTTCCAAGCCTCGATGGAAAAGGTAAAAGCCGTGCTCACGCCCGACCAAGCCGAGAAGTGGAAAGCGGAAATGGAGAAGCGCCGGGGCGAATGGCAGAAGCGCCGCGCGGAGCAGGACGCCAAGTAACCGATTCAAATCACGCAGCACCAGACGGGCGGGAGGCGCAGGCTTCCCGTCCGTTTTCGTACCTTCAGAAATCAGCCCGCGCGCGGCCGCAGAATCCGGGTGGAGCACTCGACCGGAGTGCTGTGGGCGGCGACCCGCCGCGCACACCAGCGAGCGCGCCGAGCAGCCTCCGGGCTCCCGGACATTCGCCAGGCTGTTCCCGTGGCCGACCCCACCAACTAGTTTCCGGCGAGTCGCCAGAAACCGCACTCGGGTCGAGTGCTCCACCCGGCGATCCGGTGCGCGCGATTTTCCACTCAGCCCGGCAGCGCCGCAAACCGCGCGGCGGCGTGCTGCCAGTCGGCGCGGTCCTGCGGCTCAAAGCTCTCGATGGCAAAGGACGCGCGCACCACATCGCGTAGCGCGCCCAGCGAGTCGAGATGCCCGAGTGCGACGGCTTGCAGGAGCACGTTGCCGAGCGCCGTGGCCTCGACCGGTCCGGCGAGCACCGTGCAGCCGGTGGCGCTGGCGGCGAATTGATTCAGCAGCCGGCTCTGGCTGCCGCCGCCCACGATGTGCAGCCGGGTGATCGCGCGCCCGCAGACCTCCGCGATCTCGCCGAGCGTCCGCGCGTAGAGCAGCGCGAGACTTTCGTAAATGCAGCGCGTGAACTGCCCCGGCGTCTCCGGCGCGGGTTGCCCGGTCTCGCGGCAGTAGGCGGCGATCTTTCCCGGCATGTCGTCTGGTTTCCAAAACCGCGCGTCGTTCGGATTGATGAGCGCACCGAACGGCATGGCGAGCTCGGCCTCGGCGGCGAGCGTCGCGTAGTCGTAGTTGCGCTGGTCGAGCGCCCACGTCCGGCGGCACTCCTGAAGCAGCCAGAGCCCCACGATGTTTTTCAAAAAACGCGTGGTGCCGCCAAATCCCGCTTCGTTCGTAAAATTGTGCGCCCGTGCCGCGGCGGTGAGGAGCGGCGCGGGCAACTCCACACCGATCAGCGACCACGTGCCCGAGCTGAGATACGCCCAGTCCTCACCCGTCGCCGGCACTGCGGCGACCGCCGCGCCGGTATCGTGCGAGCACGTGGCGATGACCTCGCACGCCTCCACCCCGAGTTCCGCCGCGACCTCCGGCAGCAACCCGCCGAGCCGGGTGCCGGACGGCACGATCGGCGGGAAGATTTTTCGCGGCAGCGCGAACTCCGAAATGAGCCGCTCCGACCACGCGCGTGTCGCGGGGTTGTAGAGCTGCGTGGTGCTGGCGAGGCTTTCCTCGATGACCGCCACGCCGCTGAAAAGGAAATGCAGGTAGTCCGCGATGGTCAGAAAGCGCTCCGCAATCTCCAGCAGGCACGGGCTGCCATCCCGCTCGGCGAGGAGATGGTAGAGCGTATTGATCGGCATGAACTGGATGCCCGTCTCCGCGAAAATCAGCTCCGCACCCGGCGAACGCAGCGCAGCGGCATAAGTGCGATCCGTCCGCCCATCGCGGTAGTGGTAGGGCAGCGAGAGCATCGGCTGCCCCGCTCCGCTCAGCACGTAGTCCAGCCCCCACGAATCCACGCTGAAGCTCTCCACCTTCATCCGCCGCGCCGCGACCTTGCGCAGTCCGATTTTCAATTCCTCGAATATCCGCAGCACATCCCAGCGCAGCGAGCCCGCGATCCTCACCGCGCCATTGGGAAAGCGATGCACCTCCTCCAGCGTGACCCGCCCGCCGGAGAGCCGTCCGAGGATGACCCGCCCGCTTTCCGCACCAAGATCGCAGGCGATGTAGTGATGCTCATTCATGATTGGGGGCCGCGCGCGGTGACAACATTCCGCTCACGGCGGGAGATGAAAAGTACCGGCGGTCGGGGTCGAACCGACACTCCCTTGCGGGAACAAGATTTTGAGTCTAGCGCGTCTGCCAATTTCGCCACGCCGGCTTTTTTCAAGAGGCGGAAACTAGGAGGCGCTCACCCCGGTGGCAAGCGCGTTGTCCGTCCTCCATACCTGCAGGGTGTGATTAAATGTGAGTCCGCGATTTGAACCCCGGAGGGGTTCCCCCCATGCGGGGTGCGCGGACCCCGCACCGTCCGCATGACGATGCGGACGGACTGGCTGCATGGAGGCTACCCCTCCAGGGTTAGATTCGTCTCGCTCGCCTGACCGGGGGTCTGCGACCCCCGGCTATTCATGGGGAACCGCGCTGCGGTTCGGAAAAATGGAGAAGCTCCAGTCCACAGGCTTACGCCACCGCAATCTTCTTACCTCCCTCCGGGACACTCGGTGCCGACCGCTTGGCACCATGCCACATTTCGCCTCGCCATCGTGGACTCGCTTTTCATCACGCCCGTGCCTGCATCAGCGACCGTCTCCTTAGTCATCGGCGGAGCGCTCGCGGGCGGCCCGCGCGCCTTTCCCGGTGAAAAAGTTTTCGAGTTGCCCGCCGCGCTTTGCGAAGCGCTTGCCCAAGCGGTGAAAGAAGTCGCTCACGTTGCGAAAGGGCTCACCGGGCCGGGAGTTGCCGCTGTCTCCGCCGGAGGAGCGCGGGCTCTCGTCCGGGTAACGATCATTCACCGGCGGCGGCGGATTGCGGCGGCCGCCATCCAGGTAGGTGCGGCCGTCATTGGCACGGCTCGCGGTGGGCATCCGCAGATTCTGGCTGAGCACGGTGCCGGTGTCGGCGGCGATGTCGATGCTTCCGGCGCGCCCGAGTTTCGTATCCAAAAGCTCCAGCCGCCAGACCGGCGCGTCGCCGCCCGTGCCGCTGCTCAAAATGTAGTCCACATGATCAAACGGAATCCCGCCCTTCTGGGCCTCTTGATTGGCCACGGTGAACGCGCCATCGGAGTCGAGGTTGAGCTGGTTGAAATTCATCGTCCGGCCTGGCGTCCGCGCCGCCGCCGGGGTGCGCTCGCTGATGATCTTGCCCCGCTGCACGTCGATCTCCCGCACGCCGCCGCGCGCCCGCGGTTCGTCGAGCGTCACTTTCCACACCGCGGGCTGCGGGCTGCCGGAGCGCCCGCGCAACTCGACCACGTGGTTGATCGCGTCCTTCCCCTGGCTGCGCCCGACCACGCGGAGCGCGGTGTAGGCGGTGTCGTCGGCCAGCGCGGCGGCGGCGAGGGCGAAAAGGGAGGCGGTGAGGAGGACTCGTTTCATAAGCGCGCAGATTGTCGCCGTCGGGCGTCGATTTCCAGCGCGAAAGCGGACGCGCCAAGTGCCCGGGCGTTTTGGCTTTCTTCCCCGCGCTCCGTCACCGATGAAAGGCCGCGCGATGCCGGCCAGTCTCGAAATCCTCGAACGTCAGCTCAAGGTCTATAAGGGCCTCGTGGAAGTGAGCGCGCTGATCAACAGCATCACCGAGTCCCGCGAACTCCTCCCGGCGATCCTCGCCGTGGCGCGGCGCGTCCTGGAGGTGGAGGCGGCGTCGCTTTTCCTCACCGATGGCGCGGGCGACCTAGAGCTCGCAGCCGCCAGCGGCGGCCCCGGCATGCCGGTCGGCGACGCGAAGATCACCGTCCCGCGCGGGCGCGGCATCGCCGGCTGGGTGCTGGAAAACAGCGAGGCGCTGCTCGTGCCGGACGCTTACGCGGACCCGCGCTTTTTTCCCGATGTGGACAAAAGGACCGGCTACCGTACGCGCTCGATCCTGTGCGTGCCGCTGGCGCGAAAAGGGCAGGTCATCGGCGTGCTCCAGGTGCTTAATCCCACGGAGCGGCTGGCTTTCGACGAGGCCGATCTGGAGGCGTTCAAGGCCTACGCCAACCTCGCCGCGACGGCGATCGACAAGCTGCGGACGATCGACCGCCAGCGCGAGCAGCAGCGCGTGGCGCAGGAGTTCGCGTTCGCACGGGAGATCCAGGCGAGCTTCCTCCCGCAGACGCTCCCGCGACACGCCAACCTGCAGTTTTCTGCCCTCTACCGGCCCGCCCTCAATGTCGGCGGCGACTTTTACGACGTGGTCGAACTCGGCCCGGACGAAATCTATTTCGTGGTCGGCGACGTCGCGGGCAAAGGCATGCCCGCCGCCCTGCTCATGGCCCAGGCGCTGAGCATTCTCCGGCTCATCTTGAAACCCGGCATCTCGCCCGTGGCGGCGATGGCCCGCTGGAATGCGATGCTCACCGGGCACACGATTCGCGGCATGTTCATCACCGCGCTGCTCGGCCGGCTCACCGTTTCCTCCGGCCACGTCGAGCTGTGCAGCGCCGGGCACTGCCATCCTTTTCTCGCCCGCGCGGATGGCACCTGCGCGGAGGTCCACGTGACCGGCTCCCCGCCCCTGGGCCTGCTCCCGGAGCTTCCCGCGCGTGCCCAGTCCATCACGCTCTCGCCGCTCGACTGGCTGGTCCTTTACTCCGACGGCCTGCCCGAATCCTTCAACGCCCGCGACGAGCCGCTCGACAACGCCGGCGTGCTGCGCCTGCTCCACCGGAAATTCGGCGCCTCCGACGACGTCATCGACGCGCTGAACTGCGGCGAACTCGCGCATCGCCAGCAGGCCGAGCCGCACGACGACCTGACCATTCTCGTCCTGGGCCTTCTATGAAGAGTGAGATCGAATTTGCCAGCCACCCCGCGAACCTTTCGCTGGTCCGCGATTTCGTCCGCCAGTTCCTGCTGCCGCTCGCCTTTTCCGACACGGAAAAGGATCTCATCGTCCTCGGCCTCGACGAAGCCTGCACCAACGTCATCCGCTACGCCTACGACCACGCCACCGACCGGCCCATCAGCCTCGTCTGCGAACTACTTGACGACGGCGTCCGCTTCCGCCTCCGCGATTTCGGCGCGCAATGCGAGCCTCACAAAATGCAGGGCCGCCCGCTCGAAATGGTGCAACCCGGAGGCCTCGGCATCCACCTCATCCGCCGCGCTTTTCCTCAGGTCGATTACAACCTCAAAAAGGAAGGCACCGAACTCGTCCTCGAAAAACCCTTCGCCCACACCACCCCCCGCGGGGAAAACAGCGCGAACCCACCCGGCTAGCGCCGCCGCCTTGAGCGCCGCGGCGTCAGCTCCACAGTGCGCATCCGCTCCTCCAGGCTGCGAAAATCCGGCTGTTTCCAACTGCAATGCTCGCACCGCCAAGGCCGCACGCGCTGCCCGATCCACATCGCCAGCCAGCACAGCGCCCACAGTCCCAGCGTCACGATGGAAAAGACGAAATGCCAGCCGTGGCGCATCGTGGCCCGCACGAACAACTGTTCGTGACGACAATGCCTGCAATATGCCTTGGTTTTTGCCTTATTCATTCAGAACCGGCGACCCTGCCGCGACGGAGCGCCCTTAGCCAAGTCGGAAATCGAAATCTTATTCATCCTCCAAACCGGCTCCTGCCGGAGATTTTCTAGCGTGCCCGGCGGGGTGGCGAGGCATCGGATAACGGGGCGCTTTCATGGATCGTTTGGGAAAGCCTAAACCGTGCCCCCCGAAATGCGCCCCGCGAGCAGAGAAGCGTAACAACCCTGTGACGCCACCGTCGCGCCAGCTACGCCCCGCATTCCCGGCAATACCACGCGTAGGTCTGCGCGATGCCTTCCCGCAGCGGGATCCGCGGAGCCCAGCCGAGATTTCGCAGCCGCGAAATATCTAGCAGCTTCCGCGGCGTGCCGTCGGGCTTCGTCGGGTCAAAGGCCAGCTCGCCCTCGTAGCCCACCACCTCGCGCACCAGCTCCACGAGTTCGCGGATCGTCACGTCCTCGCCGCAGCCCACGTTCACGATCTCGGGCGAGTCGTAGTTTTCGAGCAGAAAGCGGCACGCGCTCGCGAGATCGTCCACATGCAGAAACTCGCGCCGCGGCGTCCCCGTCCCCCACACCGGCACGCTCGCGTCGCCGCGCAGCTTGGCCTCATGCACTTTGCGGAGCAGCGCCGGGAGCACGTGCGAGCTGCTGAGGTCGAAGTTGTCGCCGGGGCCGTAAAGATTCGTCGGCATCGCGCTGATGAAATTCCGCCCATACTGCCGCGCATACGCCTGGCAGAGCTTGATCCCTGCGATCTTCGCCAGCGCGTAGGCCTCATTCGTCTGCTCCAGCGCGCCCGTCAGCAGCGAATCCTCGCGGATCGGCTGCGGCGCAAATTTCGGATAGATACACGAGCTACCGAGGAAGAGCAGCTTCGCCACGCCGAAGTCCGCCGCCGCCTCGATCACGTTGTTCTGCACCTTCAGATTCTCGAGCAGGAACTCGACGGGGAAATCGTTGTTCGCCTTGATCCCGCCCACCTTCGCCGCCGCCATCACCACGACTGCCGGACGCGCCGCGTCAAAGAATCCCCGCACCGCCGCACGATCCGCTAGATCCACTTCCGCGCGCGTGTGGGTGATCACGTTGGCGTAGCCCTGAGCGTGCAGTTCGCGGACGATCGCACTGCCCGCGAGGCCGCGGTGTCCCGCGACAAAAATGGAGTCGGATTTTTTCACGGCGCGGACGCTACCACGCCGCGCCCATCCGGGAATACGGAAAGTCGCTTGGACTTTCGTCCCAAGTCCCCTCTCCACTTTGGACGAAAGTCCAAGCTGCGCCCTCCCCGTTTCCGCATTCCCCAATCCTGCACCATCCCCTAAACCTCTGTCCCATGCCCACCACCGCCCACCGCTGATGCGCGCCCTCCTGCTCGTCCTCGACAGCGTGGGCTGCGGCCACGCGCCCGACGCCGCGGCCTACGGCGACGCCGGTGCCGATACTCTCCGCCACATCTTCGCCGCGCAGCCCGCGCTCGTGCTCCCGACGTCTTTCTCCCTCGGCCTCGGGCAGATCATCGGCGCAAAGCACGCGCCCGAACCAATCGCCAGCCACGGTCGCATGCGCGAGCGCTCCGCCGGCAAAGACACCACCACCGGCCATTGGGAAATCGCCGGCGTCATCCTCGACCAGCCCTTTGCCACCTACGTCGCGTTTCCGCCCGAACTCGTCCGCGCCATCGAAGACGAAGCCCGCGTGACCTTCCTCGGCAACTACCCGCAAAGCGGCACCACCCTCCTCGCCGAACTCGGTGCCGAGCACGTCCGCACCGGCTGCCCGATCCTCTACACCTCCGCCGATTCCGTCCTCCAAATCGCCGCCCACGAGAGCGTCATCCCGCTCCCTCGACTCTACGAAATTTGTCGCATCGCCCGCCGCCACGCCGATGCCTGGCGCATCGGTCGTGTCATCGCCCGGCCCTTTGCTGGCGAGGCCGGCGCGTTTCAACGCACCAACGGCCGGCACGACTTTTCCGCCGTCCCCCCGCGCACCGTCCTCGACGCCCTCGCCGCTGCGGGCCGGTCCGTCGAGGGCGTGGGAAAAATCAGCGACATCTTCGCGGGCCGTGGCCTCACCAGCTCCACGCCCACCGCCTCCAACGCCGACGGCATGTCCGCCATCGACGCGCTCTGGGCCACCGGTCGTGACGGCCTCATCTTCGCCAACCTCGTCGATTTCGACATGCTCTTCGGCCACCGCCGCGATGTCGCCGGCTACGCCAACTCCCTCGCCCAGTTCGACCTCTGGCTCGCCACTTTCGTTCCCCGCTGCGCGCCCGACGACCTCGTCATCATCACCGCCGATCACGGCAACGATCCCACCTGGCGCGGCACCGACCACACCCGCGAAGAAGTCCCGCTCCTCGTCCTCCACGCCAACCGCCGCACCGACCTCGGCACCCGCCAAACCTTCGCCGACATCGCCGCCACCCTCGCCGATTTTTTTCACCTCCCGCCCTGGCCCGTCGGCGAAAGTTTTCTCGGCAAACCTCGCTGAGTCATTGCTCCCGGCCCGTCATTCGTCATTCCGTCATTCGTCATTTCCGCATGCACATCCCCACCTTCATCGAACGCAAACGCGACGGCGCGGAACTCGACGCCGCCGAAATCGCCGAGTTCATCCGCGGCTACACCGCCGGCGAAATCCCCGACTACCAGGCCAGCGCCTTCGCCATGGCCGTCTTCTTTCGCGGCATGACGGCGGCGGAAACCGGCGCGCTCACGCGAGCCATGATGCACAGCGGAAACGTCCTCCGCTATCCCGCCGACTCGCCGCCCAAGGTCGATAAACACAGCACCGGTGGCATCGGCGACAAAGTCTCGCTGGTCCTGGCGCCGCTCCTCGCGTGCGATCATTTATGGGTGCCGATGATCTCGGGTCGCGGCCTTGGCATCACCGGCGGCACGCTCGACAAACTCGAAAGTATTCCCGGTTTCAATGTCTCGCTTAGCGAAGAGCAAACCCTCGCGCAGCTCATCCGCCTCGGCGTCGCCATGATCGGCCAGACCGAGAACATCTGTCCGGCGGACAAAAAACTTTACGCCCTCCGCGATGTCACCGCGACCGTGCCGTCGCAGCCGCTCATCGTCGCCAGCATCATGAGCAAAAAGCTCGCGGAGTCGCTCGACCGGCTCGTGCTCGATGTAAAATTCGGCTCCGGCGCTTTCATGAAAACGCGCGGCGAAGCGGCCGAACTCGCCACCGCCCTCGCCGCCGTGGGCCGCGAGATGGGCGTGGCCACCAGCCACCTCCTCACCCCGATGGACGAGCCCCTCGGCCGCACCGCCGGCAATGCGCTTGAAGTCGCGGAAGCCGTCGAGTGCCTGCGCGGCGGCGGGCCGCAGGACATGATCGACCTTACCCTCGACCTCGCCGAAAAAGTCGCCGACGCCCCGCGCGCCCAGCTCGCGCAATGGCTGCAGGACGGCACCGCGTGGAAAAAATTCGTCGCCATGGTCGAGGCGCAGGGCGGCGATGCCACCGCGCTGGAACGCATCACCGATGTCCATCGCGCGCCCGTCATCCACGAGGTTTGCGCCAGCCAAAGCGGGCGCCTCACCCGTATGGATGCCGGCGGCATCGGCCGCGCGTGCGTCGCTCTCGGCGCGGGTCGGGCCAAAGCCAGCGACACCATCGACTTCGCAGTCGGCGTCAGCGCGGTTCAATCGGTGGGTGCTGCCTTCGGCCGTGGCGACCCGCTCCTCCGCGTCCACGCCCGCTCCGCCGCCAGCCTGCAAGCCGCACTCCCGCTCATCGAAGCCGCCATCACGGTCGCCTGAGAAATGATGAAACGGCGAAAGATGGACCACCGATGACCGGCGCGCTGCCAGCGATTCTCCGCGCCCGGATCGCGCACGACGGTCCGATCCCGTTCCGCGATTTCATGGAAGCCGCGCTCTACCATCCCGAGCACGGCTACTACACGTCGGGTCGCGCGGGCATCGGGCGCGGCGGCGACTTTTTCACCAGCGTCAGCGTCGGCCCACTTTTCGGCACGCTGCTCGCCCGGCAGTTTGCCGAAATGTGGGAGCGCCTCGGCGAGCCGCGCGAGTTCACCCTCGTGGAGCAGGGCGCGCATCGCGGCGACTTCGCTCGCGACGTTCTCACCGCACTCCGCACCAACGCGCCCGCGTGCTTCGCCGCCACGCGCTACCACATCGTCGAGCCCTCCGCCGCGCTGCGTGCCGCGCAGAGCGAAACGCTCGGCGAATTCACCGCTCACTGGTTCCCCACCCTCGACGCGCTCCCCGCCTTCACCGGCGTCCATTTTTCCAACGAACTCCTCGACGCCTTCCCTATCCACGCCGTCGCGTGGGACGGCACCGCCTGGCGTGAAACCCACGTCGCCCTCGACGGCGAGCGCTTCGTTTTCACCGATCTCTCCATCACCGACGCGCCCCTTCAAGCCGCCCTCGCCAAGCTCCCGCCCGTCCCCGCCGGCTACCGCACCGAGATCAATCTCGCCGCGCTCGCCTGGATCGACGCCCTCGCCGCCAAACTCACCCGCGGCTTCGCGCTCGTCATCGACTACGGCTTTCCCCGCGCCGACTATTACCGCCCCGAGCGCACCACCGGCACCCTCACCGGCTACGCCCAACACCGCCGCGTCGCTGACCTCCTCGCCGCGCCGGGCGAAACCGACCTCACCGCGCACGTTGATTTCACCGCCCTCGCCGAGCGCGCCAGCGCCGCCGGTCTGCGCGTCGCGGGCTTCACCGATCAGCACCATTTCATCGTCGCCCTCGGCACCCTGCACTTCCCCGGCACCATCCCCGACACCCCCGCGAGCCAGCGCGAACTCCGCGCCTTCAAAACACTCATGCACCCGCAAATGATGGGCCGCAGTTTCCAAGTCCTGACCCTCGAAAAAGCGACGGCCTCCCCCACCCCGCTCACCGGCTTCCGCTTCGCCCGCGAGCCCGCCATTACGCTCGGCATCTCACCGAGCGCAGCGACCCCATCCCCCCTGTCATCCTGAGCGGAGTTCCCGGCGGGCGCAGGCGGGCGGGAACGCAGTCGAAGGACCTCCAACTATTTCTTCGGGCGCAGGCGGAGGGCGAAATCTCACGCCTCTCCCCCGCCTTCGCCCCCGCGGCGCTCCGCTCAGAATGACCGTTGCTTTCTACCCCGCCGCGATATTCCGCAGCACCGCGCACAACCCGCTGATCTGCCGCGGCGTGTGCCGCGCGGAGAGCGTCACCCGCAGCCGCGCCGCGTCGCGCGCCACCGTCGGGAAGCGGATCGCCGGGACGAGAAACCCTTTGTCCGCCAGCAACTGCGCCGCTTCGAGCGCCGCCTCCGCCTTCCCCACGATCACCGGCACGATCGCGCTCTGCACTTTCCTCTCGCCGGAAAACAGCGGCGGCATCTCCGACGCAAACTGCGCGAGATTTTGCCGAAGCTGCTGCCGCCGCTTCTCCCCCGCTGCCGACAGCATCCACTCCACCGCCGCACATCCCGCCGCCGCCACTGCGGGCGATGGCGCGGTGGAGTAGATGAAACTCCGCGCGCGGTTCACCAGCAGCTCGATCAACCGCCGCCCGCCGCACACGTAGCCGCCGCTCACGCCGAGCGCCTTGCTCAGCGTGCCCATGTGAATGTCCACCGCGCCGGCCAGCCCGAGTTGCTCCGCCAGCCCGCGCCCGTGCGCGCCGATCACGCCGACCGCGTGCGCCTCGTCGAGCAGCAGCAGCGCACCGAAGCGCAGCTTCAATTCCACGATCTCCGCGAGCAGCGCCCAATCGCCGTCCATGCTGAAAACCGCCTCCGTGACCACCACCACACGCGCCTCAGGGAAATTGTCACGCGCCCACGCGAGATGACTCTCCAGCTTGCCCATGTGGTTGTGCGGAAAGACACGCACGTGCGCGCCGCTCAGCCGTGCGCCGTCGATCAGGCTAGCGTGCGCGAGCTTGTCCAAAATGATCACGTCGTCTTTCTGGCACAGCGCCCCCAGCGTCCCGAGCGCCGTCGCGTAGCCGCTGGAAAATGTGAGCGCCGCTTCCGTGCGCTTGAACTCCGCGAGTTTTTCCTCCAGCCGCACATGCGGCGAAAGCGTGCCGCAGACCAGCCGGCTCGCGCCCGCGCCCACGCCATACTGGTCGATCGCCGCCTTTGCCGCCTCGCGCAGCGCGGGCTCGGTGGCCAGACCGAGGTAGTCGTTCGAGGAGAAATTGATGAGCTTTTTTCCCGCCAACTCCACTGTCGGCTGCTGCGGCGAATCCATCTCCCGCAGCGACCGCAACAGCGACCGCGCGCGCAGTTCAGCGAGTTCGGAGGCGATCGTTTGCGGCATGGGCATCGGTGTATGGACAACCGCCGAAGCGCGGAAGTCTTATTCGGCAAAGGAGCTTGGACTTTAGTCCAAACGCTTCACCGGCCGTTGGACTAAAGTCCAAGCTACTTTACGGCGACGGTTTGCAGCGTGACTTTGCAGGTGCTGGAGCGCCCCCGGTCGTCGACCGCCGTGAGATGATACACGCCTGGCGCGGGATACCAGCGCAGCGCCTCGCGCGGCGCCGCGGCACCGAGAAATACTTTGCCCGCGAACCAGTAGAGCTTCGCCACATCCGGCTCCGTGTCCGTCTGGAGCGCGATGGCATCATTACCGTTGCCCAGCGCATCGACGCGACCGCTGACCGGCGACGCGATCTGCGGCGGCTTGCCGGTGCGCGCGGTCATCTCCACACCCGAGCCGGGCGCGATGGGCGGCGGCCGGGATCGACTCTGGAGCCGCATGCTGTCGATCATTTGAAACAGCAACGGACCCGCGCAGGTGCGGCCGATGAACGCGGGATTGCGGCGTCCGTCGAAATTGCCGACCCACACCGCGAGCACGTAGTGATCGAAGACCGCGCGCGATCTCGTATTCGATCTGGCGGACGCCGCGCGACTTACTGGACAGCTTCCGCTCGCCGTTCAGCGCAAACACGCCGCCTTGGCCCTGAATCTCGATTTCGCGCGGGAGCTTCGGTACCGCGAGCACGTTCGCGTAATCCTCGCCGAGCGTGAATCCGCCCAGCGGCCTGACACCTTTGGCGATCGTCACGAAAAGCTGACCGGCGGTTTCGAGGCTGATCCGGAAACTGTGCAGGTCGGTGTTTTCCTTGCCGGACGGGACGAGCTTGATCGGCAGCAGCACCGCTTTCTTGAGCACCTCCTCGTCGATTTTCTTCGGGCCCGCCCATTTCTTTTCGTCAGCTTCGGCGTCTTGGTCGGCGGACTTTTTCGGCAGCAGATAAACGTGGAGCGCTTTCTGGAGGTCCTCGGACTTCGCCGCGCCGGTGGTGTGGATGAGGAGCAGTTGCTCGGGTTCGCCCTCATGGTTGCGCACGACCGTGCCCTCCACCGACTCGATACGGAAGAAGCTGGCGATGTCCGGCACGCGGACTTTTTTCTCGATGTCCACGGCCGTCTCCGCGCTGCCCTGCACGAGACGCAAGCCCTTCGCCAGCGTCACCCGCATGAAGTCCTCGCGCTCCGGCAGCACGAGCGCGCTCGTCCGCAGATACGCGGTGCGCTGGTGCAGTCCCGCAGTGAGCGTGAAGCGAGGCGCGCCCTTTTTGAAAACATCCGCGCCGCCGAGCATCGCGAGGCTGAGCTTCTTCTCCAGCGCCACCATGTCCACGCGGTGCGTGAACTCCAGCGTCGCCACAATCTGCTTCACCGTCGGGTCCGTCGAATCGGTGTAGAACTCGATCTTCGGCATCGTCGCCACGAAGGACGCCGTCTGCATGTCCACTTCGTAGCGTTCGAGCTGCACGTGCTTGGGGAAAAGGGAACGATCCAGGGTGATGTGATACTTCGGCCCCGCCGCCCAGTCGCTCTTCGGGCGAAACACCAGCCGCGTGTCACCCACCCATTTCCACTCCCCCTCGACCGCCGGCTCCATGCGGATGCCCGTCGTGACCGGCAACCCTGCGTGGTCCTCGACCTTTGCCACCGAAGCACCAAAGACGACCGCCAGCGCCTGCGGCTGCAACACCTTCTCCAGCTTCGTCACCCCGGTGGCTTCCACCTTCACGCTGATCCTCACCGGCTTCGGCTGCCGCTGCCGCCAGTCGTACGCCCACCAGCCACCTGCCGAGAAGGCGAGGACGAGCAACGCCGCCGCCGCACTCCGCCGCGGATGGCTCCGCACCACCGCGCCGCAGCGGCCCGCGGTTCGCGCCAGCCAGCCCGGAGGTTTCCACGAAAGATCGCCGATGAAAAAGGAGAGACTTCCACAAATGAAGTCCGTGCCATCCGTGGAGCAGGTCGCTACAAACCAAAAAGCAAACTCTCCAAAATCCCTCTAATTACACTTGCCGTCTCCGGTTTTCCCACCACCCCATTTTATGAAATCCACGCTCTCCATCCTTCTCACCCTCGCCTCAATTGCGGTCGCCGCTAGCCCGCTTGAGGACAGGAACCGCCCGGTCGCACGCACCGAGCCGTTGTCGGCGGCGGAGGCGGCGCGGCAGATGAAGCTGCCGCCGGGGTTCTCCGCGCAGGTGGTGGCGGCGGAGCCGGATGTGGTGCAGCCCATCGCTTTCTCCTACGACGACCGCGGGCGGCTGTGGGTGCTGGAGAATACCAACTACCCGGATTGTCCCGGCAAACCGGTGGACAAGATTTTGATCCTTGAGGATTTCGCGCCGGACGGGAAAGCGCGGAAGCGGACGGTTTTTTACGACAAGCTGACCTTTGCCAGCGGGATCGCGGTGGGGCACGGCGGGGTGTGGGTGGGCGCGCCGCCGAACCTGCTTTTTTTCCCGGTGAAGGACGGCACGGATCAGGCCGTCGGCGAGCCAGTGGTGGTGCTCGATGGCTGGGGCAATCAGGACACCCACGAGACGCTGAACAATTTCATCTGGGGCCCGGACGGCTGGCTCTACGGGACGCAGGGCATTTTCACGAACTCGAACGTAGGCCAGCCCGGCGCGCCCGACACGGAGCGCGTGAAGCTGAACGCGGGCGTGTGGCGGTATCATCCGGGGAAGAAAAAATTCGAGCTGTATGCTGAGGGCGGGAGCAACCAGTGGGGCGCGGATTGGAATGATCGCGGGCAGATGTTTTTTGCCGCGTGCGTGATCCCGCACATGTGGCAGGCCGTGCAGGGCGGGCGCTACCAGCGGCAGGCGGGGCAGCATGGCAACCGGCACACGTATGCGGACCT
Organism: uncultured Chthoniobacter sp.; assembly: GCA_903874975.1. Classification (GTDB taxonomy): domain Bacteria; phylum Verrucomicrobiota; class Verrucomicrobiia; order Chthoniobacterales; family Chthoniobacteraceae; genus Chthoniobacter. The sequence goes on along the minus strand of CAIQUL010000093.1, from coordinate 27,433 downwards.
GAAGACGATCGCGGATTTCGAGTACGAAAAGCGCGCCTACTGCGGGGCGATGATCTATCTCGGCGGGACGTGGCCGGCGGAGTTTCGCGACACGTTTTTCTGCGGCGACATCCACATGAACAAGCTGCGCTGCGAGAAGCTGGTGCGCGCGGGCTCGGGGATGAAGAGCGAGCGGAAGATGGATTTCCTCGCGTCGCCCGATGCGTGGTACCGCGGCCTGAGCGCGCAGTACGGGCCGGATGGGAACGTGGTGATCAACGACTGGTACGACAAGGTGCCGTGCCATCAGCAGCGGAACTTCACGGACCGGACGAATGGGCGCATCTACAAGATCGTGCATGAGGGCGCGAAGGCGGTGGGCGTGGATCTGGCGAAAGCCACCGACGCGGAACTCGTGCAGATGCAGCTCCACGCCAATGACTGGTATGTGCGGCACGCGCGGCGGATGCTCGCGGAGCGCGGCGCGAAGCCGGAGGTGCAGGCGGCGCTGCAAAAGATGTTGCGCGAGAATCCCGATGAAACGCGCAAGCTGCGCGCGCTCTGGGCGCTGCACGGCGTAGGGGGACTCGACGAGGCAACGGCGCTGGAGACGCTCAAAAGCCCGCTGGAATATCTGCGCGCGTGGGTCATCCAGCTCCGCTGCGAAGACGGCACGCCGACGGCGGCGGAGCTGGTGGAGTTTGCGAAAATGGCGCGCGCCGACGCCTCGCCGGTGGTGCGGCTTTACCTCGCCTCCGCCGCGCAACGCCTCCCGATCCCGCAGCGCTGGCCGATTCTCGAAGGCCTCGCGTCGCATGCCGAGGATGCGACGGATCACAACCTCCCGCTGTTGCTCTGGTACGCCGCCGAGCCCGCCGTCGCCGCCGATCCGGTGAAGGCCGCGGAGCTGCTGGCCAACTGCAAGATTCCCAAGGTGCAGGAGTTCATCGCCCGTCGCATGGCGGCGAAGTAACGGTATGGCGGCAAAGCGTCGGTTGAACCAAGTGCGCGCGGCGCGGCGTAGCGCCGGGTGGAGCACGCGACCCGCGTGCGGTTTGCGGCGACCCGCCGCAAACACCCATATGCGCGCCGCTGCACGCGCCGTCTCCCGATTCCCATGAGCGCCCACCGTTTTCTCAATGCCACATTTACACCAGTGCGCTCGGCGGGTCGCCGTCCGCAGCACTCGGGTCGAGTGCTCCACCAGGCTCCTTTGCGCTGGCGCGCTCTGATTGCGGCGCTGGTGCTCGCCGTGGGAGTGCCGGGTCATACGCAAGAATCCGCGCCGCCCGCACTCGGCGCGCTGGTGCAGGCGCTGGGCAGAATCGAAAGCCCGGAGGCCCAGGCGAACATCCTGCGTGGCATGAACGCATCGCTCAAAGGCCAGCGCGGCGCGACGGTGCCCACCGGGTGGCCCGCGCTCTACGAGAAGCTGAAGGCGAGTCCGAGCGAGGAGGTCCGCGAGCAGGCGCAAGCGCTGGCGGCGGCCTTCGGCGGCGGCGCGGCGCTCGACGGGCTGCGCAAGATTTTGGCGGATGCCCACGCGAAGCCCGAGGCCCGACTGGCCGCACTCGACTCGCTCCTCGCGGCGAAAGACGCGCCGACTTTGCCCGTGCTGCTCGACCTCGTGAAAGCACCCGGCCCACTGCGGGTGGCCGCGCTGCGCGGGCTCGCGGCTTTCGACGACGCCCGGATTCCCGCGCAAATCCTGATGGTTTATCCCACGCTCGACGCCGCGGAAAAACAGGACGCGCTCGGCTCGCTGCTCGCCCGCGCCGCCAGTGCCCGCGCGCTCCTCGCAGCCATCGACGCGAAGACTCTCGACCGCGCCGCCATCACCGCCCCGCTCGCCCGGCAGCTCCAGGGTTTGCGCGATGCCGCCATCGAAGCGTGGCTGGCGAAAAACTGGGGCGCCGTCCGCGCGACCACCGAGGACACCCAAAAGCAGATCGCCACGTTCAAAAAATTTCTCACCACCGACTCCATCCTGCGCGCCAACGCCGCGCGCGGACGCGGGCATTTCCAGCAAGCCTGCGCGCTCTGCCACAGCATGTTTGGCGAAGGCGCGAAGGTCGGCCCGGACCTGCCCGGATCGTTCGAGGATGTGGACTACCTGCTGCAAAACATCGTCGATCCCAACGCCACAATCGGAAAGGACTACCAGCAGGCGTTCGTGGAGACAAAGGACGGGCGGATTCTCACCGGCATCCTCGCGACCGACGACGCGAGCGGCGTCACACTGAAGACCCTCGCCGGCCCCGCGACCGTGCCGCGCGCCGACATCAAGAGCGTGGAGGTCAGCCCAAATTCCCTCATGCCCGCCGGCCTGCTCAACGCGCTCGACGAGGACGGTGTGCGCGACCTTTTCCTCTACCTCCGCCAGCGTCAGCAGGTGCCGCCACCCGCGCCGCGGTAGGGAGCGGAGGCGGAGTGGAGTTGGCGGTTGATCTGCGCGGCGGCGTAGGCGGCACCGAAACCATTGTCGATGTTCACCACAGTGACGCCGCTACCGCACGAGTTCAGCATGCCGAGGAGCGCGGCGAGACCGCCGAAATTCGCGCCGTAGCCGACGCTGGTCGGCACGGCGATGACCGGTTTGCTGACGAGGCCGGCCACGGCGCTGGGCAGCGCGCCTTCCATGCCGGCGACGACGATGAGCACGTTGCACGCTTCGAGGCGGTCGCGCTCGGCGAGCAGGCGGTGGATGCCGGCGACGCCGACATCGGTGATGCGCACGACGCGGTTGCCAAAAATTTCCAGCGTCACCGCGGCCTCGTCGGCCACGGGCAGATCGGAAGTCCCCGCACAGATGATGCCGACGACGCCGTCGCACTTCGGTAGCGGCTCCGTTTCCACCGTGATGCACCGCGCCCGCTCATGCCAGCGCGCGGCGGGGAACTCCGCAGCGAGCGCGCGGTGCTGCTCTTCGTTCGACCGGCTGACGAGCAGCACGCGCTCTTTCGCCAAAATCTCACGCCCGATCGCCAGCACCTCGGCGGCCGTTTTGCCCGCGCCGAAGATGACTTCGGGGAAGCCGCAACGCCGCGCGCGGTCGCTGTCCACGCGGGCGAAGCCGAGGTCGGTGAAACCGTCGGGCATCTAGGCGGAGGGCGCGTCGCCGGTGTTCAGGATGAGCCGGAGCGGGATCATCTTGGACTCAAAGAAACCGTGCTCTTTGAAGAAATGCTGACCATGATCGTTGAGTCGGTCGGCGAGGAGGGTGATGCGGAGGAAGTCCTTTTTCTTCGCGTAAGCGATGGAGTGCTGGAGCAGTTTGTCGCCGAAGCCTTTGCCGCGATGCGCGCGATGCACGATCACGTCCTCCAGCATGATGACGAAGCCGCCCTCCGCCGTGCTGATCGTGAAGAGCAAATTGATCATCCCGAGGATCGTGCCGTTCTGGCGGAGGACAAAGATGCGCCCGCGGCTGGGCTGCTCAAGGATGAGGCGCAACCCGCGCATTTGCTTGGCGCGGTTGGGGACGAAGTCGCCCTCCTGCGTGAACAGATCGTAGAGGAGATCGGTCAACTGCGGGAGGTCTTCCAGCGTGGCTTGCTCAATGTGCGGTTCGTCCATGAAAAGCGGGCGCTTATCGCACAATGCCCACGGGGAGGAAAGCCGTGGTTTTCTCCGGGAGCATTATTTTTTCGCGAGCGCGGCGTGGCGAAAACAGTCGGTGGTGTGGTCGTTGACCATGCCGGTGGCCTGAATGAAGGCGTAGCAGATCGTCGAGCCGACGAACTTGAAGCCGCGCTTCAGGAGGTCGCGGCTCATGGCGTCGGACTCGGCGGTCTTCGCGGGGAGTTGGGAGAGCGCGGTGCGGGCGTTCTGCCGCGGCGTCCCTCCCACGAATTGCCAGATGTAGCGGTCGAAGCTGCCGAACTCCTTTTGCACGGCGAGAAAAGCGCGGGCGTTGAGGATGGCGGAGGCGACCTTCAGGCGGTTGCGCACGATGCCGGGATCGGCGAGCAGCGCGGCCACTTTGCGGTCGTCGTATTTGGCGATGCGCCGGGCGTCGAACAGGTCGAACGCCGCGCGGTAGCTCTCGCGCTTTTTCAAAATGGTGGACCAACTCAGCCCGGCCTGCGCGCCTTCGAGGATGAGCAGTTCGAAGAGCATCCGGTCGTCGTGCTGCGGCACACCCCACTCGGTGTCGTGATAGATGATGTCGAGCGGCCCGCGCGCCCAGGCGCAGCGGCAGATTGGTTTGGTGGATTTCATCGGCGTGGCCGCGGAAACGTAGCGAGGTGGCGGCGATCCGAAAAGAACGGACGGCGTGAACGGAAAGTGGCGCGCGACTTTGTCCTCGCTTGAAACTTCCCGCGCTTCCCGCAGTTTCAGCCTCACTCCAAAGCACCATGAAAACCTCCCCGCTCATCCTCCCGCCCGGCTTCGACCGCCGCCGCTTCCTTCATCGCGCCGCCCTCGGCCTCGCGCTTTTCGCCGCGCCGGGTGCCTTTGCCGAAGCGCTCCTCCAGACGCCCAACCAGACCGCGGGGCCGTTTTATCCCGACCGCCTCCCGCTCGATACCGACAACGACCTCATCGTCATCAACGACAGCCTCAAGCCCGCCGTCGGCGAGATCACTTACCTCAGCGGACGCATCCTCGACGCGACCGGCGCGCCCATGCGCAACGCCACCGTGGAAATCTGGCAGTGCGACAAAAACGGCGCCTACCTCCACAGCGGCACTGGCAACGCCGACCAGCGCGACACCAACTTCCAGGGCTTCGGGCGGTTCGTCACCGGCAGCACCGGCGAGTATCTTTTTCGCACCATCAAACCCGTCGCCTATCCCGGTCGCGCCCCCCACATCCACGTCGCGGTGAAAACCACAGGCCGCGAGCGCTGGACGACGCAATGCTACATCAAAGGCGAGCCCGCCAACGAGCGCGACGGCATCTGGCGCAGCGTGAAAGACGAGGCCCGGCGGGCCGCGATCACGGTGGATTTTGCCCCGCTCAAAGACGCCCGCGCGGGCGAACTCGCCGCACGGTTTGACCTCGTGATGGGCTTCACACCGGAGGCGTAAAGCACGGGCTTTTTTGGCCTGCTGACTGCTCCTTGTGGAGTGTCCATTCCGACATGTCCTAGGGATGCTCTCCGCTGGATTCGGGGAAAACTTCATGTTTTTCATGCAACCTCATCCGTCTCACCGCACGTCGCGCCGACTCAAGACCGTCAGACTGTGCGCAGGCAGGGCAGTGCTCGGCCTGACGGCGATGGGGATCTTCCTCTCGGCGGCACCGGCGCAGGCGGTCAGCGGGACTTGGATCGGCACATCCAATGAACTCTGGAGCGGTCCCTCGAACTGGAGTTCCTCTCCCTCCGTCCCGGGCGCATCCGACACCGCAACATTCGACAGTGCGGGTATCAGCCGCCCCACACTGGTCCTGGACGGCGCACCCGCTATTGGTTCCATCATTATTAACAACAGCGCGGGGAGCTACTTCATTGGAACCGGAAGCGGGGATGTCCTCGGTCTCAGCGCCGTCGGCTCCATTTCAATGGGCTCCACCGTGGGAGCGCCGCAACAGATCGGGGCCAATGTGAACTTGGGCACCACGAACGGGTCGGAAGCGTTCACCTTTTCCAATTCCAGCACGCTTTCCGGGGCGGCGCTCTTTTTCTTCAGAATCATCAGCAGCGGCACCCTCACGGGGGTTAAAACACTGACCGTGACCGGCGACGGGAACACCGAAATTCATGGCGGTATCATAAATGGCGCCGGTTCGGTGGCAGTGAACAAGACGGGCGCGGGGATGCTGAGTTTCCTGCCGGGGGCGACTCTGGGCTTTCAGAACCTGACCGCCAGCGACGGAACGATCAACGTGAACGCCGCCCTCGCCGGCGGTGCCGGGACCGCGGTGGTGACGGTGACGAATGCGGCGGGTGGCGCAGCGACCACGCTCAATTTTGGCTCGGTGAGCCAGACACTCGCCTCCCTGACGATCGGCGCGGGCGCGAAGGTGACCTTCAGCAGCGGCCTCGTCGGCCCGGGCGGTGGCGGCGAGAGCTTCGCCTCTCCCAAAGGTGCTTTGGTCCCCGAGCCATCCACCAGCGGGTTGCTGATTCTTGGCGCGCTCGCCGCGCTCCGGCGGCGGCGTCCGGTTTAGTAGCCGCCTCTCTCCCCTGCCCTGCGGAATTTCCGCAGCTCGCTCGCTGGTCCGAGCGGGACATCCACCGATGAAGACGCCCGGCCACCGGATGAGCTAAGCATCCGATGACCGGACGGTCTTGGTTGGGGCGGCCGGAGCCGCCAGATCGGTTAGTCGGCGAGCACGGGCCCGAGACTGGTGTCGCGGGGTGGCTCGTCTTTGGTGGGTTCGGTCATGAGTGAGGGAAGGACGCGGCTAGCTGCAGCCCTGGCTGGTGCCGCACTCGGTGCAGCAACCGCAGGCTCCCGCGCGGATGACTTTGGTGGAGCCGCAGATGCTGCATGGGTCGGGCATATACATGTCGCCCAAGGCATCCTTGAGCCGCTCCGCGTGGGTGCTCCCGCCGATTGCTAGGTGCGGCCCGCCTTCGCTGCCCCCTTTGTGGCCGATGATGTCGAGAATGTTGGAGCTTTCCGTGGCGAGGTCGGGCACGGGACGGTTGTTACCTTTGATGTCGATCTCGGTGAGTTCCTTCATGGGGAGATCGGCCTGACCTTTGTTGGGTGAGGTCGCCTCCTTGTAGCCTTTGATGAACTGACAGCCGAGCCAGCGGAAGATGTAGTCGGTGATCGAAGTCGCGTTGCGGATGTCGGGGTTCTTGGTGAAACCGGATGGCTCGAAACGCTGGTAGGCGAACTTTCTCACGAGGGAATCCAGCGGCACGCCATACTGAAGCGAGATGCTGGTCAGCGTGGCGACGGTATCCATGAGGCCACCGATGGTGCTGCCTTCCTTGTTCATCTGGATGAAGATCTCGCCGGGGCTGCCGTCCTCGAACATGCCGACGGTGAGGTAACCTTTGTGGCCGGCGATCTCGAACTTGTGGTTGATAGCGACGCGGGTGTCGGGCATGCGCCGGCGGACGGGTTCGTCCACCTTTTTGCGCAGCTCGGTGATGACGCCTTCGAGTTCGCCGATGCGCGACTCGATGGCGGTTTTCTCATTGAGCACGGCATCCAGGTCGGCGATTGCGGTGTCGGAGTTGCCGCCCATGCTGGCGGTTTTCTTGACGTTGAGCGGGGCGCAGCGCTTGGAGCCGTCGCGGTAAATGGCGATGGCTTTGAGGCCGAGTTTCCAGCCTTCCACGTAGGTATTCACGATGTCGTCCACGGTGGCGTGCTCGGGCAGGTTGACGGTCTTCGAGATCGCGCCGCTGAGGAAGGGCTGCGCGGCGGCCATCATGCGGATGTGGCCGCGGAAGTGCAGCGAGCGGGAGCCGCGATGGGCTTTGAAAGCGCAGTCGAAGACAGTCAGATGCTCGGGTTTCAGTCCGCTGGAAATGGTGGTGCCGTCCTCCTCGGTGACGTCCTCGATCGTGTCGAATTTGTCGATGTGGTTGATGATCTTTTCGATCTGCTTCGCCGAGTAGCCGAGGTTGAGGAGCGCGGGTTTGACCGTCTGGTTGACGATCTTCAGCATGCCGCCGCCGGCGAGCAGCTTGTATTTCACGAGCGCGATGTCGGGCTCGATGCCGGTGGTGTCGCAGTCCATGAGGAAACCGATCGTGCCCGTGGGCGCGAGGACGGTGACCTGCGCGTTGCGGTAGCCGTGCTTCTTGCCCGCAGCGAGGGCGCCGTCCCAGCACTTTTTGGCCTCTTCCGTGAGGAATCCAAAGCGCTCACTCACTTGGATCTTCTCCACATGCGAGCGGTGCAGTTTGATGACCTCCAGCATGTAAGGCTCGTTGGTCGTGTCGGCGGTTTTCGCCACGCCGCTGCAGCGGGTGTCTTTGTATCCAGGGAACGGTCCCATCCCTTTGGCCATCTTGGCGGATTGCTCGTAAGCGTGCCCGGTCATGATGCTGGTGATGGCACCCGCGAGCGCGCGGCCTTCATCGGTGTCGTAGCCGAGGCCGTAGCTCATGATGAGCGCGCCGAGGTTGGCGTAGCCGAGGCCGAGCGTGCGGAAAATGTGCGAGTTTTCCGCGATCTCTTTGATCGGGTAGCTGGCGTTATCCACGATGATTTCCTGCGCGGTGATGAAGAGGCGCACCGCAGCTTTGAAGCGCTCCACGTCGAACTGACCGTCAGCCTTTTTGAACTTGAGCAGGTTGAGCGAGGCGAGGTTGCACGCCGTGTTGTCGAGAAAGAGATACTCGCTGCACGGGTTGGTGCTGTTCTGGCGGGCGGTGCCTTTGCAGGTGTGCCAATGGTCGATCGTGGTGTCGAATTGGATGCCGGGGTCGCCGCAGAGATGTGTGCCTTCGGCGATCTTGCGCAGCAACGTGGCGGCGTCCTTTTTCTCGCAGGGTTGGCCGTCGGTCACGCGCTTGGTCCACCACTCCTTGCCCTCCACGGCGGCGTTCATGAACTCGTCGCTCACCCGCACCGAGAGGTTCTCGTTTTGATACATGATCGATCCGTAGGCCTCGCCGTTGAACGACGGGTCGTAACCCTGCTCGATGAGCGCCCACGCCTTTTTCTCCTCCTTGGTTTTCGCCTCGATGAACTCCTCGATGTCCGGGTGCCAGTCCTTGAGCGTGTTCATCTTCGCGGCGCGCCGCGTCTTGCCGCCGGACTTCACGACATTCGCCACTTGGTCATAGACCTTGAGAAAACTCAGCGGCCCGCTGGGTTTGCCGCCGCCGCTCAGCTTCTCGCGCGTCGAGCGGAGCGTGGAAAGATCGCTGCCGGTGCCGCTGCCATACTTGAAGAGCATGGCTTCGCTCAGCGCGAGGCGCATGATGTCTTCCATCGTGTCCTCCACGCTCTGGATGAAGCACGCGCTGCCCTGCGGGTATTCGTATTGCGTCTTGGCGCGCTCGGCTTGGCCGGTCTTGTGGTTGTAGTAGTAGTTCCCTTCGCCCCTTCCCTTGCCGACACCGTATTGGTGGTGCAGGCCGACATTGAACCACACCGGCGAATTGAACGCGCCGTATTGGTTCACGCAGAGCCAGGTCAGTTCGTTGTAGAAAGTCTCGGCGCTTTCCTTGTCGGCGAAATACCCGTCCTTGATGCCGCAATCGGTGATCGTGCGGGTGACGCGATGCACGAGTTGCTTCACGCTCCGCTCGCGGCCGCCCTTGTAGGGGTCGTTGCCGTTGGAAATGTCGCCATAGAAATACTTCGAGACGGCTATTTTCGTGGCCAGCGCGCTCCACGATTTCGGCACTTCGACGTTCTCCTGTTTGAAGATCGCCTTGCCCGAATCATCGGTGATCTCGGCGGTGCGTTGTTCCCATTCGAGTTCGTCGAAAGGCGCGATGGCTTTCTGGCTGAAAACACGGGCGAATTTCAGGCCTTCATTGGAAGGCCGAAGGGAGTCGGCAGTTTTGGCGCTCATGGCGGTGCGGCGGCTTGCTTTTAGTTGGATCATTGCGGTGCGGTGTTTTGTGAATGGTTCGTGAATAAGTCCTCTGGAGCCCCCCAACAGCCTGTGAGCAGGTCGCGAATTCCCAGTGAATCGCAGCCAACAACCACAGGATGTGGGGCAAGGACTGTATGAAACCACAATAGGTAGTGGATCAGAAGTAAAATCTTCAACACCGCCAAATCTTTTCCCAACGAAATTCGCTTGCCAATCCGGCGGTGAGTAAACCACGTCGAAACAGCCTTGATCGGCGGATTCCGGGCGCCGGAAATCAAGCGCAGACCGATGTTCCGCACCCGCAGGCGGACGCGGCGCTGGACTGACCGGCGGTCGCGGACGCGGGGCCGATGTTCCTCCAACTGCCGGGATGCGAAAGTTTTTGGCTCCCCCGGTATTTCCACAGCCGCACGGGCCTGAGCCCTGCGCCCGATCATGAAAACATCCCCGGACCAAGCCGCCGGCGGCACCTCTCCAGCCCGATGTTTCGCGGCGATGCTCGCACCGCGCGGCGCGAGGCTTCGCCATTGCCAGCCGAGTTCGGGCTGTGATGACATCCGCCGCGATGACCGATCCAACGAACCCACCCGCCGTCGCGCCGGAGCACCACGCGGAGGTCCGCCGCCTCTTCGCGCAGGTCCTCGAGAAAAACACCAACGACGCCGTGGACCTGCTGGCGTCCTATCCCGACGACTTCGTGGAGGAAGTCGTCGAGCTGCTCAGCCCGACCCAGCGGCAGAGTGTGCTCGGCGCTTTGCCGCCCGCGCGGCGGCAACTCGTGCTCGCCGCGGCCTCGGAGGAAAACCGCCGGCAGTGGATGCAAAACGACCGCTTTCCCGAGGAGACCATCGGCCGGCTGATGGACGCGCCGCTGGCGGTTTTCCCCGAGACCACGACCATCGCCGAAGCCACGGGGACCCTGCGAACTCTGGTCGCGCGCGCCTTTGTCACCTACCTCTGGGTGGTGGACGAAAAGGAGCGCTTCACCGGTGTGGTCGTGATGCGCGAGATGCTCCTCGGCCGCCCGGAGCAGAGGCTCGCCGACATCATGATCCGCAACCCGTTTTCCTTCCTGCCCGAAATTCCGGTCGTGGACGCGATGAAGGCCGCCGTGACGAAACATTTTCCCGTCTATCCGGTCTGCGACGCCGAGGGCCGACTGCTCGGCACGGTCCGCGGCACGGTGCTTTTCGAGGCGCAGGCCTTTGAGCTGAGCGCGCAGGCGGGCTCCATGGTCGGTGTCGAAAAAGAGGAGCGCCTCTCGACGCACTGGGGGCAGAGCCTGAAATTCCGGCACCCGTGGCTGCAGCTCAATCTGCTCACCGCGTTCGTCGCCGCCGCGGTGGTCGGGATCTTCGAGGGCACGCTGGAAAAAATCGTGCTACTCGCCGTTTTCCTGCCGGTCCTCGCCGGGCAAAGCGGCAACACCGGCTGCCAGGCGCTGGCCGTCACGTTGCGCGGCATGACGCTCGGCGAGCTGACCCCGGCGAAAGCGCGCGCGCTCATCCGCAAGGAGGCGCTGCTCGGCCTGTGCAACGGCGTGCTCGTGGGGCTGAGCGCGGGCGGCGGGATGCTCGTGTACGCGCTGCTGCAAAAAAATCCGCACGCCTGGATGCTCGCGTTCATCACCTGGCTGGCGATGGTCGGGAGCTGCGTGGTCAGCGGCATCGCTGGCGCGCTCGTCCCGCTCACGCTGAAGAGGCTCGGGGCCGACCCGGCGACCGCCTCCAGCATCTTTCTCACGACCGCGACGGACGTGGTCAGCATGGGCACCTTCCTCGGCCTCGCCACGCTGCTGATCTGAGGGCGGTGCGGTTTTCACCGGCAGGAAAACGCCGCGCTTCCGACGGACTTGCCGCCATCCGAGCACGCCGCTAGCCTCCGCCGCCTATGGATATTGAGCTGCTCCGCCCCGTTTCGATCCTGCGCCAACTGACCGACGACGAACTGCGCGCGTTTGCCGCGCTGTTCAGCCAGCGCGAGGTCAAACCCAAAGAACGCATCATCGAAGGCGGCGCGCCCAACCGCGCCTTTTACATCATCTGCGGCGGCGTGGTGCATATCCGGCGGCTGGCGCAGAAACGCGAAATGCTGCTCGGCCGGCTCGGCGTCGGCGGCTTCTTCGGCGAGATCAATCTTTTCGACCCCGGCATGGCCACCGCGAGCGTGTACGCCATGAAGCCCACGACCCTCGCCTCGGTGGAGTACGACACTCTCCGCACTTTCATGACGGACCACCCGGCGACCGGCTACAAAATCGTCTCCGCGATGATGACCGAAATGTGCCGCCGTTTTCGCCTGACCAGCGATCGCCTAGTGAACATGGCCTACTGGAACAACGCCGACGCTTCCGTGGCCCCGGGAAAATAGCCGCGCGGGTCGGCGGCGCAGGGTTCAGGCCAAAATACGTTCACCCATCCGCAAGCGGCGCGGAGCACGATGGACGGGCAGCGTTAGACTGGGGCGAGCCTCCATGGCCATCCTATGAAACACCCACCCATCCGTCCGATCGTTTGCGGCACCGATTTCTCGCAGCCGTCCACCCAGGCCGCCGCCGTCCTCACGCGCAGCACCCGGCCCGTCCTCGTCGTTCCGCGTCATTCGTCCTGACCAGCCGAGCCCGGTCCCGAGTGCCTCATGAAGCTGCCCGCCCTCCCGCTGCCGCACGCCACTGCGCCCGGCGAATTGCTGGCCTCGCTGCGTGTTGAAGCCGGGCGGGGGTTGACGCGCGCGGAGGCGCAGGCGCGGCTCGCGGAGTGGGGGCCCAACGCGCTGCCGGAGACGCAACGGAGGCCGCTGTGGCGCATGTTTCTCACGCAGTTTCAGAGCCCGCTCATTTACATCCTGCTCGTCGCCGCGGGGCTGGCGGCGGCGCTGGGGAAACACGGCGACGCCGTGGTGATCCTGATCGTCGTTTTCGTGAATGCGCTCGTCGGCGCATTTCAGGAAGGCCGCGCGGAGCGATCAATGGAAGCGCTGCGCCGGCTCTCGGCGCTGCAGGCGCGGGTCTTGCGCGACGGACTGGAGCAGAGCATCGCGGCGCGCGACCTCGTGCCGGGTGATGTGCTGCGGCTCGCGGCGGGCGATGCCGTGGGCGCGGATGCGCGGCTGCTTGAAGCCGCGGCGCTCGAAGCTGCCGAGGCCGCTCTCACCGGCGAGTCCATACCCGTGACGAAACAGGTGGACGCACTGCCCGCAGACACGCTGCTCGCCGACCGGACCAACATGATTTTCTCCAGCACCCACATCACCGCCGGCCGCGGCAAGGCGCTCGTCATCGCCACCGGCCAGACCACCGAAGTCGGCCAGATCGCGCGGCTGACCGCGACGGCGGAGGAGCCGAAGACGCCGATGGAACTGCGACTCGCGCAGTTTGGCCGCTACCTCGTCGCCGCGTCGGTCGTGCTCTGTGCCGCGGTGATGGGCGGCGGGCTGTTGCGCGGCCTGCCGGCGGCGGACATTTTCATGATCGCGCTGAGCCAGATGGTTTCGCTGGTGCCGGAGGGCCTGCCCGTGGCGATGACCATCGCGCTGGCCGTGGGAATGCAGCGCATGGCTGGGCGCGGGGCCGTGGTGCGGCGGCTCGCGGCGGTGGAAACGCTCGGCTCCACGAGCATCATCTGCACGGACAAGACGGGCACTTTGACGAAGAACGAAATGACCGTGACCGCGCTCTGGCTGCCCGATGCGCGGCGCATCGCCGTGAGCGGCGCGGGCTACGCGCCGGAGGGTCGGCTCACGCTGGACGGCGCCGATCTCGATCCGCAAAAGGACGCCGGCCTGCGTCCGCTGCTCGAAGCCGTGGCGCTGTGCAACGACGCACAGCTCGTGCCGCCGGATCAGGCCGATCCGCGCTGGCGGGCGCTCGGCGATCCCACCGAAGCGGCGCTGCTCACGCTCGCGCGCAAAGGCGACCTCGATCCCGACGCGCTGCGCCGAGAGTGGCCGCGGCGCGCGGAGATTCCGTTCGACGCTGCGGCGAAAATGATGGCCACGCAGCACGGCCACACGCACCGGCCGAACCGCGTCTTCATCAAGGGCGCGCCCGAACTGCTGCTCGATCTCTGCGACCACGCGCAGTTCGGCAGCGAGCGGCGCACGCTGGATGATGCGCTGCGCCAGCAGACGCTGGCCGTGGGCGAGACGCTCGCGGGCGACGCGCTGCGCGTCCTCGCGGTGGCGGAAACGGAGGGCGACATCGACGAGGATGCCGCGTTCGCGCAGTTCCAAGGGCGCGCGGTTTTTCTCGGGCTGATCGGCCAGATGGACCCGCCGCGCGACGAAGTAAAAACCGCCGTGGCCGAGTGCCGCAGCGCCGGCATCCGCCCAGTGATGGTCACCGGCGACCACAAGGCCACCGGCCTCGCCATCGCCCGCCAGCTCGGCATCGCGCGCGACGGCGACCTCGCGCTGGACGGTCGCGAACTCGAGGCGATGCCCGAGCCCGAGCTGCGCGCCGCGCTCGACCGCATCGCCGTTTTCGCCCGCGTCCATCCCGCGCAGAAGCTCCGCATCGTCGAGGCCTTTCAGGCGCGAAACGGCGTGGTCGCCATGACCGGCGACGGCGTGAACGACGCCCCCGCGCTGGCCCGCGCGGATGTGGGCGTGGCCATGGGCATCACCGGCACGGAGGTCGCGAAGGGCGCGGCGAAGATCGTCATCACCGACGACAATTTCGCGACCATCGTCCGCGCCATCGAGCAGGGCCGCCTCGTCTATGCCAACCTCCAGAAGCTGTTGCTCTTCCTTTTCGCCACGTCGCTCGACGAAGTCATCATCCTGCTCGGCGCACTCCTGCTCGGCTACCCGCTGCCGCTCGCCGCGGTGCAGATCCTTTGGATCAACCTCGTGACCGAAGGCACGCTCACCGTGAACCTCGTCATGGAAGGCCCCGAGGGCGACGAGATGCGCCGCCCGCCGGTGCGCGCCGGCGAGCCGCTGATCACGCGTACGATGCTGCGGCGCATGGCGGTGATGGTGCCGACCTCCGTGGCCGCGACCTTCGGCTTTTTTCTGTGGCGGCTCTCGACCGGCGTGCCCTTCGCGCTGGTGCAAACCGAGACCTTCACCGTGCTCGCCGCCTGCCAGTGGTTCAACGTCCTCAACTGCGAAAGCCCCACGCGCTCGGCGCTCCGCCTCGGCGTGTTCAAAAACCCGTGGCTCCTCGGCGGCCTCGCGCTCGCCAATCTCCTGCACGTCGCCGTGATCTACACCGCGCCGCTCAACCGGCTTTTCCACACCGTGCCCATCCCCCTCGCCGATGTCCTCCTCATCGGCGCCGTCGCCAGCGCGGTGCTCTGGACGGAGGAAATCCGCAAGTTTTTCGCCCGGCGAGGCTGAGCCCCGCAGACCTCACTGCGGCTGCTGGAAAACCTCGTCGCCAACCTTCGGTTCGCCTTTGACGACATCGGCGATGGTGAACGGACGGCGGCGGACCGGACCGGATTTTAGCTCCGCCACGGCTCCGTCCGGGCCGCGGGTCTTCAGCACGGCATCGGGCAGCGGGCCGGGGGAGTTCGTGCTGTCGATGAGGACGAAGTTTTGCTCCGTATTCACCAGCGTGATCGTCCCGATGAGGAGTGGTTGCGGCACCGCCGTGGCGCGCTTGGCCGGCTTGCCCTTTGGAAGCAGCGCGCAGCCGGAGAACTGCGTGAGCAGCAGCACGACCAAGAGCGAGCGACCGCGCGCGTGCGTCATATCATTTCGGGCTGAGTTTCGGACCGTCTTTCGTGTCCTTCACGATCCAACCGTGGGCGGCAATCTCGTCGCGCAGCCGGTCGCTGGCCGTCCAGTCCTTGTCCGAGCGCACCTGCTGACGCCTTTCCACGAGCGCGGCGACCTCGGCGGGGACGACGATGCTTTCACGTTCAAAAGCGAGCACCCGGTTGATCGACTCCCAGAGCTTGAGCAGTTCGGCGGTCTGCGCCGGTGTGAGTTGGCCGTGATCGAGCGCGCTGTTGCTTTCGCGGATAAGGTCGAAAAGCTGGCCCATCGCGCCGGAGATGTTCAGGTCATCGTCGAGCGCGTTGAAAAACCCTTCGTGCCGCTCGCTCAGATTCGCAGGCAACGCCCCGCCCAAATCCGAAACCTGAAATCTGAAATCTGAAATCCTCCCCACCCATTCATCGATCCGCCCCAGCGCCGCCCGCGCACCTTCCAGCCCGGCGATGGTAAAGTTCAGCGGCAGCCGGTAGTTCACCGTGAGCAGCGCGTAGCGGACCTCGCGGCCGGTGAATCCTTTCCCGATCAGGTCGCGCAGCGTGTAGAAATTCCCCGCCGACTTCGACATTTTCTGCCCCTCGACCATGAGGTGCGCGCAGTGCAGCCAGTGGCGCACGAACTTCTTCCCCGTGCAGCACTCGCTCTGCGCGATCTCCGCCTCGTGATGCGGGAAAATGTTGTCCACCCCGCCGCAGTGGATATCCAGTTCCGGGCCGAGCAGCGCCGTCGCCATCGCGCTGCACTCGATGTGCCAGCCCGGCCGGCCCGCGCCCCACGGCGCCTCCCAGCGTACCTCGCCGTCGGCCTCGTCCCACGCTTTCCAGAGCGCGAAGTCGCCGATGTTTTCCTTCTCGTATTCGTCGCTGTTCACGCGACCGCTCGGGCGCAGTTCGTCGAGATTCAGGTGCGCGAGCGCGCCGTAGGCGGGGAATTTTGCGAGCCGGAAATACACGCTCCGGTCCTCGGCCTGATACGCGATCCCCTGCTCCAGCAGTTGCCCGATCATCGCGATCATCCGCGCGATGTAGCGCGGCTCCGTGGCTGCGGGAAAATGGTCCGCGCGCTTGATCCGCAGCGTGTCGAGGTCCGTGAAAAACGCGTCTTTATACACCTGCGTGAAGTCCGCGAGCCGACGACCCGCCGCCCGTGCGCCGCGGATGGTCTTGTCGTCCACGTCGGTCAAATTCATCACTCGCTCCACCTCGTAGCCTCGCGCCTCCAGATGCCGCTGGAGCAGGTCCTCGAAGATGTAAGCGCGAAAGTTTCCGATGTGCGCGTGGTTATAAACCGTGGGGCCGCAGGTGTACATCTTCACCCGCTGCCCGGCGGGATCGAGCGGCGTGAAATCTTCGGTCTGGCGCGAGTAGGTATTGAAAAGTCGGACGGACATGCGAGCCGCGGACGTTAGCCGGTTTTCGCCATTTGGCGATGCCGGGTTGGGTGCGCCCGCGCAGTCGAAGGCTCCCGTAGCGCAGGCGTCCCGCACTGCGCTACGGATCACCGGTTACTCCACGGAGTTCTTCGACCGCCAATTGACACCCCCCGCCGGCGTTGCTAGCTTCCGCGCACTTTCTCCGAGCCCCTGCGGGTCACCCACCTATGCTCGACCACCAAGTCCTCGTCCTGAATCGTCTCTGGCAGGCCATCAACGTCTGCACGGTGCGGCGGGCTTTTACGCTCATCTGCCAGGGTCACGCACAGGTCGTCAACGCGGAGGGCGGCAACAATTTTCGGACGCACGATTTCGCGAGCTGGCGCGATTTTTCGTCGCGGGAGCCGGAACCCGAGATGGTCCACACCATCGCCTTCAAAATCCGCATCCCGCGCATCATCGTGCTGCTGATTTTCGACCGGCTGCCGAAGAAGGAAGTGAAGTTCACGCGGGCCAATATCTTCGAGCGCGACAAGAGCACCTGCCAATACTGCGGGCGACATTTCGACAAGCGCGACCTCAATCTCGACCACGTCATTCCACGCGACAAAGGCGGGCTCACGACCTGGGAAAACATCGTCTGCTCATGCATCCCGTGTAACACCCGCAAGGGCAACCGCCTCGCGCACCAGGTCCACATGCAACTCATCCGCAAACCGGTGCGGCCCAAGTGGCGGCCCTTTATCAACATCACTTTCGACGGCCAGCACCACGAGAGTTGGCGGCATTTTGTGGACCTCGCCTACTGGAACGTGGAACTCGGCGACTAAGCGGCTCGCCGACCCCGCGTGCGTTACTTCCCCAGCGCCTTGCGCAAATAGTGCAGCGTGACCGCGCCGATCTTTTGCAGGCTCTCGGGGGAGAGCCGTTCGAGGGTGTCGTCGGCGGTGTGCCAGGCGGGGTAGTCGAAATCAATGAGGTTGATGGTCGGAATGCGGATGCGGTTGAGCGGGTAGTGGTCGTCGAGGATCGACCGGTCGTAGCGGCCAAAGTGCTGCCGCAAGCCGAGGGCGTCGGCGGAAGCGAGGATTTCGCGCGTCAGCTCCGGCGGCGAGCCGGGCTCGAGTGTAATGGTGAGATCGCGGTCGCCGATCATGTCCCACAAAATCCCGAACTGAAACTGCCGGGCGCGACCGCTCTTGCGGAGCTGGCTGGCGTAGTGGCGGCTGCCAAAAAGGCCGTCCGCATTGTCCACGCGGAGTTCATCCGGGTCGGTGAACTGCACGAACGCCTCCTCGCCGTCGAAGAAGACGAGTTCCACCTGCGCCGCCAGCGCGGGATCGAGCGCGAGGACGCGGGCCAGCTCGATGAGCGCCCCGGTGCTGGAGCCACCGTCGTTCGCACCGGTGAAGCGGATCGTGCTGAACCGCTTGGTGTCATAGTGCGAGCAAAGGATGGCCCGCTGCGTGTCGCGCGGCACGGGGCTTTGGCCCGTCGGTGAAAAGCGCCCGATCAGATTGACGAACGTCACCGGACCGCGGGGCGTCTCGTTGCTGAAGGTCTGCCGTTCGACCTCCCAGCCGGTGCGGCGGAGTCCGTCCTCGATCAGCGTCCGCGCCTTCTCCAGCTCCGCCGATCCCGCCGGGCGCGGCCCGATTTCGACCTGCTTCCGCACTTCCTCAAACGCCCGCTCGCCGGAAAACTCTTTCCAAATTTCCACCGGCCCCGGCGCGGTCACCTTCGCCGCAACTTTCGTCGGCGGCCGGATGTCGCCCGGCAGCGTCGCCGGTTTCAGTCCGGGCGCAGGTGCTGCGTCCGCGTTGATCGCCGTCTCCGGCGAAGCCGGCGGCACCGCGGCCCGCTTGCACCCCGTCACGACCAAGGCGGCCGCCGTGATCGCTGTCGCGACCCACCCGAAATCTGCCATCCGAAATCTGGAAGCCACCGTCACCTTTCCTCACCGAGCCCGAGGAGCGAAAGCACCCGCTGCAAGTCGTCGTTGCCGTAATACTCGATCTCGATGCGTCCGCGCTTTTCGCCGTGATGCAGGACGACATGCGTAGCGAGGTGCGATTGCAGCCGGTTTTGCACGTGCTGATAGGTCGGCGCGAGCGCCGGTCCGCTGCCCGAGTTCGCCCCGCGCTTCGGCTTGACCGTGCCGTTTTGCGCAAACTGCTGGGCGACCAGCGTCTCCGCCGCACGCACCGTCAGGCTGCGGCGAATGATTTCTTCCGCGAGCAGCGCCTGCTCGTCCTGCGCCTTGAGGGAGAGCAAAACTTTCGCGTGCCCCACGGAAATGCGTTCCTGCGTGAGCCACGTCTGCACCTGCTCGTGCAGGTCGAGCAGCCGCATGCTGTTCGCCACGGCGGCGCGGCTCTTGCCGACTTTTTGCGCGATGTCCTCCTGGCGGAGATGAAACTCGCCTGCCAGGCGGGAAAAGGCGCGCGCCTCCTCGATCGGGTTCAGGTCTTCGCGCTGAAGATTCTCGATGAGCGCGAGTTCGAGCACCTCCTGATCGGAGGCTTCACGGACGATCACCGGCGCCTCCGCCAGCCCCGCCCGCTGGGCCGCCCGCCAGCGGCGTTCCCCGGCGATGAGTTCAAACTGGTCGCCGCGTTTGCGGGCGATCAGCGGCTGGATGATCCCGTGCTCTTTGATCGAGGCGACGAGTTCGTCCAGATGGTCGTCGCGGAAAACGGTGCGCGGCTGGAGCGGCGTCGGCACGATCCGCGTGAGGTCCACGACCTGCACCCGCTCCCCGCTTTCCAAGGCGGGAGTAGGCGAGGCGACACGCGTATTGATGAGCGCGCCGAGTCCTTTACCGAGAGCGGGTTTTGCCATAAGTGCGGCGAGGCTACCGAGTCATCTGCGAAAGGCAACGGCGGAAGATTGTCGCGCCGCGCGAGCCGGCTACGCTGGCGGAAATGATCTTCGCCGCACTCACCGAAGTCCTCGATCCGGAGCCGCACAACGCCGCGCTGAACATGGCGCTCGACGAGGTGCTGCTGGCGTCCTGCACCGCTCCGCTGCTCCGCGTCTATCGCTGGGCGCAGCCCGCGGTGTCGTTCGGGTATTTCGGCAAAGTGGCGGACGTGGAGGCGGCGTGGCCGGGACGCGAGATGGTGCGCCGCTGGACCGGCGGCGGCATCGTCCCGCACGGCGGGGACGTGACCTACACGCTGATCGTCCCGCGCGGCTGTGCGTTTGCGCGGCGCCCGCCGGAGGAATCGTATCGCGCAATCCACGAGCAGCTCGCCGTTCTGCTCGCCGCACATGGCGCGGAGGTGCGCGTGACGACCATCGCCAGCAACCCCATTTCCGCGGCGTGTTTTGAAAACCCCGCGCGCTACGACATCCTCGCCGCTGAGGGCAAAGTCGCCGGAGCCGCGCAACGACGGACGCGGGCGGGGCTGCTGCATCAAGGGAGCATCCAAAGCGTAGCCCGGCCCGCGGAGGTCGGGGCGCAGCTTGGGAAAACATTCGCCACGATGCTCACCCGGCGTCCGCTCACGCCGGACGAACTGACCGCTGGCAGCACCCTGGCGGCGGCAAAATACGCGACTGAGGCGTGGTTGCGCCGGGTGTGATTCGGCCGCTGCTCCGTCGTGCCCCCAGACTTAGACCGCCCCAAAGTCCTACGCGCCCACGCCAAACTGCAACTCCGCGAACCGCCGATAAGTGCCGCTCGGGGCGGCCATGAGTTCGGCGTGCGTGCCGGTTTCGGTGATGACGCCGCTTTCCAAAACGCAGATGCGGTCGCACTGACGGACGGTGGCGAGGCGGTGCGCGATGATGAACGCCGTGCGGCCGGCGAGCAGCGTGGCGAGCGCGCTTTGGATGAGCGCTTCGCTCTCGCTGTCGAGCGAACTGGTGGCCTCGTCGAGAATGAGGATCGCCGGATCGCGGAGCAGCGCGCGGGCAATGGCGAGGCGCTGGCGCTGGCCGCCGCTGAGCTTCACGCCACGTTCGCCCACGAGCGTGTCGTAGCCCTCGGGAAAGCGGGCGATGAACTCGTGGCAATACGCGCGCTCGGCGGCGGCGCGGATGTCCGCCTCGCTCGCGCCGGGGCGGCCGTAGGCGATGTTCTCCCGGATGCTGCCGCCGAAGAGCAGCACTTCCTGCGGGACGATCGCCAGGTTGCCGCGCACCGCGGCGAGGGGCAGCTCGCGCGCGTCTTTGCCATCGAGCAAAAGCGCGCCCGTATCCGGCTCGTAGAAGCGCAGAAGCAACGCGGTGAGCGTGCTTTTGCCGGCGCCGCTCGGTCCGACGAGCGCGATCTTTTCCCCCGCCCGCACGTCCAGCGAAACGCCCCGCAGCACCGGCAGATCGGGTCGGCTCGGATAGCGGAAATGGACAGCCTCGAAGCGGACATCGCCGGTGAGACGCCGCGCCGCGACGGCCTCCGCGCGCGGAATCTCCTCACCCGGTTCGCGCAGCAGTTCGCGCACGCGCTGGGTGGCTCCGAGCGTCTTTTGCACGGAGCTGAAAATCTCCGGGAGCGCCGAGACCGCGCCGCCGATGAAGAGCGTGTAGAAAATGAATTGGGTGAGCTGCGGGTGCGTAAGCTGGCCGGTTTGCATCAGCCGGCCACCCCACCACAGCACCAGAACGATCGCGCCAAAGATGGCGAAGATGATGAAGGCCACGAGCGCGGCGCGGGACCGCGCGGTGCGGAGGATGACCGTGAGATAGCCCGCCAGCCCCGCGGCGTAGCGGCGCTGCTCGTAGGCTTCGTTGCCAAAGGCTTTGACGTTGGCGATGCCCGTGAGCGTCTCCTCGACCACGGTGGCGGTCTCGGCCAGCCGGTCCTGCGCCTCGCGGGAAAAGCGCCGCACTTTCCGCCCGAAGACCACCGCTGCGAGCATGAAGACCGGCACCGTGGCGAGCATGATGCCGGAGAGCTGGAGCGAGGTCGCGGCGATGGCCACGAGCCCGACCACGAGGAGCATGGATTGCCGGATGATCTGCGCGACGGTGAAAGTCAGCGTGTCCTGAATCTGCGCGAGATCGCTGGAGAGCCGGCTGGAGAGTTCGCCCACGCGATGCTCGCCGAAGAAGGCCATCGGCTGCGCGATCAGCCGGGCGTAGAGCGCCTGGCGCAGATCGACGACCGCGCGCTCGCCGACGGAGTTGAAGGAGAGCGACGAGAAGAAGGTCAGCACCGCCTGAATGCCCAGCGACGCGATGAGGACGACGGCGACCTGATCCAGCGTGGGGCGCAGACCGGCGATGACCACCGGCGGCAGACCCGGCGCGGCGGCGGCGAGCAGCCGCGCAACGAGAAACGGAAAGAGCGCGCCGAACGTCATGCTCACGAACGAAGCGACCATCGCGATGTAGAAACGCCGCCGGTACGGGCGGACGTAGGCGAAAAGATGCGCGAGTTCGCGGAGGCTTTCGCGCCGGGGTTTCGGGTCGGGAGCAGCCATCGCGCGTTACTTCGCCAGATCGGACTCCGACTGATCGGCGAGGCTCATGTCGATCTCGTAGCGCGCGGCCGAGATGCAGCCGCCGAGGATGATGATCGAGCCGGAAAGATAGATCCACAGGAGCAGCGCCACGACGCTGCCGAAGGTGCCGTAGAGCGCGTTGAAATTGCCGATGTTGCGGGTGTAGAGCACGAAAAGTCGCTGGAGCAGTTCCAGCGAGATGGTCACGAAAAGCGCGGCGCTCCAGACCTCGATGAAGCGGGTCGGCCGGCGTGGCGCGTACTTGAAGAACAGACTCATGCCGATGAACAGGACGACGACCGGGATGAGCAGCCGGGCAAATTGGAAGACGTAACCAAAGACGCTGAAATCCAGCCCGACCTGCCGCGAATGAAACCAATAGAAGTCCTCGACTTGTTTCAGGACCACCGGCGCGATGATGCCGAGGAAGAGCACGCTGGTGAGGATGCCGAGCATGCCGAGGTTTTTGATCGGCAGACGCCACCACGAGTATTCCTTCGTGCCCCAGGCGCGGTTCACGCCGCGGACCAGCGCCTGAAAGAACCGCAGCGAAGTCCAAAAGAGCACGCCGATGGCGATGAACCCGGCGCTTTTCCGCGACTGCACCACGCCATTGATCGTGCTGATGACGGCCTTCATGTCCTGCTCCTCCAGCGGAATCTGCGTGCTCACATAGGCGATGATTTTCGACGACGCATCCGCCTTTGGCCCGAGGAAGCTCGTGCCGATGGTGATGAGCAGCAGGATCAGCGGGAACATGGAAAAGAACGCGTAATACGCGAACGAGGCCGCGCGCTGCTCGCCGTCGGTCTCGTCGAATTTCTGCACCGCCCGCCACGCGATGGCCCCGACCCGGCGCGTGTGGCGCGTGAGCGTGGAGCCAGCGCTGCGCGCAAAGCGGAAAGGGCCGTTCATAGAGCGGCGGACTTTAGGGGAGAAGATTCCGCGGGCGCAACCTCGCGCCGCCTTGCATGCCCGGGAGCCGCCGCTAGCCTCTGGCCCCGATGCCGGAGTCCACGCCTCCACCTGCGAAACCGAAGCCGAAACGCGGCTGGTTCCGCCGTGCCCGGCGCTGGCTGCTGCCGCTGCTGTTGCTCGTCGCGATTTTCCACCGGCCGCTCTTTCACCACGGCGTCCGCTGGGCGGTCATCGCGGGTGCGGCGCGAGCACACTTGAAAGTGGACCTGCAGCTTTCCGGGAACATTTTCACGAACCTCACCATCGAGGGAGTCCGCGCGGAACCGGTGGGCGATTTCCCTAATCCGGTCCGCAAGATCGCCATCGCCCGTGTGCGGCTCGATTACAGTTTCCCGCGACTGGTGCAGCGCGGTGTCGGAGAGTTTCTCGGCAGCTACGAGATCACCGATGCCGATCTCCGCTTTGTCGCGGTGCCGGATCAGGACGCGGGTGAAAAGCGAGAGCCGCGACCGCAGCAGGGCATCGCGCAAATTCTCAACACCATCCTCGGCCAGCCCGCGCTCTACTCCGACCGGGTGAAAGTGCAGAACCTCAATCTCAGCGTCATCGCCGGCCCGCACGTCACGGACATCCGCGGCTTTCATCTACTGCTCGACCCGCGGCTGCCGGGCACCATCGGAGCCACGCGCGTGCAGGTGCCCGGCGTGCCGGTGTGGGAAAATCTCGCCGCCCCCACGACCTACGCGGGGCGCAACTTTGAAATTCGCGATCTGCAGCTCGGGCCGGAGCTGGTGGTGGAGAAACTCAACTTCGACGCCTCCGAGCGCTCCAAGAAGAAGGGCGGCGCGCGGCTCAAACTCCGCGCCTTTGGCGGCGCCGCGGCGCTGCGGCTGGAGGGCAGTCAGCTCGACAAGAAAGGCGAGCACCTCGCGAAGAGTTACGACACCACGCTGAGCGTGACCGCCGCGGGCATCTCGATCGATCGCACGCTCGCCTATTTCAACGTGCCGAAGCTGCCGGTGGAATTTGGCACGCTCGCGCGGCTCGGGTTGCACTTCACCGGCGAGCCGGAAAAGCCGCGCACTTGGGAAGGGCGCGCCAACCTCCGCGTGGAGGCGCTGAACTTCGCCCAAACCAAAGTGCAGGCCGCGGAACTCGCCGCCACTTTCGAGCGCGGCAACGCCGGACTGACCGGCGTGCACGTGCAGGCGGGACCGAACCTCGTGGCCCTCACGGCCAAGGTCGCGCTCCCGGAATCCGTGACGGAGTTTCCGCGCAGCGGCGTGGACGCCATGCTGAAGATCGACGCGCCCGATCTCGCCGTGCTCACGGCCCTGCTGCCGGAACCGTGGCGCGGCCGCATGAGCGCCGGCGGGCCGGTCACGCTGCGCGACGGACGAGCCAGCGCGGACGTGGTGATCGAGGCTGCGGGCATCGGCCACCGGCAGCTCTCGCTCGAGGCGGGAAAGTTGAAACTCAAGGTCTCGAAGCGCATCGACACGCCGGGCCGCGCGCCCTTGGCCGGGATGGAGAGCGAAATCGCCGCCGATCTCACGCGGTTGCGCGTGAACACCTTCACCCTCGATGCCGCGACGCTCCGGGGCGGCAATCGCGACGACCTCGTAACCATCGAGACGCTCGAGGTGCGCCGCGCCGAAAACTCCGTGGCTGCGCAGGGCCACTGGCGCATCCCGCGGAATTTCCGCGACGCGGCCACCGCGCCGGGCGAAGTCAAATTTTCCATCCACGTCCCGAAACTCGCGGACTTCGGGCTGACGGCGAACAGCCGCACGTTCTCCGGCCGCGTGGAAGGCAGCGGCGCGCTGAAGATCGCCAGCCAGGAACTCACCGGCAACGTGCGGCTGGACGGCGGCGACTTCCAACTCGGCACGTTCAAAGCGCCCAGCCTCGCGGTGCAGATCAACGCCGCCGAACACGCGGTAACCGTCGAGCGCGGCACGCTCAAACTCGCCGGCACCGACCAGATTTCCGTGCTCGGGCGGGTCGGTCAGCAAGCACCTTTCCCCTACGAGGGCACCGCGCTCGTGGACATCCGCAACCTCGCCGCGCTCCAGCCGCTGCTCGCGGTCTTCGACGTGCAGCAGACCGTCTCCGGCGCGCTCCGCATCGAGTGGGGCGGCAAAGGCGAGTCGGCGAAAATGGGTGCGCCGCTGGAGCAGTCGGGCACGCTCGCCGTGGCGGTGGAAAAGGCGCGCATCGACAAAACCGACCTGCGCGAATTCAAGCTCGCCGGTCTCTACGGCCCCGGCTTCGCGCAGTCCACCGAGCTGCACATCGCCTCCGGCCCGACCGATTTTACCGGCGTGCTGGAGATGAAGGAAAACAAGCTGCGCCTCCGCGACATCAAGCTCAGCCAGGCGCAGCTCACCGTCCTCACGGGCTTCGTTTTCGTCCCCATCGACCTGGGCCGCCCGCAGCAGGTCATCCCGCTGGACGGGCGCATCGCGGCGAATCTCAACGCCACCAAGCTCGATCTCGAAAAGCTCCTCGCGAGCTTTGGCCACGCGTCGCCGGTCGCGGGCAATTTCACCGCCAACCTCGTGGCCGGCGGCACGCTCCTCGAACCAGCCGGCCACCTGAAAGTCGCCGCGCGCAGTTTGAAGGCGAAAGCCGGCGCGCCACTCGACGCTGCCGATCTCGATCTCGACCTGCACTATTCCAACAAACCCGCGAAAGAACTCACGCTCGTCGCCGTGCTGCGCCAGCCGCAGATTCAGCCGCTGACGCTCAAAGCGCGCGCGCCCTTTGACCTCGATGCCCTGGTCAAAACCCGCAAGCTCGACCCGACGCTGCCGCTCGAAGCGACCGTGCAGCTCCCGCCCTCCTCGCTCGCGGTGGTGCCCAAACTCGTGCCCACAGTCCGCCGCATCGACGGCACCGCCGGCCTCGACATCCGCGTGGGCGGCACCATGGCGAAGCCGGTCTTCAGCGGCTCCGCGGCCATCGAGCTGAAAGGCGCACGCATGGACGACGAGAACATTCCGGCGCTCGGTGCCTTCCGCGCGAAGCTCGGATTCGCCAATGACACGCTGAGTTTCGGCACCTTCGACGGCGAACTCGGCGGCGGCACCTTCAAGCTCGGCGGGACGGTGAAACTCCCGAAGCTCACCGAGCCGGTTTTCGATCTGCAGCTGCAATCGAAGGAAGTGCTGCTGCGCCGCGACGACTCGATCACCGTCCGCGGCGATGCCGACATCAAGGTCGCCGGGCCGCTCCAGGCCGGCACGCTCAGTGGGACGCTTTTCCTCACCCAGAGCCGCTTCTTCAAAGAGATCGACATCCTGCCCATCGCGCTGCCGGGGAAGAAGGCAAAGCCCGCGCCGCGCGCCGTGCAGAACCGCCACGCCACGGTTTCCTTTCCGCGGCCGCCGCTGCGCGACTGGAGGTTTGACCTCGCGATCAAGACGCGCCCGGACGACCCGTTTCTCGTGCGTGGAAATCTCGCGAATGGCGCGGCGGCTGTGGACCTGAAATTCGCGGGCACGGGCCTCGCGCCGTATCTCGAAGGCAGCATCCGCATCGAGAAATTCAAGGCCACGCTGCCCTTCAGCACGCTGAGCATTTCGCGCGGGTTCGTTTACTTCAAAAAAGACGATCCGTTTCAGGCGTCGATCGATCTCCAGGCCGACTCCCAGGTGCGCGACCACCTGGTCCACGCCTACATCTACGGACGCGCCACCGACCCGCAGATCCAGCTCAACAGCGAGCCTCCCCTGCCCTACTCGGACATCGTCTCCCTGCTCGCCACCGGCACCACCGTGAGCGAACTCGGCGGCAGCGCCGACGTGCTCGCCAGTCGCGCCGCGATGCTCGCCGTGCAGCAGCTCTATCGCAAAGTCGTCCCGCGCAAGGCGGAGCCGGCAACGACGGAGCGGAAGGAAAACGCCGGGCAGTTCATGGACCGCTTTCAGGTCGAACTCGGCGCGCTCGACAACCACTCCGGAAGCCAGCAGGTCAACACGCGCTTTCGCATGACCGACAGCCTCTACTTCCTCGGCGACATCGGCGTGGACGGACGCTTCACCGGCAGCTTGAAATATCTGATCCGTTTCCGCTGATGCGCCGCCCCGTCAACCACTCACCAAGAGAGCCTCGCACGAAGGCACCAAGGCACGAAGGGATCCACGGGTTCCGCTTCTCCTTGGTGCCTTGGTGTCTTGGTGCGAGGCCAAATTGGAAACGCTCCCGCGTGCTGGCCGCGTGCGCTTTGCTCGCTGGCTGGGCACCGCTCCGCGCCGCCGATGAAAATGTCTCCCGCGCGCTCGCCGGAGCGGATCTGCTGGTCGGGACGCTGAAAGACGCGGCGAAGAACAAACTCGATTTCGCGGGCAACCAGACCTTCACCGCGGACCAACTCCGCGCGCCCATCGCCGAGCAGATTCGCGAGTTGCAGGAGAATAGAATCACGCCCGTCCGCGCGGATGACACGGCGTTTTATGTCGGCGCGTTTTACCGAAAGAACGGGTTCTCGAAAGCCGCGGTGGAATACCAAATCCGCGGCGACCGG
>CAIQUL010000092.1 GCA_903874975.1 uncultured Chthoniobacter sp. | reverse complement strand
GTTCGCGGCGGGTCGCCGCGAACAGCACTCGGGTCGAGTGCTCCACCCGGAGTTCCGCGGCGGGGCGCGATCTGAATTCCACGCTGTGCTCCCCGGAATCTGCCGCCGCGCCGCTTCCGACTTCCCCACGCCATGATCGGTAACTGGCAAATCAACACCACCCCGTGGGTCGTCGCTGTCGCGGTGGCGTTTGTTGTCGCGTCGGTGTGGTTTTTCTTCCGCAGCCTGAAGCGCGAGGGCCGCGGCGGACGAATGACCGTCCTGCATGTGCTGCGCTTGATCGTCGCGGTGGCGCTCGCGGTGACGCTGCTGCGGCCGGAGCGGGTGGTGGTGAAAAAGCGCAGCGAACAGCCGCGCGTGGTCGTGCTCTACGACGCCTCGGGGAGCATGGAGACCAAGGACGTGCTGACCGGCGACAAGCAGACGCTCTCGCGCGCCGAGTGGGTGAAACAGCAGCTCGCCGCGAAATTTTCCGGCCCGCTGGAAAAGCAATATCAGGTCAGCCTCGAACCCTTCGCCCAGCCGCCCGCCGCCGACGCGAAGGCCGACGTGGAAACCGAAATCGGCACGGACATCGCGGAGCCGCTGGCCCGCGTGCTCACGCAGTATCCCGATCTCCGCGCGGTGCTGCTGCTGAGCGACGGCGATCACAATCTCGGCAAGGAACCGAACAAGAGCCCCGTCACTCCGGCGACGCGCTACGCGCAGCGTGACGTGCCCATTTTCACCATTGGCGTGGGCAGCGAGACGTATCTGCCGGACGTGGAAGTTCAGTCCGTGCTCGCGCCGACTTACGGGCTCGTGAACGAGCGGATCAGCGTGATGTTCACCGTGCAGAATCATCTGCCGCGCGAGGTGAAAACGACCGTCACCGTGCAAGGGCCGGGCGATGTGAAGGGCTCGAAAGCCATCGTGCTGCCGCCGATGGGGCAGGTGCAGGATTCGGTCGTTTTCACGCCGACGGCGGAAGGCGAGGGCGACTTCACGGTGCGCGTGCCGGTCGAGCGCGAGGAGGTTTTTCCCGCGAACAACGAGCGCACCTTCCACCTCGCGGTGCGCAAGGAAACGCTCAAGGTGCTGGTCGTGGATTCGCAGCCGCGCTGGGAGTTTCGCTATCTGCGCAACGCGCTCATGCGCGATCCCGGCGTGCTCGTGAACACGGTGCTCTATCACCCGGAACTCGGCCCCGGTGAGGGCGCGGGCTACCTCAAGGAGTTCCCGCCGAAGCGCGAGGATTTGCAGGGTTACGACGTGATTTTCCTCGGCGACGTGGGCGTGGGCGGAGGGATGCTCACGCCGGAAAACGCGACGATGATCAAGGGGCTGATCGAGCAGCAGGCGAGCGGACTGGTGCTGCTGCCCGGCGCGCTCGGGCGGCAGAAATCGCTCGCCGATTCCGCGCTCGCCGACCTCGTGCCGGTGGAGACGGATTTCGGGAAAGGCAGCGGTTTCGCCAGCGGCGCGGAAGCCCGGCTGGAGCTGACGTTTCGCGGACGCGACCACTGGCTGACGATGCTCGCCACGGACCCCGCCGCGAACCAGGCGGTGTGGCGCGGGCTGCCGGGATTTTACTGGTACGCGCCGGTCGTGAAAGCGAAGCCGGGCTCGGAAGTGCTCGCCGTCCACGAGGCCGCGCGCAACCAGAGCGGGCGCCTCCCGCTGCTCG
Organism: uncultured Chthoniobacter sp.; assembly: GCA_903874975.1. Lineage (GTDB taxonomy): Bacteria > Verrucomicrobiota > Verrucomicrobiia > Chthoniobacterales > Chthoniobacteraceae > Chthoniobacter. The sequence continues at coordinate 737 of CAIQUL010000092.1, read as the reverse complement.
TCACGCGCGCCGCGGGCAATGGCAAGGTGCTCTACATGGGCACCGATTCCGCGTGGCGCTGGCGGCGCGGCGTGGAGGACACGTATCACTACCGGTTCTGGGGACAGGTGGTGCGGTGGATGGCGCATCAGCGGCACCTCTCGCAGGACGAAGGCGTGCGCTTTTTCTACTCCCCGGAAACGCCCAAGCGCGGCGACAAAGTGCGGCTCAACGCGACCATCCTCGACAAGCTCGGTATCCCGATTATCGAGGGCAAAGTGGTCGTCACGCTGACCGCGCCGAGCGGCACGAGCGAGACGATCGAGCTGGTCGCGGAGAACGGCGAATGGGCGATGCACGCGGGGCAGTTTGTCCCGCGCGAGGGTGGCAAATACGCGGTCGAGGTGACGTGCGAGAGCGCCGGGCGGCGGTTGAAAACGCAGCTCACGGCGACGGTGCCGTCGCTGGAAAAAACCGGGCTGCCCGCGAAGCTCGACGTGCTCCGGGAGATCGCCGCGCTGACCGCCGGCAAGAGCGGCGGGACGGGTGACCTCGCGCAGATGGTCAGCGGGCTGACCCTGCTGCCCGAGCGCAAGCCGGAGGAGCAACGCTTCCGACTGTGGTGCGATCCGTGGTGGGGCGGCGCGCTGCTCGGGTTGCTCACGCTTTATTGGATCGGGCGGAAGATGGGAGGGCTGACGTGAGGGCGCGCGGCGGCGGATTCCGGGTGGAGCACTCGACCCGAGTGCTGTTCGCGG
>CAIQUL010000091.1 GCA_903874975.1 uncultured Chthoniobacter sp. | reverse complement strand
CGTTTGTGAGTCAGCTCATCGACCTCTTCGGCGCGCCTTACAGCGGCGATATCGGCGTCGGCAAGACCTACGCCCAAGACTACGCCGGGCCGGACCTTTACAACTTCTACGTCGTCGATCGTCCGAGCGATCTGGTGGACACCTCGAAGGCGGTCACCCTCAGCCTCAAGGTGCCGACCAACATCGTGGAGTTCAGTGGTAACGCGATCGCCGACATCACCCTCGATGGGATCACCCCGAGCCATTCGACGACGAAAACGGTGACGGTGCAGCCGAACAAAAACCTGCTGTGGTCCAGCGAGTGGGGTGGCAGCACGATCGGCCAGCGTGCCCAAGTCGGTCGCATCCAGCAGTCTCTGCTCGATTCCTATCAGGCGCAGATGAGCTTGCTGGAAAGCAACCAGAAGCTGCAGGTGCTCAACACCCGCTTCAAACGCGAGTTCCAGCTCTTCAATGAGATGGTGACGATGCATCTCGCCAGCCAAGACGCACGCGCCACCACCACCAGCGAGATCAAAAAAATAGAGCAAACCCAATTCGCGCTGGTGACCACGGCCGACTTCCTTGATTCCTTGGGTGAAGGAATTAATGGCATTGCGGACGCCGCGGCGGAAATGATACCTGAAGTGGTAGGGGTTGCCGTCAGTGCGGGTTCGCCGGCCAAAGGAGCGGTGAAACTCGTCGGAGCCATCATCAAACAAATCTTTCTGCTGGAGTCTTCTGGTCTGCGTGCCGGAGCAGGCGCGCTGGGCCCGGATGTGACCGAAAAAGCCAGTAATCTCGAACGGACTTTGGAATCCTTGCGCTTGAGCTACCAGCAGAAGCAGAGAATCTATGAGTTCGAGCTACTCTACCGCGAGCTGCTTGCGGCCCACTTCGGAGTGGCGCAACTCGCCACCGACTATCAGCGCAGCAACGAGGCCCTGCGCAACGTGCTGGTCGAAGGCCAGAATGTGCTCACTGACCGTGAAAGTTTCCGCCAGCGGGCGGCGGCGGGCATCAATGGCTACCGGACCAAGGACCTGACCTTCCGCACCTTCCGCAACGAGGCCCTGGAGCAATACCGCACCTTGTATGACCTCGCCGGCCGTTACACCTACCTTGCCGCCAAGAGCTACGACTATGAGACCGGCCTACTCGGGACCACCGCCGGGCAGAAGACCATCGCCAACATCGTCGCCGCCCGCGCGCTCGGCGACCTCAGTGGCGACCAGCCGCAGGCGACCGTGAGCACCCTCGGCGACTCCGGTCTGGCCGGCACCCTCGCCCAGCTCAACGCCGACTTCTCGGTGGCGAAGGGCCGCCTCGGCATCAACAACCCGGACCCCTACGGCACGCTCTTCAGCCTGCGCGCTGAGCTGTTCCGCATCCGCACCGACGCGGCCACCACTAGTGACGACGATGCCTGGAAGCAGACCCTCCAGCAAAACATCGTCACCGATCTGATGGCTGACCCGGATGTGGCGCGTTACTGCAACAATCTCAAGAAGCCGGATGGCTCGCGCGTGCCCGGCATCGTGATTTCCTTCGGCAGCACCATCGAGCACCTCAAGAACTTCTTTGGGTTGCCGCTGGCGGCAGGCGATGGTGCCTACACGCCGGGCAGCTTCGCCACCAAGATTTCGAGTGTGGGCATTGCTCTGCCAGGCTAT
>CAIQUL010000090.1 GCA_903874975.1 uncultured Chthoniobacter sp. | reverse complement strand
TTCCTTGGTGATGAGGTGATACACCGGCACGGTCTGGAGGGTGGCCGAGGTCGTGCCGGCATAAGCGGGCACGCCGTTGTAAATGAAGCAGGCAAAATTCGCCGCGGGATCATCCGCGTAGGGCACGCGGACGCTGTTGCCCGGAGTGTCCGTCACCGTGATGCGGTAGCGCAGGAGTGTGCGGTGGGGCTTGGCAGCCACCACGGCGGTATAGATCCCGTCACCGGCGACCACGTCTCCCGCAGTGCCGCTGTCCACCATGGTTACCGAGGTCCAGTTCGCCGCCAGTTCGTAGTCCGGATTGAGCACCCGCGTCTCCGTCGCGATGTCATTTCCGCTGGGCACATTCGAGAGGTAGCGGGGGATGTAGTTACCCGGAGCCACCACTTGATAACTGAGCACGACAGAACCCACGCCCTGCGGGTCCGTCACCATGGCCGTGATGACGATGGGATTGGTGGACAAGGGTTGCTGCGGCGAGTGCTGCACCTGGCGAATGGCCGGCGGGGCGTTCGTCGAGAACCGCAAATTCACGGCACCAGGAGACGCGATGTCTGTGGTGGCGTTATCTGCCGGAATCGTCGCCGACCGCCAACTCGCGCCCAGCGAGCCACTCAGCGATGGGTGAATTTTCTCCAGCGACGCGCCCTCTCCACCCGCGGCGACCGGCCACGGAAAACCCACCTGATAGTCCACTTCGTCAATCACCGCATCGGTCGAGTTCCGAAGACGGACCGTTTCACCTTCCGAATTCAAGGCCCCCGTCCATGGCCCGAGCGCGGTCTTGGAAAACGTCGCGAGAATCGTGGCCGGGGATGCTGCGACCACGAGATAGCCGCCGGCTGCGATGCTGGTGCCTGCGGGAAAGGTGAAATCCACTCCGCCAGTGACGCGCCAGCCGGCAAGGTTCACCGCCACGACGGCCGGATTGTAGAGTTCGACGAACTCGTTCCGGACCGTGTTGTCCACGCCATTGAGGTGGATCTCGTTAATCACCACACCGCTGCTCCGTTCGGCGAGAACCAGGACGATTACGAGGCAGAAAATCAATAATCGAAAATTCATTTTCGGGATGGGTTTGGTTCTTCGGGGTGCGAGAGAAATTGAATCTGAAATAGTCGCTGACGCTAACTGTTTTCCTCGCGTCCCCTTCGCCGACCCCTCCGCACCGGTTTCGGGAACGATTCGCCCATCCTGGTCTGGCTCACTCCAGCGGGGTGATGACGCGGTAGTAGCGTTCGGCTTGGCCGGCGGCGGGGTCGATGTATTTGAGGGCGCGGAGGCCGTTGGCGGCGGGGATCTGGTGGAGTGGCGACCAGGTGGGGGCGCTCAGGGTGTTCTTGTATTGGAGGCTGTAGCTGCGGTTGCTCTGGGCGGTAAAGGAGAGCCGGTAGTTGGTCACGGGCACGGTGCCTTGGATGACGCTCAGCGTAAGGTGGCTGGCGGCGTTTTGGGGATGGGTGCCGGCGAGATACTCGGCCACGTCGCTGGCGCCGTCACCGTCGGTGTCG
>CAIQUL010000089.1 GCA_903874975.1 uncultured Chthoniobacter sp. | reverse complement strand
GCGGCGCTCCATCTGGGCTTGGGTGAGGTGATGCCGTGCGGCGAGCGCGAGCCGCGCTTGGTTGAGCGCGAGGAGCCAGGCCTCGACGTGCGACACCGGCACCCGCACGCTCGCGTCGGTGCCGGTCCACGAATGAACGAGGTCCACGCGGACGATTTCCACGGCTGAGGCAAAGAGCACGCGCAGCTCGGGGAGGACGTGCTCTTTCCAGTCCTCGTCGATCTCCGGTTCCGAGCCGTCGGTGGGGCTGCTGGCGAGGCGCTGCTCGGCGGCGGCACTGCCGCTGGGGTCGGCGGCGGCGGCGAGCCTCCACAGCAGGGAGCCTTCGATGAAACCGATGCCGGAGACTTCGAGGGTGGCGGCGGCGAGATGGCGGACGCGCATGGTCAGGAGGGGCGTTCGAGCGTGGCGAGGAGCAGCCAGCCGTGGAGCTGCTGCACGTAGAGTTCGGCGCGCTCGCGGGCTCCGGTCCAGACGATGGAGCGCCCGTTCCGGTGGACTTCCAGCATGTGCCGCTCGGCGCGTTCGCGGGAGTAATCGAATACTTTTTGAAAAACCTGCGTGACGTAGCTCATCAGGTTCACGGGATCGTTGTGGACGACCACATTCCACGGCAGGTCGAGCGCCTCTTCCTCCTCCGTCTCCGGCTCGATGAGAATCTCAGGCACGGCGACAGGCAGCGGTTAGCGCGCGAAGGGTGCCGCGCCGGGAGCCGGAGCGGGGGGAGCGGGGGGAGCGGTCGGAGCCGCCGACGGGCGGAGCAGTTCCTCGAGCTTGGCCATCCACACGGCGGCGTTGGCGTGATTCGGAAACTTGCGGACGACGTTGAACAGCTCGGTCGCGCTGCGATTTCTCTGCCCGATCTCGCCAAACTCCAGCGCCCGTTGCGCGAGCAGGACGGGGAGCCGCTGGGTGTTGAATTTGTCGCGCTCAAACTCGCGCTTCGACTCCAGCGTCGTCGCCGCCTCGCGTTTCACCCGCCCGTCCCAGTATTCCACCACGCGCGGATCGCGCTGCGTGCGGAGTTCCGGCAGGAGGATGTTCTCGAAGATGCCATCGAGATCGCCGGGGGTCTCTTCCCAATTCTCCACCGCGACCCACGCGCCGATCCGCAGCCAATCTACGACCATGCTCTCGGGCAGCGTTGTGCTGAGGATGTTCTGGGCCGTCTTATGCACGGCGGCTTTGTTCGATTTCTGCTGCGGTCCGTGCTTGCCGTCCGCGAGTTCTTTGTCGCGTTTGATTTCGTCCTCCAGTTTCCCGATCGACGCCTGCACGGTCGTCAGATCTTGCGTGTAGCGCACGATCGCGGGGATCAGGTCTTTCACCGGCACGCCCGCCGAGCGCTGGAGGGTCAGCCCGAGCCAGATGAAATAAAGCCGCGCGGCGCTCTTCGTCTCGCTCTCCTTCAGTGCCTCGCCCTCCTTGTCGCGCCATGCCTTGAACGCCATCTGCTCTTTGTTCAAACCGTCGAACTGCGTGGCCATGACCGCTTTCTCCCACATCTGCACCGCGGCCTCGCCGCTCGCCGCCGCTGCCGCCAGGTCCTGAATCATCTTCTGCTTGCCGGTCTTTGCCTGGACCGTCGATTGCTCGCGGAGCTGGCGCAGCGTCTGGAGCATCTGTGCGGCATCGGCTGCGGGCGCGTCTTCGGCGGCGCGCGCGGGCAGGCCGAGCGCTGCGGAGGCGAGGAGGGCGAGGGTGAAACGGGCGCGCGGGAGGGAGGACATGGGTGGAATTTATGCGAGTGGAACGCGCATGAGGCAAGCCCGGAGCAGGCGCTCTTGCACCCGCCGCATGCGGGCCGCGGCGCGCGCGGCGGCATCCTCGAAACCATTGAGGTGGAGCAGCCCGTGGATGATGTAGAGCGCGAGCTCCTCGTCGGTGGAGTGCCCATACTGGCCCGCGTAGCGCTGCGCGGTCGGGGCGCTCAGGACGATCTCGCCGTGGGCGAAAGTGATCACGTCCGTGGGGCCGGCGATGCCCATGAAGTCGCGATGCACCCGCGCGATGACGCGGTCCGACACGATGGCGATTTCCACCTCCGCGAGCTGCGCGAGGGCAAAGCGCCCGTCGGCGGATTCCCGCGCGCACATTGCCCCCGCCACCTCCGCCAGGCACCGCAGCCACGGGAGATTCACCGGCACCGCACGCTGGCGGTTTTCGACGTGGACCGTCACGCCGCGGAAGCCGGTGGCTCACTCGCACGCGGCGCAGGCACGGGTGTGTCCCGCCGCTCGGTGCGGTCACTTTTCTCCGTCCGCCCGCCGGGGTAGGAGACGCGCGTGTGCATCATGCTTTGCAGCGTGTGCTTGAAGCTCTCGGCCACCTCCTCCAGCTCGCGCATGGTGAGGTCGCACTCCTTGAGCTGCCCGTCCACGAGCCGCTGCTGGATGATGTCGCTGATGAGTTGGTCGATCTTGTGCGGCGTCACGCGCTCCAGGCTGCGCGAGGCGCTCTCGATGGAATCCGCGAGGCTGATGATCGCGCCTTCGCGCGTCTGCGGGCGCGGGCCGGGGTAGCGAAAGCTCTCCTCGCGCACCTCGGGCAGGTCTTCCTCGCGCATGTTCATGATCTTGCCGCCGGCGCGCGCATCCTCCTGCTGCTGCAGCGCGCGTTTGTAAAAATAGTAAACCTGCGACGTGCCGTGGTGCTGCTGGATGACGTCGATGACCTCCAGATTCAGCCCGTGCTTGAGCGCGAGATCCACGCCCTCCTTCACGTGCGCGATGATGATCAGCGCGCTCATGGTCGGCGCGAGTTCGTCGTGCGGGTTGCGGTCGCGCCGCATGTTTTCGGTGAAGTAGTCGGGCTTCACCAGCTTGCCGATGTCGTGGAAATACGCGCACACCCGGCACATCGTGGCGTTGGCGCCGATGGCCTCGGCGGCGGCCTCGGCGAGGTTCGCGACGACGAGGCTGTGGTGGTAGGTGCCCGGCGCCTCGATGGTGAGGCGCTTGAGCAGCGGGTGATTCAGGTCGCTCAGCTCCAGCCACGAGATGTCCGTGGTGATGCGAAAGACGCTCTGGAAAACCGGCAGCACCAGCGTGGCCAGTAGCGCCGTGACCACGCCGCTGCCGATGGCGACCACGCTTTGCCACCCGATCTCCCGCCAGTGGATGCCGCCCGGCAACTCACCGAAGACCGGTCCCACCATCCCGAACATGACCGCCAGCAGCCACGTCGTGAGCCCGAGGAAAACGCCCGCGCGGAGGAGTTGGGTCCAGCGCCGCACCCGCAGCGTGACAAAGACGGCGACGAACCCGCAGACCAGGCTCATCACCAGCACCACGGGATCGGTTTCCCGGAAAAGGATCGCGCTCCAGAGGCTGGCGAAAATTGCCCCGTAAAGTCCGTGGTAACGCCCGAGCAAAACCGACAGCACCAGCGGCGCAAAAGCCAGCGGCAGGACCAGCCGCCAGAGCTGCGCCTGCTCCGGCGGGAGCGCCGGGTGGCCAGCAGTGACGAGCACCGCTTTGACCAGCGCCAGGTGCAGCAGGAAAACCAAACCGAGCAGCACCAGCCGCGAGTTTTGCGCGAAGGTCTTCGGGTGGATGATCCAAAGCTGCGCCAGCGCCGTGACGAAAATCAGGACGGCGAAAAGGACGTTTGGCACCGGCTGCGGGCTGGCCTCCGAATGGACCAGCAGCCCGAGGCCGGCGACGAACGCTGCCAAGACCGCGAGCCGGGCCGCCCAACCATGCTCCAGCGTGTCCAGAAACTCGCTCTCGGTGCGGCGGCGCCGCAGCTTCGAGGAAGCGAGCCCCTTCTTGACGAGGCGTTGTCTTTTAAAAAAACCGAGCATGGGCTAGGAGGCGGGAAGTTCGGGCCTTCGGGTGGAAAATGTCAATCGGAGGGAATCAGCCGATCGCGGATGCTGCGCCAGCGTCCCAGGTATTCGGCGAAGTCATCGCGGGAAATCTCGCCATCTTTGAGGATTTGGTTGAACAAGCCGGAGCCGAGAACCTCCCCGGCGTGAACCGGCGCAACCGCCGCCGCCGGCTCATACCTCCACTGCGACCCGCTGCACGCCAATGAACTCGGGCGCTGCGATCCCTGAGTCTCCAACTCCGAGGCCGAGCTCGATGGCCTCCTTGATGCGACAAAGGAGTTTATGGAGTGAGCGCGCCTGGGGGTGGTAGCCGTGAATTTTCGGAACGCTGGCCACGGAGAAGCCCTCGGAGTCCCGTTCGATGACGTTGAATTCGCGTTTCATGCGTGGACTGTGCCAGCGGATGCGGTGCTTGGCGAGGACGCGAAAGGCCCCCCGCTACCGCTTCGTCTCCGGTTCGGCCGCGCCGCGGTGCCGGCGGTAGGCGCGGACGATGGACTGGACGAGTTCGTGGCGGATCACGTCGCGTTCGCTGAAGTGGCAGAAGTCGATGCCCTCGATGGTCTGGAGCGCGCCCATGGCCTCGACCAGCCCGGAGCGCTTGTTCGCCGGCAGGTCGATCTGCGTGTGGTCGCCGGTGATGACCGCTTTCGACTCCGCGCCGAGCCGGGCGAGGTCGTTCCCGTAGAGCGACTGCAAAACCCGCGCGCTCTCGAACTGCAAAGTCTGGGACTCGCTCACAGGTCGCAAAACGAGTGCAAGCCCATGCGGTCGGCTCCGGCGTCAGCGGAACCCGTACGCCAGCGACCACGAGGTCCGCTCCGATGGCGATTTTTCAATCTCGACGATGAGGTAATACGAACCCGTCTTCTTCGGCTGGATGCGCGCGGCGGCGAAGTGCGGTTTCTGCCACGCCTCGACTTCCGCGAGTTTCCCCTCGCTGTCGTAGATGTGGACGGAAATCTTCGCGTTCTTCACGTCCGTGCCCATCCAGAACCAATACTCGTTGCCCTTGAAAAGCTGATGCACGATGGCCTTGGTTTGCTTCGCCGCGAGGTCGCCGCCCCAGTAGTCTTCGCGCACGGTGAAGCCCTCCTTCACGTAGGGATCGGCGGCTTCGAGGGCAAAGGAGAGGGCGTCGTCGATGGTCGCGCGCGCGGGGCTGGCACCGAGGGCGAGGCAAAGCAGGGCGAGGAGAAGCGGGATGCGGCGTTTCACAAAGATTCGTTCTTTAGTTTTCAGACTTGGAGTTGATCGCCTTGACCAGCGCGGCGGAGATGGCGCCGATTTCCTTGACGGATTTCTCGGAGATGGCGCTGCCTTCAGGCAGTCCCATGAGCGGGCGGATTTCCAGCACACCCTTCTGCACTTTGATGATCAGCGGGTTGAGCTTCAGCTTTGGCTTCATGTTGGCCAGCCGTTTCTCGAAGTAGTCGAGGAGCAGAGGCTGGTGCAGAAGCTCCGCTCCGTCCTTGGAGTATTGCTTCTCCACGACCGCGGTCAGCGCTTCCGTGCCCCGCAGCCAGCCGCCGAGGCTGACGAGCTGGGAAAGTTCCTCGCTATTTAGTTCGACCATCTGGTCGCTCACGTCGTCGAGCGCCTTGTCGAGCTGTTTGCGCACGCCCGCCCAGTCCTTGGCCTCGGCCGCGTCGGTGATCGCCTTGGCGCGCATCTGCGCCTTCTTTTGCACGCCCAGTGCCTTGGTCAGGTTGAGCACACTTTTGCCGATCTGCTTCACTTCGTTCACGTCCTCGGCCTCCACCGCGATGAATCCCTCGGCAATGACGGAGCCGAGCATGAGCGCGATTCTGGGCTGCTCGGCCGGAGCCTGCGCCACGCTGGGCGTCTTGTGCAGCACCGCCGTCCAGTTCGGTTTCCCGAGTTTGTCCAGAACGGCAAAAATCTCGCTCGGCACCGGCACCACGACCTGGTCGATGAGTTTGGATTGCGCGGAGAGTTTGCGGACGTCGATCGTCTGCGGCGGCTGGGCGCAAATCGTGAAGGGGAGGGCGACGAGACCGAGAAAAATGGCGGGCTTCATAGGGATCGGAAAACGCATCAAGTGGCGTGCGGTGACTGAACCCATGCTCCTCCGCGCGGGCAAGGTTTCTTTTTGTCGGCGGGGCCGCCCGCGCCGCTCAGAGCAGCCCGCGCTTTTTGAAATCGCCGAAGTTTCCGCCCGAAGATTCCTGGATCATATCGGCGGCGAATTTCAAAAGGCAGATTTCCCAGCCCTCGTCCACGCCGTGAATAATCGTGCTCAGCGGGTCCTCCGCGCGCTCGACCTCCTCGCGCAACCGGCTCACCACCTCGTCGATCGTGCCGTGGAGCACGTTGTCGGACACGTCCGTTTTGCGAAACTGGAAGCCGTATTTCAGCGCCGCGAGCTGCGGCGCGTGCTCGCGCAGCCAGTCGGCAAACGCCTCGGCGCGCTCGCCGAACCCCTCCAGCAGCATGCGGTGGATCTGGCCCGGCGTGATGATCTGCGGCCGCTCCGCGTGCAACCGCCCGTCGCGCACGCGCACCTGGCCCACGCTGTCCATCAGCTCCGTGACGAGGTAAAAGCGAAAGCTCGTGTCGCCAAATGTGGCGATGCGCCGCTGCGGGGCGACGATCACCTGCGTGTTTTCGATCGCGTATTGGATCGTGTCCTCATTGAGCATAAAGGCGGGGAATCTAGGGTCGCGGGGTGGGCGCGCAATGAAACTTTTGGCGCGGACAGGCGGCTGGTTCATGGACCAGCGCGTCGCCTGGTGGAAAAAACGAACCGTTCTGCGGGGACGCCATTTCCGAACGCCGGCGCCCACGGCGAAACTCAGTTTAGGAGGTGGGCGGTGTTTTCGATCCGCTCAATACCGAACTCACCCAACGATCTCTTCCCCGACCATGAAGCGCAGGAAGCGGCGGATCACGAGGTTGTCGCCGAGCTGCTTGCTCTTTTCCGCGACGAGCTGGCTGATGGTCTGGTCCGGGTTCTTGATGAACGCCTGATCCACGAGGCACGCGCCGCTGTAAAATTTGTCCATCTTTCCGTCGATGATCTTCTCGACGATGTTCGCAGGCTTGCCGGGCGGCACCTGATCGCGGTAGATCGCGCGCTCACGCTCGGCGAGGGCGGCGGACACTCCGGTGCGATCGACGCAGACGGGATTCGCGGCGGCGATTTGTAAAGTGATGTCGCGGACGAGCTGCTTGAATTCCTCCTTCGTCGCGGTCTCGTCCTTGTCGGCCCCGACCTCCACGAGCACGCCGACTTTTCCACCGGTGTGGATGTAGGCGGCGAGTGAGCCGTGGCCGGAGACTTCCACGCGTGCGCTGCGGCGGATGCGGACGTTTTCGCCGATCTTTTGCACGGCGGCCACGCGGTCGCTCTCGAGATCCACACCGGGCTGGCTGGCGATCTTCCTGGCAAGGTCGTCGGTGAAATTCTTGAAGAGGTCGTTTTTTGCCACGAAATCCGTCTCGCAGTTCACCTCGACGAGCACGCCGACTTTCGCGCCGGGCAGGATGGCCTGGGCGATGACGCCTTCATTGGCATCGCGGTCGGCTTTCTTCGCGGCGCTGGCCGCGCCTTTTTTACGCAACACGTCGATGGCGGCCTCGAGATCGCCGTTGGTCTCAGCGAGGGCGCGCTTGCATTCCATCAGGCCGGCATTGGTTTTTTCGCGGAGAGTCTTGACGAGCTGGGCGTCGATGACAATGGCAGTGCTCATGAGGATTATGGGATGGGTTAGGTTGGAAAATGCGAAGAGACGAGAGCGCGGGCCCTCGTCTCTCCGAAAGGGGATGGCCGAGAGGGCCGGTTATTCGCCGACGGCGGCGAGGGCTTCCTGGTCTTTTTTGCTGCGACCGGTATTCGTCGAGACGATGGCGTCCACCAGTTTCTGGAGAACGATGCGGATCGCGCGGATGGCGTCGTCGTTGCCGGCGATCGGATACTTGATGAGATCAGGATCGGCGTTCGTATCGACGATGGCCACGACCGGGATGTTCAGCCGGTTGGCCTCGGCCACGGCGATACCCTCGCGCATGGTGTCGATGACAACGATGGCGTCCGGATGCTTCTCCATGTCGCGGATGCCTTCGAGGTTGCGCTTGAGCTTCTCGCCCTCGCGTTTGACTGCGGAAATCTCCTGCTTGCCCATCTTGGAATACTCCGGCTTTTTCTCCAGGTCCTCGATGTATTTCATCCGCGCGATGCTCTTGCGGAGGGTCGTCAGGTTGGTGAGCGTGCCGCCGAGCCAGCGCTGGTTCACGTAAAACTGCCCGCACGCCAGTGCGGCTTCCTTGATCGCCTCCTGCGCCTGCTTTTTGCAGCCGACAAAAAGCACCTTGCCGCGGCGGCTGGTGACTTCGCTGAGGAATTTCGTCGCCTCATCGAGTTGCTCGACGGTCTTGCCGAGATTGATGATGTAAATGGCGTTGCGCTTCTCGAAAATGAAAGGCTTCATCTTCGGGTTCCAGCGTTTGGTTTGGTGGCCAAAGTGGACCCCGGCTTCGAGGAGTTCCGTCATCAGTTCAGTGGACATAGAGTGCGTGCGGGTTGTTTAGGCAGAAAAAAAATGGGCGGTAGGAATAATGGGATTTACCGGGGAGCGCAACGGGAATCTTTGGGGAAATTTAGCCCCCGTGCTGCCTTTCCCGCCGGTGCCCGATGATCGCGGGTGCCGGACACGGAGATTGGCGAGGCGCACGTGGCGGTACGCAGGCTGGACGGGGTGGCGCGGGGCCGAATACATCGTCGCCCCCATCCGCAGCCGGATGCTTTTTTTCCACCGATTTAGTCTCACTGCTCGCGCTACACCCACTTCATGCCGCCCGCCTTTCGTACCTGGCTTCAACTCGTTCGCGCCCCAAATCTTTTCACCGTGCCGGGCGACCCGTTCGTGGGCTACTTGCTCGCGGCCTATGGCGCGTTTGGGCCGCAAGTCTTCCTCGCCGTCGGTGCCAGCTTGTGCTTTTACGCAGCGGGCCTGCTCGACAACGATCTCGCCGACCTTGCCGAAGATCGCCGGGAGCGTCCGCAGCGCCCGCTGCCGAGTGGCGCGGCGAGTCCGCGTGCCGTCGCGACCGTCGCCGCCGTGCTGGTGTGCGTTGGGTTGTTACTGGCGGCAAAACTGGGCGCGCCCGCGCTCACGATCGCGCTGGCGATCGTCGCTGCGGTCGGGCTTTACAACCACGTCACCAAACACCTCCCGGTCATCGGAGCGCTGAACATGGGCGTGTGCCGCGGGTTGAGCGTGCTGCTCGGCGCGGCCGCGGCTCCCTACCCGGAACTGCTCTGGCGTTTGCTCGCCGCTGGACAGCTCGATCCGCTGCTCATCGCCTGCGGCTTGGTCACTTTCTACATCGCGGCGATCACCCACCTCGCGCGCTTTGAGACAAAAGCGCAATCGCCCCCGCTGGCGAAGTGGCTCCCCGCGCTCGCGCTCCTCGGCGGCTCGGCGCTTTTTCTCCAGCAAATCCATGGCGATACCTTCTGGAGCACCATGGCGATCCTCGGCGTCGCTGTTTTCAACGCCGCGGCGGCAGCGCTGACCCTGGCAAGCGATTCGTCCGCGCCGGTCCCGCCGGTCATCGGTCAGTTGATTCGCCTGCTGCTGCTCGCGCAGACGGCGTTTTGCGCCGCGGTGGGCTCCGGACCGGGCTCGCTGGCCGCGGCGCTGCTCATCCTGGCGTGGCCGATCAGTCGCGCCGTCTCCCGGCGGTTTTACGCGAGCTGAGGAGGCTGGAAAAAAGCGGCGTCAACCCGGCGGCGGTCTGCGCCCTCAGGCGCGTGCGGCCGGGACCGGAGCGGCACCCTCCGGGGTGCCAAACCCTCCTGCGCGCAGCGCCCAGTTTCCCCCTCGATTGCGCCGGACTCAGCCGAGTCGCCGGAAGTTTGTGCGCCTCCGGCGCAGGCCGTCAGGCGGCACCCTGGAGGGAGCCGCTCCGGGCGGTGGTTACTTCTTCGCGCTGCTTTCGTTCGCGAGGTTGAGGAGGTATTGCTCGACCTGCGCGCCGTACTCTTCGGGATATTTTTCGGACTGGGACTGCTCGATCACGGCCCGCTCTCGGGGCGGGAGCGCGGCGAAGGAGGCCTTCTTCGGAGCCGTCTTGCGCGCGCCCACTTGCACGCCTTCGCCCGTGGCCCCCGGCGCGTATTTTTCCGCGCCGCTGCCGGGTTCCCCGCCCGGCTCGCCGGGTTGGCCCGGTCCGCCTTTGCCCGGCCCCTTGGCCATGCCTTTGCCTTTGCCTTTGCCTTTCCCCTCGCCCTTCCCCTCGCCCTTCCCCTCGCCGGGCATGGGCGGGGCGCTGGCTTCGCTGAGTCCGGACTGGGCCGCGGCCATCGCAGCCTGCGCCCGCGCCATCGCGGCCTGGGCGGCGGCGGCCTGGGCGGCGGCAGCGGGCGCGTTTTCGGCGGCGGCTTGCGCGGCGGCTTCGGCGGCGGCTTGCTGCGCCTGCTGGGCGGCTTCCTGGGCAGCCTCGTTGCCGGGAGTTGCCTGGGCGGCGGCCTGCCCGGCGTTCTGCGCGGCCTGCGCGAGTTCGCCGGCGGCTTTCTGGGAAGCCTGCGCCGCCTGCTGCGCGGCCTGCTGCGCGCCCGCTTTGTCGCCCGCCTGTGAGGCTTGCGCGGCGGCGGCCTGGGCGGCGGCGGCTTTTTGTAGATCCTGCTGCGCCTGGGCTGCGGCGGCCTGCGCCTGGGTGAGCTGTGCCTGGGCCTGCTGCTGGGCATTGGCCTCCTGCGCGGCATTGTTCACGGCCAGCTCCTCGGCGGCGGCGGCCGCGATCTGCGAGAGCGCCTTTTGCGCGCGGTAGAGCGCGGTCAGGGCTTTGAGCTGCGCGGCTTTCGCGAGGGTGCCATCCGCTTTTTCGAGTTGGGTGCCCGCCACGCCCATCTCGCTGCTCGCGTCGCCGAGTGCGGGGATGGCGTCGGCCAGCTCAGGCGGGAGGCCGGTCTTGAGCGAATCCGTTTTCATCCGCACCTCCTGCTGGCGGGCGGCCTGTCCGGTGAAAGCGGTCGCCGCAGCGACTTTCTTCGCGTTCACCAAGGCGAGGCTTTTCGCCGTTTCCATCTCCAGTTTCTGCTCGGCGATGATGATCGCGGCGAGTTCCTCCGCGGCCTTGTCGGCGGCCGCGAGGGTGGCCTGCTGGGCAGCCGCTTCCGCGAGTTCCGCGCCGACCTGCTGCGCGGCTTCCGCGAGCTGCTGGGCGGCGGCCTGCTGGGCGGCGGCCGCGGCGGCGGGCTGGTTGGCTTGCGCGGCCTGCGCGGCTTTTTGGGCGTTGGCGGCCGCCCGTTGCGCGGTGGGCGCGGCTTGTGGGGCGGCGTTGGCGGTCTGCTGGGCGAGTTGCGCCGCCTTTTCCGCGAGCGCGGCCTGCCCCGACTTGTCGGGGTTTTGCGCGGCGGCGGCTTCCTGTTTCGCGAGTTCTTGCAACTCGTTCTTGAGCTGCTCCAGGTTTTTCACCGGATCGCCGCCTTTGCCCGCCGCGGCGTCCGCCTTGGCGATGTCCTGCTGCACCTTGGCCAAGGCCGCCTGCAGCGCGGCCAGCGCTTCGCGCGTGTCCTTGGCGGCGGCTTCGCCGTTCTTTTCGGTCATCGCGCCGCGCGCCTCCTGCATCTTCTCGTGCGCAGTTTTCACCTCGCCGGCCGCCGCCGGTGCGGCTCCCGCCAACTTCTGCGCGGCGTCATCGCTCTTGCCCGCGAGATCCCCCTGCTTGTCCTCCAGCGGCGCGAGTTCATTGGGGCGTCCGGCGCGCTGCTCCTGGAAGCGCTTCTGCAAAGTCTTGTTCTGCCGGAGTTCTTCGCGCGGGAGCTTCGCCAGTTTCTGGTCCACCTGCTTGCCCTCGAGTTGCTGGTCCAGCCACTTGTCGAAATCCTTTTCGCCCACCGCCTGCGCCGCCTGTTTGGCGATCTCCTTCTGGTCCTCGATCAGCTTCGCCAGCTCCCGCTCCGCCGCGCGCAGCGCCTCCGAATGATCCTGCGGCGGCGCAATATCCCGGGCCAGCTTGCGCAGCGCGTCGCGCGCGATTTTTTCCTCCGCCACGGCCTTGAAAAGCTGCGCCTGCTGGAGCGCCGCCGTCGCCGCCTCGGCATGGGGCTGGAGCTTCTGCAGCGCTTCCACGCCCTGGCGCAGACGCCCGGCCAGCGCCGCGTTTGCCGGATCCTGGGCAAACTTCGCGACGCTCTCCGCGATCGCTTTCATCTCCGCGGCGATGGCCGCCTGCTCGCTTTGCTGGCCCTGCATGTTGGCCTGCATCGCCGCCTCGAAATTTTCCGGCTTGCGCCCGCCCGTCCACTGGCCGAGCGCGATGCCATTCTGCAAATTCGTGGCCTGCCGGTCGGCGAGTTGGGTGAGCTGCTGGGAAAGTTCGAGCGCCTGTTGCTTGCGCAGGTGATCCGCGAGCAGCTTTTTCATCTGCGCGATGAGTGCCTTCTGCGCGGTGTAGGCCGCGCTCACCTCCTTTTTGGCCGTCCCGGCGTCCGGCGTGACGCGCGCTTTTTGCAATGCCTCGGCCACCTCTTTCATGTCCCCGCCGCTGAGTTTCGCCAGCGCCTCGCGCAGCGCCGCCACCGTTTTCGCATCCTCGCCCGCGAGCCCGTTGCGCTCGTATTCGCCGAGCATTCCGTCGAGTTGCTCCACGAGCTGCTGCGCTTCGTTGCGGAGCTGGGTTTGCTTCACTTCGCCTTCGCGGATGCGCTCCGCCGCGGGGTTCGCCGGGGCGGCGGCGCGGGCCGCGATGACGCTGCTGGCGAGGAGGAGGAGGTAAAGCGGCAGACGTTTCATAAAGCGCAGGGGAACGGGAACTCGCGAGAGTCCCACCGAAGCGGGGAGGCGTCAAACCTCCACAAACGCCCGCACGACGCCCACCGTCTCAGCGGGAGCAGCACCAACCCGGCGCGCCTTACAACTTCAGCTTCAGCCGCGGGGCGTCGCTCCAGAGGTCTTCGAGGCTGTAGAGGCCGCGCTTCTCCGGGTGGAAAATGTGGACGATGACATCCGAGTAATCCGCGATCACCCACTGGCTCATCGGATAGACATCCACGGCGGTCGGCATCACGCCGTGCTCCCCCTTTAGCTTGGCCTGCAGCTCACTCGCAATCGCTTTCAAATGCGGCTCGGACGTGCCCGTGCAGATCACGAAAAAATCCGTGAACGTGGAGATGCCGCGGAGGTCGATCGCGATGATGTCCTCGGCTTTTTTGTCGGAGGCGTATTGCGCGCAGAGGCGGGCGAGTTGGTCGGATTTAATGGGATGGTTCCTGGTAAAGGTGGTGTTCGGTGATGATCGTGCGGACCGGCTCCGGCAGGAGATAGCGAATCGAAGCGCCGCGTGCAACCCGCGCGCGAATCTCCGTGGCCGAGATGTCGATGCGCCGCGGCACTTCGGGAAAACCGTGCGCCTCCTCCACTGCGTCCGCCTTGCGCCCGAAGACCACGAACTGCACCCGCTGGCGCAGCTCGGCGATCCGCCGCCAGGTGTGGAGTTCGCGGAGATTGTCCGCGCCGATCAGGTAGTGGAGCCGCGCGCCGGGGAACTCCGCCGCGTAGCGCTCCACCGTATCGATCGCGAAATTCGGGCCGGGCGCGTGCAGCTCCGCGTCATCCAGCGCAAAACGCGGCTCGTCCGCCAGCGCGGCCACGAGCATCGCGTGGCGGAGCGCGGCGGGGGCCGGCGTGCGCGCCAGTTTGTGCGGCGAAAGCCCCGCCGGAATGAAAAACACCCGCTCCAGAGCGAGCTGCTCCAGCGCCGCGCGGGCGAGGATGAGATGGCCGTGGTGGATGGGATCGAAAGTGCCGCCGTAGAGCGCGAGGTTCATCAGCCGCGCAGGATGCGCGAGGAGCGCGCCGCGAGGCCAGCCCGGAGATGGACGCGAGGACTGGTGAACGGTGAGCGCTGAATGGTCGCCTGCGGCGCGCCCTGCACCATTCACCGACTCCACCTCACCAACCGGCGAGCTGGCGGGGGAAGGGGCATTGCTCGCAGTCGGAGGCGTCGCGGAGGCAGAAGTCCTCGTACACTTGGAGGAGGCCTTGCTGGAGGGCGGCGAATTTCAAAAACTCACCGGCCCGCGGGCTGTCGGCAAAGAGGCGGAGGGCGGCGACTTCGACGCGCTGGTTGGCGAGCGGGGCGCGGAGGGTTTTGAAGCCAGTCCAGCGCGTGGGGTCGGCGGCGATGGCGAGGGGAAAGAAGACGTTGGCAAGCATCTCGGTGACGCGGGATGCGCCGACGAGGGCCATGCGTTTCGCCGCAGGCCGGGAGCTGACGGTGTAATGGTGGTCCCAGTATTCGTCGCGGAGCTGGGCAAAGAATTCGTGAACCTCGGCGGGCGCACAGCGGTCGCGGAGGGCGCGGATTTTCGGCCAGTGGCGGATGATCCCGGCGAGCGCGGCGAGGCGGCGCTGGGGGTGGTTCGCGGGACGCTGCCCGGCCATGCGCCAAAACGCGGGCGCGATGGCCAGGCGCTCGAACTCCGCGCGCCGCGGCCACCAGCGCTCCCACAGCCCGCGCACGTAGGAGCGCGTGTCCGCGTCGAAGGCGGCGAGGTCGGTGGCGGGGAGAAAGCCGCTGACGCCGAAGAGCAGGGCGTCGGCGTCGCCTTTGCGGAGCAGCTTGAGCGGCAGGCGCTGGGCGAGGAGGGTGAAGGGCAGCTTGTTGCTCTTGTAGCCGAGTGTGGCGGCGAGCGCCTGGTAGAGCGCTTCGTCCGCGCCGTGGAGTTCGGTGAGGGTGGCGAGGGCGGCGGCTTTTTTCCGCAGACGAAACTGCGCGGCTCCGAGCAGGACCTCGCGCGCCTGCTCCTCGGGCAGCGCGCGCAGCGGCGCGCAGCAGCGTCCTGGGATGGCCGCGGGCTGGGGATTCGGCGGCTCGGAGGTGAGGCTGGCCACGTCGAGGAGGACTTGCGGGACGTGGCGATGCTGCACGGTGCGGGTGAAAAACTCACTGGTCCCGGCGCGGGTGAAAACGTGCAGCACCACGTTTTCGTAGTCGGGATTCTCCGCGTGCCCGTGGCGCTCCCAGTCGCGCGCCTCGGGGTCGAGCTCGATGCTCCCGCGCGCCGGCGCACCGCCGTCCAAGGAGACCGCCGCTTCCGCGAAATCCGGGCCGGCCTCGCGGTTCCACACGCCGAACTGCACCACCCGCGCGGCGCGGCCATCCACCGTGCGAAACTCGCGCCCGAAATCCCCCGCGAACCAATGCGCCTGCAGCTCCATCTCCGTCAGCTCGCGCGGCACCCGCAGCAGCGGCGTCTCCCGCGCGCCGGACACCAGCAGCCTCGCGTAACGGTCCCCGGGAGTCATCTTCGCAACGGGGTGCGCTATCTTTTTTGCCCGACCGGAGCGACCGGAGCGGCCGGCGGAGGCGGCGGCGCGGCGGGCGGCTGCGGGGTGGCGAGCTGTTTGAGTAGGTCGCCGGCGGGCGACTTCGGCACGGCGTTCGCGGTCCCGTGCGCCACGGTCATGGCTTCGACATGGCGCCCCGCCGCGCGCAGGAGGAAGACCTCGTGGAAGGCCACCCGCATGGCATCCTCGGTGGCTCCGTAGGATTCGCGCGCCAGCTTGAAGGAGGCGAGCGCCGCGGCGTGGTCGTCCACCGAGACTTGGAGCAACCCCAGCCCTTCCATGATCACGCCGCTTTTCAGCCGCTTGCCGGCGTCGCGCAAAAAAGCGTCGCCCGTCGGGCGGTTCGTCGAGAGCCAGAGCTGCGCGCCTTTGCGATACTCCGCCCACTCGCCCTTGGCCGGCAGCTCTTCGAGATTCAGCGCGCCTTTATACGGGCGATAGAGCGGGTCGCCGACGAAGGTCGTCATCCACGAAAGCGCGCGCATGGACATGTAGGCGCTCTCGGCAAAGGTGAAGCCGGCGCGCAGCCGCGCGTGGAAAATATCGAGCTGCGGAGTGAGCGCGAGATACGGCTCATAGACATTGCCGATGGTGGCCGCCGCGCCCGCCGCGAGCAGCGGCGCGACCCAGTGGCGGACCGGATCGCGGACGGTGACGCCGCTGAACGAGTGGATGTGGATGGCCACCGCGCCGCGCGCGAAGCGGAAATTCGGCCGCAAGAACGGCCCCGCCGCGTGCTCCGTGTACCACCCGAAATAGAGCGCCGCCTGAGTCATCGGGTAGCTTTCGGGGAAAAGTTCGGAGCCGTTGTCGAGCACCACGGGCGTCCCCCGGCGGCGCGCTTCCTTGGCCAGGTCGTAGAGCCACTTGTCACCCTCGGTGTAGCCCTCCTGCGCGATGTTCCGCGCGTCCACGTAGGCCAGCCCGGCGAGGCCTTCTTTCTCGGCGGCCAGCGAGTCGGTGATCATCCGCCGCACGATCTCCGGCGTCGGCCCGTCGAGCCGGCAGACGAGCATGATCTCGGGATGGCGGAGGTCCGCCGCCGAGGCATAGCCGCGGAAGTATGGATTCACCAGCGCGCCGGAAATCTGCCGGTTGTTCAGCCCCAGCACCGCCAGCTCCGAGTCCACCGCCGCCGCGTTCACCGTGCCGATCGGCGCGGGTCCGCTGGGCGCATCGCCCGGATACTTCGGCCGCTCCGCGATCCGCAGCGGCATCCCGCGCATCAGTGCGATGAACCGGATCTTGTTCGACTCGATCGGCCCGAGCGGATGCCCCGCCGCCGCCGGCTTCCACCAGATATTCGCCACCATCGCCTTGCGCAGCGGCTCAGCGATCGTCTGGTCGTATTCATCGCGCGTGATCTCCTCCGTCTTCGCGCATTTGAAACCGAGCACCTGCTCCTTCGCGATGCCCCGCTTCTCCGCATAAAACCGCGCGAGATCCCCGGAGTCCTTGTCGTTCTGGTTGTAAATCACCAGCGTCGCCGCCGCGTCCGCATTCTCTTCTTCCGCGTGCCCTTTCACCCCGCCGCCGAGCAGCAGCACCACGCCGGCGAAGGCGGAAAGCGGAAGGCGGAGAGCGGAAAACGAAAGGTGCATCACGTTTCGATCTTCAGCCCGTCGTAGGCCACCCGCACTCCGGCCGGCAGCGTCGGCTCGATTTCCGCGTGCATCAGGTCGTGGCACAGATGCGTGAACCACGTCTGGCCCGGCTGCACTTTCTCCACCAGCGCGAGCGCCTCGGTGACATTCATGTGGGTCGGGTGGGGTTGGTGCCGGAGCGCATCCACGATCAGATGCCGCACCCCGCGGATTCGTTCAATCCCGGAGTCCGGCACGACCTTGCAGTCGCTCAGATACGCAGCCAGCGGCTCGCCCGCGCGGGAGAAAAGGTAGCCGTTCACCGGCGTGCGACCGTGCTCCACCGGGAGCGGCGTCAACTCCGTGGCCCCGAGCGTGAATGGGCCGTCGATCACGTGCGGCTCCGGGCGCACGTAGCCGGGCCAGCGGTTCTGGCCATTGAAGGCAAACTGAAACACCCGCTCCAGATCGCCCATCGTCTCCGGCGAGGCGTGGATCGGCAGATCGCGCCCGCCGTGGCAGAAAGTGCGCAGATCATCGAAGCCCATGATGTGATCCGTGTGCGCGTGCGTATAGACCACCGCATCCACCCGCCGCACCCGCTCGCGCAGCGCCTGCATGCGAAAATCCGGCCCGGTATCAATCACCCACGCGGCCTCCGGTGTCTCGACATAGATGGACGCCCGCGAGCGCTGGTCGCGCGGATCGGGCGAAGTACAAACCCGGCAGTCGCAGCCGATCATCGGCACTCCTTGCGAAGTCCCGGTGCCGAGAAAAGTGATCGTGAGAGCCGGCATGCGGCGCGCAGATTTCCACAGACGCCCGCCCACGGCAATGCCCGCCTCGCCGCCGTCCGGCTCGGGCATTGCGTTTCAAAAAGCCGCTCCTTAGCCTCCCGCCCATGCTCGACATCCGCCTTATTCGCGAAAATCCCGATCTCGTCCGCGCCCGCCTCGTTACGCGCGGCGGCGACGCCCAAACGAAGATTGACGCCGTCCTGGCGATCGACACGGAGCGCCGCGCGGCCGAGACGCGGCTGCAGCATTTGCAGGGCGACCGGAAGCGGATCAGCAAGGAGATCGGCGGGAAAAAGGCGCGCGGCGAGGACACGGCGGAGAGCGAGGCACAGGTGCGCGGGATCGGCGACGAAATCGCGCAGCTCACCGCGCGGGCGGCGGCCAGCGAGCAGGAGCAGCGCGACCTTTTGCTCCACCTGCCGAATCTCCCGCACGCCGACGCCCCGATCGGTGCGGACGCGAGTGGAAATCCCGAGGTGCGCGTGTGGGGCGCAAAGCCGGCGCTCGCATTCGCGCCGAAGTCGCACATCGAGTTGGGAGAAAAGCTCGGGCTGCTGGACTTCGAGCGCGCGGCAAAAATCAGTGGGAGCGCCTTCGCGGTCTTCACCGGCGCGGGCGCGCGGCTGGAGCGGACGCTGCTGAATTTCCTGCTCGATCTGCACACGCGCGAGCACGGCTACACGGAGGTCAGCACGCCGTTTGTGGTCCGGCCGGAGGCGCTGGTCGGCACGTCGCAACTCCCGAAATTTGCGGACCAGCTTTACCGCTGCGCGGACGACGAACTTTACCTCACGCCGACCGCCGAGGTGCCGGTGACGAACCTGCACGCCGACGAAATCCTCCGCCCCGACCAACTCCCGATCCGCTACGCCGCCTACACGCCGTGCTTCCGCCGCGAGGCCGGCTCGGCGGGGCTGGGCACGCGCGGGCTGATCCGCATGCACCAGTTCGACAAAGTGGAGCTGGTGAAGATCACCACGCCGGAGCGGGCCTTCGCCGAACTCGACGCGCTGACCGCCGACGCGGAGCGGGTGCTGCAACTGCTCGGCCTGCACTACCGCGTGATCGAACTTTGCACCGGCGACCTCGGTTTCGGCGCGGCGAAGACCTACGACATCGAGGTCTGGGCGCCGGGCCAGAACGCCTATCTCGAAGTTTCGAGCTGCTCGAATTTCGGCGACTTCCAAGCCCGCCGCATGGCGCTGCGCTACAAGGCGGAGGACGGCAAAAACCATTTCTGCCACACCATCAACGGCTCCGGCACAGCGCTGCCGAGGCTCTTCGTCGCCCTGCTCGAAACCTACCAGCAGGCCGACGGCACGGTGCTCCTGCCGCCGATTCTGCACGACCGCTTCGGCGCGGATCGGATCGGGTGAAATGGACTGCGTCTTTCCGCCGGATGCGCGCTGCCTGATCGGCGTCTCTGGCGGGCGCGATTCCGTGGCGCTGCTGCATCTGCTGCGCGGCGCGGGATGCGAAAAACTGGTCGTCTGCCATCTCGATCACGCGCTGCGGGCGGAGAGCGCGGAGGATGCGCGGTTCGTGGCGCAGCTCGCGAAACAACTCGGGCTCAAGGCGGTCAGCGCGCGCGAAAACGTGGCCGCGCGCGCGAAACGGAAACGGCAGTCGCTCGAAACCGCGGCTCGCGAGGCGCGTTACGCGTTCTTCGCGCGGGTGGCGCGGGCGGAGAAATGCCCGCGGCTTTTTCTCGCGCATCACGCAGACGACCAGGTGGAGACGCTGCTCTTCAATCTCTTCCGCGGCTCCGCCGCCGCCGGACTCGCGGGGATGCGGGCGCTCACGACACGCACCGTCGGTGGCGTGACTTTGCAAATCGCCCGCCCGCTGCTCGGGATGTGGCGCGAGGAAATCGACGCCCACATTTCCCAACACCAGCTCGCCTTTCGCGAAGACGCCTCGAACGCCGACCCGCGCCACACGCGCAACCGTCTGCGCCACGAAATCATCCCCGCGATCGAGCAGGCGTTTGGGCGCGAGATCCGCCGCTCCGTCTGGCGCGCAGCGGAAATCCTGCGCGACGAGGACGACTTCCTCGCCAGCCAGCCCGCGCTGCACGATCTGCCCGAGCGTCTGGACACCACCGCGTTGCTCGGCCTGGCCGTCGCGCTGCAACGCCGGGTCATCCACGCCTGGCTGCGAGCGCGGGGCGTCAACGGCGTCGGCTTCGACGAGGTGGAAAGCGTGCGCGGCTTGCTCACCGGCCGCCGCGCGAAGGTCAACCTCCCCGGCGGCCTCCACGCCCGCCGCCGCGCGCGGCAGATTTTTGTCGAAGGCCCCCTCGTGGGGCAGCGCGAGCCCAAAAGCCCGTCATCCTGAGCGGAGCGTAGCGCAGTCGAAGGACCTCTAACTCCCGGCGGGGGCGAAGGCGGCGGGCGGGCGGGCGCATGACGAAGTGGGCGACGCGCTTCGGGGAATTCGTCATTCGCAGTTCGTCATTCGTCATTTCCCCTCCCCTCGCCTCCGCCCCCGGGAACGCCGCTCAGGATGACGGGCTTGGGAGAGCCGCTCGTGCGGTCGTGTGCCGTCGGGCTTTGCCATTGCCGCTCCGTCCCGCGCCTCCCTAAACTGCGCGCCCATGCTCGCCGCCCTGACCGACTTCCGTGCCCTGATTGCCGAAGTGATCGCCGTCCCGGTGCTCTACGTCGGCACCATCGCGCTCGGGCGCTGGCTGAAGCGCCACGCCGGCGTCCAACTCGGACTGCTCTACCACCTTTTCTGCATCGTCTTCGCGCTCTGGCTTCCGCTGGAGATTCTCGGCACCGACTTTCCCAATCGCGAATCCGTGATGCGCCTCGCCCGTGCGGCCAATGTGCTGCTCGGCACGGTTTTCATCCTGGCGCTGGTGAAGCGCTACTACTGGGAGCTGTGGTACGAGCGGCACCAAAAGGAAAAAGCCCCAAAATTTCTCAGCCAGATCTCCGCGCTGATCGTCATCATCATCGCCCTTTTCATCATCATCGGCGGGGTTTACGGGCACAGCATCGAGGGCGTGGTTTTCGGATCGACCGTGGTCGTCGGCATCGTCGGCTTCGCGATGCAGGACTTGCTCGGCAACATCATCGCCGGCATCGCGTTGGAGATCGGCAAGCCTTTCAAGCCGGGCGACTGGCTGAAGGTGGAGGGCCAGCACGCCGAGGTCATCGAGGTCAACTGGCGCTCCACCCGCCTGCGCACGAACGACCACATCTACCTCGACATCCCGAACAAAACGATCGTCGGCGCGACCATCACCAATCTCACCTACCCGACGCGGCAGCATGCCATCCGGCTCAGCGTCGGTTTCGAATATGGCACTCCGCCCAACTTGGTGAAGGACATCGTCGGCCGCGCAGCCGCCGCCGTGGATGGCGTGCTCGCGGCTCCGCTGCCCAAGGTTTATTTGAAGGACTTCGGCGACTCCGCGGTGATCTATGAGATCAAGTTCTGGCTCGATGATGAGTCGCGCTTCAATGACATCGTCGATGGCATCCGCACCAACGTCTGGTATGCCGCGCAGCGTCACGGGCTCACCATCCCTTTTCCGATCCGCACGCTCCAGATCGACCGGAAAAAGCCCGGTCGCTCGGATGCGCTCGCTGCGGCCCGGCAGACGGTGCGGCGGCAGCCGTTTCTCCAGCTTCTCGACGACGCGCAGGTGGACGAGCTCCTCGCCGCCGCGCGCCTGCTCCGCTTCGGGCGCGGCGAGAAAGTCATCCAGCAAGGCGCGGCGGGCGACTCGATGTTCATCCTGCTCCACGGGGAGGCGGATGTGCTCATCGACGCGAGCGGTCAAAGCACGCGCGTGGCGACCTTGCGCGACGGCGATTACTGCGGGGAGATGTCGCTGCTCACCGGCGAGCCGCGCAGCGCCACGGTGGTGGCGCGGACGGATTGTGAAATGTGGGAGATCGCGAAGCCGGTGATCGCGGAATTTTTGCAGCACAACGAAGCGCTGGTGCAGAGACTCGGCGAACTCCTCGCGCAGCGCCGGATGGAAACCGAGGGCATCCTCGCCTCGACCGCCGGGCAGGAGCACATCAGCACGAAGCAGAAGGAATACACCGCCGGTTTTTTGAAAAAACTGTCGTCGTTTTTTGAGCTGTAGAACGCTCCGCCCCGGCCTACTCCGCCGCGAGCGTCTCCGGGGCGAGGGGGCGGTTTTGCGTCATGAGGTGGCGGATTTCCGGCGGGGTGAGGGCGCGGTCGGCGATGAAGAGTTCATCGAGCGCGCCGCGGCAATGCGCGGCGGTTTCGTGACCGGCGAGATTGCGGCCGATCCAGAGCACGTCCTGCGGGGCGCTGGCGGGTTCCCTGGCGGCGGGTGCGCCGCGGCCGCGCTTCCCGTTGCGGCGCGCGGACAGGCCGTCGAGGCGACCATCCACGTACTGCCGGATTTTCACCGGGCCGTCGGCCTTCGGTTTGGGCGAAAACACCACCGCCACGTGGTGCCAGCGGCCATCGCGGAGCGGCGTGCTGCCGACGAGTGCATTGCGTCCAGCCGCAGTCCGCAGCGTGCCGAGCGCGCCGTCGAGCGGGTGGCGATTCCAGCCGATCTCGGTGGCGCGTCCCTGCGCGCCGGACCACGCGAACATCGCGCCGGCGTCGGGCAGCGGGGCATCGGCGGGCACGTTGATCCAAAATGCCACGGTGCGGGCGCTGCGTTTGCCGATGCCGGGGAAGGGCGCCCGGGCAAAGGTGCGGCCGTCGAGCAGCAGCGCGCGCTGCCAGCGCCCGGCGGTGCGCGTGCCGGCGGAGCGCGCCTCGCCCGCGGGTTCGAGCTGCGCGGTGAAATCGCCGTCCGCCCGGCCGGTGGTCTGCGCGAGGGCCGGGCCGGCTTCCTCGTCGAAGGACCAATGCACGAAATTCGCCGGGCGCGTGTAACGGTCGAGCGCGAGTTTGCGGTTGAGTTTGGCGAGCTTGGCATCGCGATCCGGCACGTCGGAGCCGCCGGCCACGGTGAAACGGCGCGCCTGTTTTTCGGCCAGCACCACGGAGCCGAGATGGTTGCCGGCGGCATCACGCGCGTGGGCTTCGACCGCGCCTTTGAGCACAAAGACCTCCGTCGCGCCGCTCTCGTCGGCGACCATGCTGAACTCGGTGCCGAGGTCCACGACCTCGACGCTCGGGTTGGAAATGCGAAAGCCGATCGCCTCAGGCGGCACGCTGGCCTTGAGCGTGCCGCGATGCAGCACGGCGTCCCAGGCGGAACCGAGTTCGAGCGAGGCCGGACCTTCGAGCGTGACCTGCGCGCCGGAGTCGAAGGTGATCTCCGCGAATCCGCTTTGCAGTTCGATCCGCTGGCCGGGTTGCAGCTCCGCGCCGGGCTGCAAGGCCGCGCCCGACCAGCGGCACTCGCGCGCGCCGGAGAGCCGCGCCACGGAGTCATCGCTGCTCTCCAACTCCGCGCTCGCGACCTCCCTGGCGGCGTCCCGCTTCTCCGCACCACCGAGCCAGAAGGCCAGCGCCACGCACGCCGCCGCCGCAAGCGAACCCACCGCCCACGCCCACGCCGGGACGCGCACGATGCGCCGTGCGGGCAGGTCCGGAGCGTCGGCCTGCATCTCGCCGGCGTAGTCGAAAAGGCTCGCCGAGAGAGCCATCGCGCGGACGTAGAAACGGCGCGCGTCGTCCGAGGCGGCGAGCATTTCCTCCAGCCGCGCGCGCTCGGTCGCGGTGCTCGCGCCGTCGGCGAGCGCGTGGCAGAGCGCGTTGAGTTCGAGCAGGTCGTGATCGGGGAGGCTCATGCCGCGCCCTCTGGCAAGAGTTGGTTGGTCACGCAGTCGAGGAGCAGTTTGCGCAGCCGGGCGAGCGCCTTGTAGGCGGCCACGAGCGAACGACCGGAGCGCTGCGCGGCCTCCTCCACGCCGCTGCCCGGCTCGTAGCGGGTGAGCAGGAGTTCGCGGTCGCGCGGGTGGAGTTTTTGCAGGCACTTCGCCAGCGCCTCGTGCCGCGCGCCCATCTCCGGGAGCAGCTCCGCCGCGGTTTCGGCGATG
>CAIQUL010000088.1 GCA_903874975.1 uncultured Chthoniobacter sp. | reverse complement strand
CGCCCGCAGAGGTCTCAAACCCATCCAACTCCGGCACCCCGGCCCAGAACTCCGCCTCCAGCGCCGGCAGACTGCGGGCCAGGCCGTGGGCGCACTCGGCGATCAAAGCCAGTCGCCGCCGACTCTTGAGCGTCTCAAAGAAGTGGGTGGTCGTCGGAGCCTCCAGGCCATACGCCAGCAGATGCTGGAGAAAGCCCCGCCCCGTGAGTCGATCTTCCAAAACGCGGCGCACCCCGAGGAGCAGCCACTGGTCATCGGAAAGTTCCGGGCAGACCCGCGCCGACGGGGCTTGGTGGAGATGCGTGCGCGCTGGAGCAAAGAAGCGCTCGGCAAAGTTCGCGTTGGGGATGACGGGAAGGGTGGGTTTGGATGGACGATGAGGCATGAAAATTTTCGCCGCCACTCAACCCTGTATGTCAAGCGCTATTCCGCGGAAACCCTGTTATTTCCTTGGCGCGCGACCCATGAATGGTCGCGCGACCCCCACCCAACCCAGCCTCGCAGCCGTCCACCCAGCCCCCGCACACACCTAGCCAGCCCTCATTTTCCCACGGAATTTTGGACACCGTTGGACGACGGTTGGAGGGACACGCCCCGTGCTGCCTCCGGGGGCCATGACACTGTCATTTCCGTGACAGTCCGGGGCCGGTCAGGCCGGAGTGTGCTACTTCCCAGCGCCGACGCCGAGCTGGAAAAGGTAGGCGAGCAGGTCCGCCAGGTCGCGGGGCGGGAGGGACTGGGCGATGGGGGGCATGAGGCTGCCGGTGGTTTGCTCGGAGACGATTTTCTTGCGCGGGATCTCGCTGATCTCGCCGGTGACGGAATTGCGCAGGAGCAGCACGGCTTTGTCGCGGCCCGGCTGGGGGTAGCCGGCCAGGACTTGTTTGTCGTCCAGCGTGACCAGGGTCATGGCGTAGCCTTCCTTCACCTGGAGGGTGGGCCAGAGGACTTCGGTGGCGATGCGTTCCGGCGGGGCGGTGTTGCCGATGCCGGTCAAATCGGGGCCGATGAGGCCGCCCCGGTCTCCGATCCGATGGCAGGCCGCGCAGCTGGCGGTTTCCGAGCGGAAAATGGCCTCGCCTTCCGCGGGATTTCCCGTCGCGGCGCTGGCGACGATCTTTTTGAGCAGGGCGTCGCTGAATTCCAAATTCGTCGCGGCTACGCCGGCCAGTCCGTCGAGCGCGCGCGTCAACTCGGCATCCACCAATCCGGTCTGAATCCACACCGCCCGCAGCCGCTCGCCCTGGGGGCGCTCGATGGCCGGCGGCTTCGCCAGTTCCGCGGCGAGCAAGGCCGCGCCGCCCGCCCGCGCGGCGAAACTGTGAAGCACTTCCTGAAGCAGCTCCGGCGATTTCGTGCTCCGCAACTCGGCGGCGGCGGCCTGGGCGGCACTCGGCGGTTCGATTTCGAGCAGCGCGGCGAGGGCGGCCGCCTGCGCGGGGTCCGTCGATTTCCGCGCGATGGATTGCAGCAGCTCCGTCGCGGGCGCACCGCCGGCGATGCCGAGCACGCGCACGGCCGCCTGGCGCTCGGATTTGTTTCCGTCCGCGCGGGCGGCCGCGGCCAGCGCCACGTCGTGCAGTTCTTGCACCCGCCAGCGTCCGGCGAGGTCGAGCGCGGCGAGGCGCGCTTCCGGGTCGGGCGCGCCCGCCGCCGCGCGCAGCGGCGCGGCCACATCGAAGCCGGGCCGCTCCCGCAGCGCGAGGGCGCGCAGCACGGCGGCGTTCGGCGGCGTCGTCTCGAGCGCGGCGCGCACATCCGTGTCGTCGCCGATCGCGAGCAGGGCTTTGGTGAGGGCCAGTCGCGCCTCGCCCGAGGTGGTGTTTGGGGCGAGCAGCTTGCGGATTTCGACGACCAGCACCTTGGCGTCGGCGGCCCCCAGCACCGCCGCGAAACCGCGGGCCTGTGCGCCAAAATCGAGTTCGCCCCGGCGCAGTGCGGGCAGCCAGTGCGGCTTCAGGTGCTGGACGGTCTGGGCAAAGGCGTAGTCGATCCAGCGGTCGCGCGGGCGCTCGGCGACGGCTGCGGCGATGAGCACCGAGCGCGGATCGGGGAGCGCCGCGCAGGCCAGCAGGGCTTCCATGCGCACCCGCGGATGCGGGTCCGCGGCGGCGGCCTGGAGTAGGGCGAACGGATTTTCCAAACGAGTCCCCCAGCGCCCGACGACGCGGGCGGCGTAAGCGCGGGCGCGGTGATCCGTGGACTGCATGAGCCGCTGCACGAGCGGGCGATCCGGCACGTCGAGCCACTCCAGCGCCGCGACGGCCTCGAGCAAATCGCGACCCGCCCAATCCTTGAACACCGCCGGAACCGTTTTCAGGCCGCGCGCGGCGAGCGTTTCCTTCGCCTTTTGCCGCGTCCAGCGCTCGGGCGAGCGCAGAGCCTCGAACAACGCCGCGTCCGTCGCGGTCCGCAGCGCCGGAGCGGGCTGCGTCGCGCCTTTGCGCGCCACGCGCCAGATGCGGCCGTGGGTTTTGTCGCGGGTGGGGTGGCGGTAAAAGTCGTCTTGGTGGCAGGTGATCGGGTTATACCAATCGACCACGTAGATGGCGCCGTCGGGGCCGAGCTTCACATCCACGGGCCGGAAGTTGCGATGCGAGGAGCGGAGCAGCGGCTCGCGCCACTCGACCTTGAACCCCGCGCCGTCGTCCACCGCGGCAAAGCGGCTGACCTGATTCTTTTTGTAATCCCCGACGAGGAACTCGCCCTGCATCGCCGCGGGCAGCGTGCCGGCGCCGAGACACTCGATGCCGCAATAGCCGCCGGGTTTGCCGATCTGCGGCAACCGGAGCCGGCGCCGGACGGGGACCGAGGCGGGTGTGAGGTGGAAAACCCCGCCCGCTCCGTCGATGACAAAACTCTGGCCGAAGTCATCGAAGGCGACGCCCCACGGATTGCCGGGGCCCATGAAGTCGTCGAGGAAAGCATCGAGCTGCAACTGGCCGGGCCGCAGCCGGAAGACGCCGGCCTGGAAAAGCGAGGATACGCCGGAGGGCGTCTCGACGCGCGACTCGACGCCGTCGCCCTGGCCGAACCACAGCTCGCCGCCGGGGCTCCAGACGAAGGAGTTGATGGTCTGGTGGGAGTCGCCGTTGCCGAAGCCGCTGAGCAGGATTTTGCGCCCGCCTTTCCAGTCGAGAAAAAGAATCTCGGTGCCCTGGCCGACATAGACGCCGTCGTGGCCGACTTCCATTCCGGTCGGGATGTTCAGCCCTTCCGCGAACACCTCCGAGGCATCGGCGCGTCCGTCGCCGTCGCGGTCGGTCAGCTTGTAAATGCGGTCGTTCGGTTTCACCCCCGGCTCGATCTGCGGATACGTGTCCGAGCACGCGACGAACATCCGCCCGTCGGCGTCCCAGCGGACCGAGAGCGGATTGGCGATGCCCTGGCGTTCGTCGGCGAAGAGGCTGACCTCGAAGCCATCGAGCACTTTGAAGGCGGCGAGTTCCTTCGCGGTGTCCGCATCCGCCACACCGCTGCGCGCGGGCGGCGGGAGCGGGGCGGGAGCTTCGCCGTTGAAAATGCGCGCCTCGGCGGCGGCGATCAGCGGGGGAAAAGTTTCCCATTCCTGCTTGAACGACGGCAGGCCGGCGGTCGCGTTGGAGAACACCCGTTTGCTGTCGTCGCCGAAGAGACACTTCCAGTTCGCCGGCCGCCAGTAGTCGGACCAAAGGCGATGCTTTTCCCGCACGGCGGCGACGAGCGCAGGCGGCGGCTCCCCGCCCGCGGCGACGCCGGCATCTCCCTCGAGCAGGGTGAGGCCGCGCGCCTCGGCGAGGGTCTTCACGGCGCGGGTGTAATCCGCCAGCGCCGACGCATCCGCCTGCGGCCACTCGAACGGCCCCGGCGCGAGGAGGAAGACGCGGCGTCCGCCCGCGGCCAGTTCGTCCAGCAGTTTGCCGTAGGCCTCGCGAAAGGCGTCGAGCCGCGCCGGACCGTCGAGCGATTCGATCTTTCCAAACTGCGCGATCACCACCGTGGCACCCACGCGCTGCAACTGCTCCCGCCAGCCGCCGAAAGCCTCGCGACGCCAGCGTTCGCCGACGGTGCCTTGGAAATAAACGGTGTCCCCGTCCCAGGCGAGGTCGCGAAATTTCGGGCGCGCGTCGCGGTGGCGCTGCGTCAGCGCCGCTTCGAGGCGTCCGCTTTTTTGCGCGCGCACCATGTCCGTGCCGCCGACGAAAGCGACGACATCACCGGGGCGAAGTTCGAGCTGCTCCGCGGCACGCGCGGCGATGGTGAGGGTGGCGAGGAGGAGGAGGGGAAGGAGTTTCATGGCGCAGATGCGTGTCCGAAAAAGCAGGGCGCTGTCACGTCGATCTTCCTCTTCTCCCGTGCTGAAGGAGGAAGAGGAAGATGAGGAGCGGACGCCGGGTTTAGCGCTTCAGGAGGATGTCCTTGAATGCCACCACCATCTTGTCGCCGCCGTGCAGTTGGAATCCGATGAAACCGGTGTCGAGGCGCTTGGCGACTTCGTTGTCGATCACCTCGGAGGCGATCTTGCCGTTGATCGTGAACCACAGCCGGTTGCCCTTCGCGAAAACGTGGACCTCGTTCCAGTCGTCTTTCTTCGCGTCCTCCGGGCGGAAGGCACCTTCGATCGGCTCCGCGGTCCGCTGGCCATCGGCGGCGATGGTCGCCCGCTCGCCGCGCGCCGCGAGGTAGTCGCCGCGATTGTTTTCGTGAAAATCCCAGGCACCCAAAACTTTGTCGCCGATCCCGACGTGGCCGAGGTCCGCGTGATAACCGTGCAGGCGGCTGGCCTTGCCCGGCACGGGGCGTCCGCGCACCTCGAGCCCGGTGTTTCCCGTGGCGCTGAGTAGGCGGTAGCGGAACTTGAGTTCGAAGTCGCCGAGTTCGTCCTTGAACATCAGGTAGGATTCGCGGCCCTGGCCGCGGGCGACGATCTGGCCGTCCTCGACGGTCCAGTTGCCGGCCTGATCGGCGGGCCGGCAATTCCAGCCCGCGAGCGACTTGCCATCGAAGATCGGCACGAACTCCGGCTCCGCGGCAACGCAGGCCCAGGGCAGCACCACTCCCAGGCAGCCCAGGAGGACGAGAAATTTCCGGCGCGCAGTCATCTTTACTGGGCAGGCGCGGCGGCCGGTGCGGGTGCGGGTGCGGCAGGCGCAGGCGCGGCACCGGGTGCGGGGGCGGCTGCGGGATTCTCCGGCGGTTTCGGCTTGCGGCCTTTCGGATCGAGATTCGCCGCGAGATCTTCGGGCGTGATTTTTGACTCCACGCCGGTGGCCGGCACTTCGACTTTCGCCGTCCAGAGGAGCGCGTTCAGCAGGAGCTTCCGCTGGTCGTCATTGCCCCAGCCTTGGTGAAAATGTCCGCCGGTGAAACCGAAGCCGCGTCCGCCCTCGGGGCGCTCGTAGGCCCACGCGGTGGTCTGCGGCTTTTTCGCCGCGACGGCCTCGCGCACGGTCGGATTGCCCGCGCGGCCGCCATCCCGGCCGACGCTGGTTTCCGGCGGAATGGCGGCGAGGATGGCCGTGAGCTTGCCCGCGGCGTCGTTGAAACGCATGTGGTAATACCACTCGTCCTTCGTGCTGAACGGTTTCACGCCGTTGCTGATCGGGTGCTTCGGCAATTCCGTGTAGTCGGCCGTCCAGTGGGGATTCACCGACCAGTTCATCTCGAAGAATCCGCCCATCCACTCCAGCGCCTGCGGCCCGCCTTTTTCCTTCGGGTATTCCACCGCGAAATGCACGCACACGAACCCCGCGCCGCGCTTCATCTCTTTCTCGGTCTGCGCCAGGTGATCGCCCTGGAGCATCGGGTGCCCGCCCGCGCCGTCGGCGTAAAAAAGAATGGTATCCGCCTGCGCCAGCTCCTCCGGCGTCGGCCACGCGGCGCTGAGATAGAATTTGGTGACGACCTGCGGCGCGCCCTGCGCGAGACATTTGGCGAAAAGCTGCACGCCGGCGTTGTGCTCATGCTGGCCGGGCCCGTGCGAGGGACGGCCCGCGAGCAGCAGGATGAAGGGCTTGCCGTCAGGCGTCTTCGCCGACGCGGAGGTGGCACCGGCGAACATGGTCGCGGCGAGAAGGACGGGGGCGGTGAATCGAATCATGGATGCGGGTTGGGTTGGTGGGTTAGGTTTGCTGGAAAGAGCAGACGTTGGAGTCAGTCATACAATGCGCGAGCGGCTGAAATCTTGGATACGGATGGGAAAAAGGCTGCGGATGGCGCGGGAATGAAGTCACCAGCCCGTGGAGAGCAACACGTGCGCGGGTCGCCGGCAGGATGCCGGCTCCAACGGGCTGGAAGCCCGCGCTCCCCATTCCCATCCGGTCACTCCTTCCACACTTCCAGTTCCGTGACGCCGCTGCGGGCTTTGTCCTGGTGGGTGAAGACGACGCGCACCTTGGCGGCGGTGACTTTGCCGAACTTGATGCTGTTCGCCGAGCCGCCGGACGGCACGGTGGGATTGCTGACCGGGTTGGCGACATCGCGCCATTCGTCGTTGGCGAAATATTGGACGGCGAGACTCGCGGGTGCGTATATTCCGCGGCGGTCGTCGAAGATGCAGACTTCCACGCGGGCGAATTCCTTGGGTGCGCCGAAATCCACTTCCAGCCAGTCGGTCGGG
>CAIQUL010000087.1 GCA_903874975.1 uncultured Chthoniobacter sp. | reverse complement strand
GTGCCCGTTCCCGTGCCCTTGGCGCCTCCTGCCGCCGGCCCGGTGCTGGTAGCGCGTCCCGTAGCGCGTCCCGTAGCGCGTCCCGCCGCCGGGCCGCGGCCGGTGGCGCGGCCGGTGGCGCGGCCGCAAACCGCCCCCCGCCCCGGCGCTCCATCAGCGGTGCCGCGCGGGCCCGCGGCTCCACGCCCGGTCCAGCCGATGGTCCGCGCGATTGCCCCCTCCGCGCCAGCGCCAGAGCCGGTAGCTTTCCCCGCGGCCGAGCCAGTCGCCGACGAGCCGGCGGACGCCGCCGCTGCCGCGGAACCCGCGGACTCCGGGTTGATCGGCCAGACGATCGGCTCCTACCAGATCATCCGGAAACTCGGGGACGCCCGCTGGGGAACCGTCTATGCCGCGGTGCAAACCGCCATCAATCGGCCCGTCGCGCTGAAAGTCCTCGATGCCAGCCACGCGCACGATGCGGACGCGCGCACGCGCTTCATCTCCGACGCGCGGGCCAAGGCGCACGTGCAGCACCCTTCCACGCAGGCCGTGTATGAAGCCGGGGAATCCGGCGGTCACATTTTTTACGCGTATGAATACGTCGAAGGCCAGACTCTCGCCGAACTCGCCGCCGGCGGGCGGAAGCTGGATGAGCCGACGGGCTTGAAAATCCTGCGCATCGCCGCGGAAGGGCTCGGCTATCTCACCAGCCAAAATATCCCGCACGCGCCTCCGCAGGCGGGCAGCATCTTTCTCGGTGCCGATGGCGGTCCGCGGCTGGCGAATCTGGCCACCCATACCGCGGACGAACCATCGCCCGTGGTCGGCGAACTGCAGGCCCTCGGACACATCGTCCTCACCGTCCTCCCGCCGCTGCAGAACCTCCGGCCTGGGCTGCGCGAGCTGATCGCGCGGATGATCCAGCGGGGCCCGCAGTCCTTCGTGGGCTGGGGACAATTGCTCGTGGCCATCAAGGCGCTGGAGCCCAAGATCGTGCCGCTCGATGCGGCAAAAATCAGCGCCCAGGACCGCGCCGCCGTGGCCGCCGTGGCGCAGCTCCGCAAACACCAGAAACGTTCGCTGTATATCAACGTCATCAGCTTCATCAGCCTCCTCGCGGTGTTCGCGACGTTCTGCGTGATCGCCTACCAGAAGTTATTCGGAACCAATGAGCGCAACATCGGCGCGCAGATCGAGATCCCCGAGGGCGAGTTCATTTTTGGCCCGGGCGAGCCAGTGATCCTGCCCACTTTCTGGATCGATAAATACGAGATCACCTACGGGCAATACGCGAGGTTCGTGGACTTCCTGAAAAAGAATCCGGCGCGCATCGCGGAGTTCGATGACGAGCGCCAGCCACCCACCAAGGCCGGGCACATCCCGAAAAACTGGGACATCTTTTTTGGCAACGCCAAGGCCGGCCACCCCGTGCACTCCGTCCCCATCGATCTGAACTGCCCGGTCATGGAGATCGACTGGTGGGACGCCGCCGCTTACGCGAAGTGGCGGGGGCGCGCGTTGCCCACCGAGCAGGAGTGGGAGAAAGCGGCGCGCGGCACGAAGGGCTCCGTCTATCCGTGGGGCGAGGATGCGAGCCCGAAGAAGGCCAATTCCAACGCCGACCACAAACCCTCCGATCCCGCCGCCGAGGGCAAGGTGGATGGCTACAATTTCTGGAATCCGGTGGATAAGATCCGCGGCGACAAGAGTCCGTTCGGGGTCGTGGGCATGGCCGGCAATGTCGCAGAGTGGGTCGGCACTTGGGATCCGGTGAGAAAGCGCCCGCTCATCAAGGGGGGCAGCTTCATGGCCTCCGACGTGCGCCTCGACCGCAGCAGCGATTCCGACCCGGGTAATGTTGCCGAGCACATCGGATTTCGTACTGTCACCCACACCGCCCCCCCAAAAAAATGAAACCAACCCGCCTGCTTCTCACCCTCCTCGCCGGCCTCCTCGCCGCCGTCGTGCCTGCCCGCGCACAGATCGCCGTTTCGCTGAGCATCAAGGAGCGCCTCCACATCCGCCACGAGGCCATCCTGGCGACCGTCGCCGTGACGAATAACACCGGGCGCGACATCACGCTCGAGGACACCCGCCAGAGCCAGTGGTTCGGTTTTCAAATCAGCGTCACGGGCGATCGCTTCATCGCGCCGCGCGATCTGCACTACCGGCTGGAACCCCTGCCCATGCGCGCGGGCGAAACGCTCAAGCGCACCGTGAACCTCAACGACCTCTACCCGCTCGGGGAATACGGCACTTACGCCATCCGGGCGAACATCTACTTCGCTGGCATGGACCGGTATTTCAGCTCGAAACCGACCCATGTCGAGATCACCGATGGGCGGGTCATCTGGCGGCGGAGCGCCGGCGTCCCCGAGGGCGAGAAGGACGCGGGGCAGACCCACGTTTTCACCCTCCTCACCCACCAGCGGGGCGAGCAAAATCTGCTCTACATCCGCGTCGAGAATCCGGACGAAGGCTCGGTCTATTGCACGAATCCGCTGGGCCGCGTGATTGACGGCGTGGTGCCGGACATGCAACTCGACAGCCGGAACAATCTCTACGTGCTCCACCTCGTCGGGCTGCGCCGGTTTGCCTTGTCGAGAATCAGCATTCGTGGCGAATTTCTCGGCCAGACCTACTACACCGTCCCCAAATCCCGCCCCTACCTCCGCAAACAGCCCGACGGCTCGCTCCAACTGGTCGGCGGCCAGCGCGAGGAAATCGCGCAGAACCCCACGAAACTCCCACCACCGGCCAAGCTCTCCGACCGTCCCCCCGGCCTGCCGAAGTAGGATTCCGCCCCGCGCCATGGATCTGCTCAAACGCCCGCGCCGCCTGCGCTCCTCCCCGGTCCTGCGGGCCATGCTGCGCGAAACGGCGCTTTCGCCCCACGACTTCATCCTCCCGCTTTTCGTCTCGGAAAAAATCACCTCCCCCGCGCCCGTGGCCAGCATGCCCGGCGTCTTTCAGCTCACGGAAAAAGCGCTCGTCGAGGAAGCCGCGGGCGCGCATGCCGATGGCGTTCCCGCGGTGCTGCTCTTTGGCATCCCGGCGCACAAGGACGAGCAGGCCTCCCAGGCTTACGCCGCCCACGGCGTGGTGCAGCGGTCCGTGCGGGCGTT
>CAIQUL010000086.1 GCA_903874975.1 uncultured Chthoniobacter sp. | reverse complement strand
GCATGCCGGGTGGATCGCTGCCCGCACACCGATGCCCGCTTGCGTTGGCTGGTCGGGACGTGGGAGTGTCCGCGCCTTCCATGAACCCTTTCCCCAACATCCTCCACAGCCTCGCGCTCCTTCTCGTTGTTCCTTTCGCCTCCGCGGCGGTGCCGCGCGATGCGTTGCCGCTGGATGCGCCGGAGTTGCCGACGAACTACCGGCTGCACGTCGAGTTTTCCGCGCCGGCGGCGGGCGTGGTGCGACTGGGGCAGGACTTCACGGTGCCGCTGCCGAAGGGCACGGAGCATGACGTGGCGGTGGAGCGTCCGGCGAAGGGCGCGCCGGTGGTGCGGGTGTGGACGGATGGCAAAGTGGTGGACGTGAAACCGGCGGGTGCGGCGTCGGCGGCGACGGCGTTTCCCGCGGCGAAGGTGAACCTCGGCGCGGACTTCACGGCGGCGGTGAAGTTTGAGGCGCAGGGTGGGGGAACGCTGTTTTCCAAATGCTCGCCGGCCGGCAAGTGGGCGCCAGACGCGAAGGCGCTGCTGCTTCGCAATGGGCGGCTGGAGTATGTGGTCGAGGGAATCGGCGCGATCAGCGGCGGCGCGAAGCTGAACAACGGCAAGCCGCACACCGCCGTGCTCACGGTGCGCGCGGGCGCGGCGCAGCTCTGGATCGATGGAAAAATGGCGGGCGAAAATCCGCAGCTCACAAAACCGGACGGAGCCGCGGATGTCCTCAAGATCGGCGGTGCGACGGCGGACTTCGGCGGCGATTTCACGGAGGGAAAAATCGCCGGCGTGCGCGTGTGGGCGCGGGCGTTGCCGACGGAGGAGATTGCTCTGCTTTTCAAAGACGAAGGCGCGGGCGCGAACACGCCGGACTTTACCCACACGGCGGGCGGCGGCGCGCGACCGGTGATCGAGCCGGCGGCGGGGGCGACGGTGAAAACGGCCTGGGTGCAGGCGCTCGAGCGCAGCGATCACCGCGACATCGTGGCCGGCTGGAACGCGAAATCGCTCGCGGAAGGCGCGCAGATTTACGGCACGCTGTGCGTGGTCTGCCACGGCACGAAGGAAGCACCCGGCTCGCTGCCGACGGCGCTGCGCTTTACAGAGGGGCCGTTCAAAAACGGCGCGGACCCGTACGCCATGTACGCCACGCTCACGAAGGGCTTCGGCCAGATGACGGCGCAGCCGCAATACACGACCGCGCAGAAATACGCGGTCGTCCAATACATCCGCGAGACGTTCCTGCGTCCGCACAACAAGTCGCAGTACACCGAAATCACGCCCGCCTATCTCGCGTCGCTGCCGCGCGGGATGACCATCGCGGAGGTGGAAAAGGAGGACCGCTCGCTGCCGCCGTTCAAGCGCATGGACTTCGGGCCAGTGCTGTTTTGGACGTTCCAAGTCGAGCCCAAGAACATCGCGCAAAAGGCCATCGCCGTCCGGCTCGACGACGGCCCCGGCGGCGTGAGCAAAGGCCGCGCGTGGATGGTCTATGACCACGACACGATGCGCGTGGCCACGGCGACGACGGGGAGTTTCGTGGATTGGAAAGGCATCGCGTTCGACGGCAGTCACGGCTCGCACACGAGCCTCACGGGCGAGCGGCATTTCGTAAATCCGGTCGGTCCCGGCTGGGCATCGCCGGAGGGCAAGTGGGAGGACCCGCGTCCGCTCAGCCGCGAGAAACTGCCGTATGGCCCGCTGCCGCGGGAGTGGGCGCATTACGAGGGGCTGTATTTGCAGGGTGGAAAAGCGGTCGTCGCGCTGACGGTCGGCGGCACGCAGGTGCTCGAATCTCCAGGCTGGCTCGACTACGGAGCGACCCCGGTTTTCACCCGCACGCTCAATGTCGCGAAGACCGCGAAGCCGCTGCTGCTGCGCGTCGCGTCGGACACGATCAACGTCGCGCTGGCAGGCGCAGGGACGCTACGCAAGGACGGCGGCTTCTGGGTCGCCGAGCTGCCCGGCGGCGCGCAGACGCGCCTTTTCATCTCGAAAGCCGATCCCGCATCGCTCGCCGCGTTGGGGAAAACTTTCACCGCTCCGCTCGACCTGGCCCCGCTCACGAAAGGCGGCCCGCGCCGCTGGACGGAGGAAGTCACCACGACCTCCGAGCCGGGCAAAACCGACGGCGCATTCATCGCCGACACCTTCCCGCTGCCCGTCGAAAATCCGTGGCAGAGCTGGATGCGTCCGGGCGGCTTCGATTTCACGCCCGACGGCAAGGCCGCCATCGTGGCGATGTGGAACGGCGACGTGTGGCGCGTGGAAGGCCTCATGGCGCCCGCGCCCGCGCCGCTGAAATGGCGGCGCATCGCGAGCGGACTCTTCCAGCCGCTCGGCGTGAAGTTTCGCGGCAACGATCTTTTCATCACCTGCCGCGACCAGCTCGTGCGCCTGCGCGACCTGAACGCCGACGGCGAGGCGGACTTCATCGAGAGCTTCAACAACGACCACCAGGTCACCGAGCACTTCCACGAATTCGCGATGGGTTTGCAGACCGATGCCGCGGGCAATTTCTACTACGCCAAGTCTGCCCGCCACGCGCTGCCCGCGCTCGTCCCGCATCACGGCACGCTGCTCCGCATCAGCGCCGACGGGAAAAAGACCGACATCCTCGCCAACGGCTTCCGCGCCGCGAACGGCGTGTGCCTCAACCCTGACGGCACCTTTTTCGTCACCGACCAGGAAGGTCACTGGACGCCGAAGAACCGCATCAATCGGGTCAAGCCCGGCGGCTTTTACGGCAACATCTTTGGCTTCACCGACGTGACGGACACCGCCGACACCGCCATGCAGCAGCCGCTGGTATGGATCACCAACAAGAAGGACCGCAGCCCCGCCGAACTGATCTGGGTGCCAAAAAGCGCGTGGGGCACGCTCGGAGGTTCGTTGCTCAATCTTAGCTACGGCACCGGGCGCGTGTTCATCGTGCCGCACGAGGAAGTCGGCGGTCAGTGGCAGGGCGCG
The DNA here is from genome assembly GCA_903874975.1 of uncultured Chthoniobacter sp. Lineage (GTDB taxonomy): Bacteria > Verrucomicrobiota > Verrucomicrobiia > Chthoniobacterales > Chthoniobacteraceae > Chthoniobacter. The sequence goes on along the minus strand of CAIQUL010000086.1, from coordinate 2,422 downwards.
GTCTGCGAACTGCCGATGCCCGCCTTTGCCAGCGGCATCATGCGCGGACGCTTCGCCCCCGACGGCGCGCTCTACACGAGCGGCATGTTCGCCTGGGCGGGAAACGCGGGCGCGCCCGGCGGTTTCCACCGCATCCGCCGCAGCGAAAAACCTGCGCAACTCCCGCTCGCCATCCACGCCGCGAAAGGCGCGCTCACCGTCACCTTCAGCGAACCGCTCGACCCCGCGAGCGTGAAGCCCGATGCGTTTGTCCTCAAAGTCTGGGCGCTCAAACGCAGCGCCGGATACGGCTCCGGCCACGTCGGCGAGCGCCCGCTCCCCATCACCGCCGCGCAACTCGCCACCGACGGCCGCACCGTGACCCTCACCATCCCCGAGCTAGCGCCAACCCAGTGCTACGAACTCGCCACCAAACTGCGCGCCCCCGACGGCACGCCCATCGACCGCTCCCTCCACGGCACCATCCACGCGCTGGCGGAGAAGTAGGAGCGGAGGGGAAGTAGCGGGCGAAGCCTCGAGAACGGCCTGCTCGAACTCGACGGCGACTTCACCTTCGTCGGACGCGTAGTCACCTTCGTGCGCTGCCTCGATCGCACGGAGATTTACCGCCACTTTCCCTGCATCGACGTTCCGCCGCGAGGCAGGCGCTCGCTCGTCCCTGAAGGTAGTCGGGGTGCGCCGGGTTCGGCGGGTCACGGCGAGTCGTGGGCGGCCTTTGGCTTGCTGTCCGCTCCCGGCTTTTCGCCGATGACACTCTTCCGCCAGGCAGTCCAATCGGCCTGCATTTCCTGTACGCGATCGGGATGTGCGGCGGCGACGTCCTGCCTCTCGCCGATGTCCTGACTCAGGTCGTAGAGCGCCACCACCGGCGTCTTTTCCCCCTTGTCGGGCCCCGCGAACGTGAGCTTCCACTGGCCTTTGCGGATGGCCCATTGCTTTTCGTATGCCCAGCATAGCATGGCGTGTGGATCGGCTTGGTCGCCGTTCAGGAAGGGGAGAAGATTCACTCCGTCGATCGGCCATTTTTCGTCGGGACGGACGCCGCCGAGGGCCAGCGCCGTCGCCGTGAGGTCCATCTGAATCACCGGCCGGGTGAAGGTCGTCCCCGCCTTCAAGCGCCCGCTCCACTTCATGAAAAACGGCACCCGGATGCCGCCTTCCCAGGTCTGGCCTTTGCCGCCGCGCAGGGGCGTGTTCGAGGAGGCATTGGGCGCGTTGCGTGTGATCGGGCCGCCGTTGTCGCTGATGAAACAGATGAGCGTGTTCTCCTCGAAACCGGCCTCGCGCACCGCTGTCAGGACGCGGCCAATGTTGTCATCCATCGCCGACAACATCGCGGCGTAAGCGCGGCGCTTTTCGTCGGCGATCCCGCTAAAGCGCGCGAGGTAATCGGCGGGAGCGTGCATCGGCGTATGCACCGCATTGAAGGACAGGAAGAGGAAGAACGGCTGCCCTTTGCCCTTCTGGCGCGCGACGAACTCCGCGGCCTCACGACCGAAAGCGTGCGTGAGATATTCCGTCACCACGACCGGCTCCTCGCCGCGCACCATCTGCGAGTAGGGATGCCCCTTCGTGCCGGGAGGCTTCGGCGCATCGGGGAAGAAACTCCGGCCCCCGCCGAGAAAGCCATAGAACTCATCGAACCCCCGCCGGAGCGGATGGCATTCGGGTTGTTCCCCCAGATGCCATTTGCCGATCAGCGCAGTCCGGTAGCCGGCGGTCTTCAAGTAGCCGGCCATGGTCGGCACATCGCTGTTCATGCCGCGTTTGTCCGCCGGGATCCAGTCGGAGACCCCGTCGCGATAGTGATAGCGCCCAGTCATCAAGGCCGCGCGGGTCGGACTGCACACCGTGCCCGTCACGTAGCCATCGGTGAAACGAATCCCGCCACTCGCGAGCGCATCGAGATGGGGCGTGGGCACATCCTTGCAACCCTGCACGCCGCAGTCGGCATAGCCCATGTCGTCCGCGACGATGAAAAGGATGTTCGGCTTGGCGTCGGCGGCGCAGAGCTGACCGCCGGCGCAGAGAAGGGCGGCAAGCAGGAGGTGGATGGATTTCATAAAGAGGGTTGGGCTTTGGATAAAACGAAGGAGGACGGCATTTCTTTGGCGGAAACGTTCGAGGCGGCGCGGGCGGAGGAAGGGGCAAAGTTGCGGCCGAGGCTGGCGGAGAAGCTGACGGAGGAATTCGGGCGCGGGTTTGATGTGCGGAGTCTGGAAAAAATGAGGCAGTTTTACTTCGCGTTCCCAATTGCGGACGCACTGCGTCCGCAATTGAGCTGGACGCATTACCGCACCCTGATGCGGGTGGAGGACGAGCACGCGCGGGAGTGGTATGCGAACGAAGCTGTCGCGCAAAACTGGAGTTCGCGGGCGCTGGAGCGGCAGGTGTCGCGGCTTTACTACGAGCGGCTGCTTTC
>CAIQUL010000085.1 GCA_903874975.1 uncultured Chthoniobacter sp. | reverse complement strand
GCGTTGCTCCGGCGATCCTGCGCGTCGAGCAGCGTGTCGAGAAACGCGGACGTGCGCGCGGTCTCGTCGGCACCGGGCGGCGAGCTGGTGCCCGACCAGGACCCCCGGCACCGCATCGTCAACAGCTCGATCGAACGCCAGTTGCGCCATCATCTCCACGATTCGGGCTCGCCGACCGCACTTACCTTCGAGGTTGGTTTCGAGCAGACGATGATCAACCGCGGCGTGCTCGATAGCGTCCGCGGCACGCTGGACGCGATCGACGCGTTGAACCTCACCGCCTAGGCGCCGCCGCGCGCCATGGTGCTGGAGGAATTGGCGGGCGGGACGGATAAGGCGTTCGTGTTCATCCGCGGCAATCCCGTCCAGCGCGGCAAACCGGTCGAGCCGCGATTCCTGTCGGCCCTGTCCGGCGGCAGCGCCCGGCCGTTCGACGACGGACAACGCCGCCTCGGACTGGCCCAGGCGATCGTCGATCCGGCCACCGCGCTCACCCGCCGCGTGATCGTGAACTGGATCTGGCAGCATCACTTCGGCTGCGGGCTGGTGGCGACGCCGGATGATTTTGGCACGCGCGGCGAACCGCCGACACTCCCCGGGTTGCTGGACTTTCTCGCCGGGGAATTCCTGGCCGCCGGCTGGTCGCTGAAGCGGCTGCACCGCCGGATCATGCTCTCGGCGGTGTATCAGCAGGCGGCGCTCGAGAACGCGGCGGCGCGTGCGGCGGATCCCGACAACCGGCTGTTGTGGCGGATGCCGACGCGCCGACTGGAGCTGGAGGCGATGCGCGACGCGCTGCTGGCCGGGAGCGGTGAACTGGATGTGCAGCCGCGTCCGGGCGGGCGACCTTGCGAGGAGACCGACGCCAGGGCCGTGCCGCGGCGCACCGTGTACGCCTTCGTGAACCGCGACGTGATCTCTGCGCTGGCGGGCACCTTCGACGCCGCCAATCCGACCACCTGCACGGTGAAGCGCCCGGACACGACGGTCCCGCAGCAGACGCTTCACGCGTTGAACTCCGAATTCGTCCAGAACCGCGCCCGGGCGCTGGTGCAGCGGCCCGACATCCGGGACGCTGCGTCGGATGAGGAACGCGTGCGCCGGATCTATCGCCGGGATTACGCGCGCACGCCGCACGTCGGCGAGATCAAGGCCGCCCTGGGCTGGCTGGCGGAAGCGAAGGACGCCGGCGAGGCTTGGCCGCGCTTCGTCCACGCGCTGCTCGCCGCGAACGAGTTTCATTTCATCGATTGAACGATCGCCGTCCATGACCGAGCACCTGTCCTGCACACGCCGCCAGTTTCTCCAGCGCAGCGGGCTGGGCATCGGCTCGCTGGCACTGGCGGGCCTGATGAGCCGCGAGGCGTCGGCCGGCAGCCATTTCCCCGGCAAGGCCCGGTCCGTGATCCATGTCTTCCTCAACGGCGGCATGTCGCAGGTGGACACCTTCGGTCCCAAGCCGGAACTCACGCGGCGCGGCGGACAGGAGCTGCCGTACGAAAACCTCCTCACCGAGCGCCGCACCGGCGTCGCGCTGCCGTCGCCCTTCGAGTTCAAGCAGCATGGTCAGAGCGGCATTCCCATCAGCGACCTGTTTCCCCACCTGTCCCGGTGTGCCGACAAGCTGGCCGTGATCCGGTCCATGCAAGCCGAGCTGCCCAGCCATGCGATGTCGCTCATGCTGATGAAATCGGGCGACCAGCGGCTGGTGCGGCCGAGCCTCGGCTCGTGGCTGAACTGGGGCATGGGTTCGGAGAACCGGAATCTGCCGGGCTTCGTCGCATTGTGCCCCGGCGGGCTCCCGGTGGGCGACGCCAACAACTGGCGCTCCGCCTTCCTGCCCGGCGTTTACCAGGGCACGCTGGTGGCTACGGCGCGGAAGGATCCGCGCCAGTTCATCGCGCACCTGCGCAACGCTCATCTCGACCACGACACGCAGGCGCGGCAGTTCTCGTTGTTGCGCCAGCTCAATGACCGCCACCTCGCCGAACGCCAGGGCGAGGCGGCCATCGAGGCCCGCATCCAGTCCTTCGAACTGGCCTACCGCATGCAGGTCGAGGCCACCGACGCCTTCGACATCAGCCGCGAACCGAAGCACATTCAGGAGATGTATGGCGACGGCCCGCAGAACCGGCAGTTGCTGATGGCCCGCCGGCTGGTCGAGCGCGGCGTGCGCTTCGTCCAGACCTGGCCCGGCAAGGAGCAGCCCTGGAACAGCCACAACAACCTCAAGAACGCCCATCGCACCGTCGCCAACCAGTGCGACCGCGGCCTGGCCGCGCTCCTCATGGATCTCGAGCAGCGCGGTCTGCTCGAGCAAACGCTGGTGCTCTGCACGGGCGAGTTCGGCCGCACGCCGTCGGTGGAACTGGGCATCGCCGGCGGCGGCGCCACCGCGGGGCGCGATCACAACCAATGGGGCTTTTCACTCTGGATGGCCGGCGGCGGCATCAAGGGCGGGACGATTTATGGCGCCACCGACGAGTTCGGATTCAAGGCCTTGGAAAACCCGGTGTCGGTGCACGACCTGCACGCCACCATCCTTCACCTGCTCGGCATCGACCACCAACGCCTCACCTACCGCCACGCCGGCCGGGACTTTCGCCTTACCGACGTCCACGGCCAAGTGGTGAAAGCCGTCCTGGCGTGAACGCCGACTGCCAGGAAATTGCTTTCGCGCCCGCCGCACCGGAAACGGTCAGAACCCGGCTGAGTGAGGGGACTGACCAACTCATCATGATGGTCGAATAATTCGCTGTTCAACCGTTGGCCCGGCATTTGGAATATTCGTACATCACTTTTGTGCGCGCATTTGAGCAAATCCCAACAAGAATGTCGGCTCCCGCTCATTACGCGCGTAAAGCAACCACCATGGACCTCCAACCCCGGGATATTCCAACATTTTTGTCGGATATAAAGCTGCTGACAAACACACAAATCTGTCGATAAACTCCCTGTTCGCACAATGAATGAATGATTTGATCCAGATTGTAAAAGAGCCGCACAAATGGACTCCTTTGCCTCTAACAGGCCACAAGTTTCAGATTTCCGTCCTCACTTGGATTGAGCGCGATGGAGGATCAGTGGCGCCGTGGACTCTCGCTCGCCTTGCAGTGCCAAGGCTCGCCTCGCTAGTGAGGGCGGATGTTATTTCTGCCGAGTATTGGACGCGAAAGCGATGCGGACTTCTCAGGCGCTGGCGTGACGAGTTCGAACACGAACGACCGTGGGCTGATCTCATGAACTGTAGCGATGCCAAGCTAGAAAAGAATGACGAATTTCCTAACCGCATTGTCTTCACACGTGACGGCACACTCATGCTTCTCGAGCAAACAGAGTTCTGGAATGCGGCTGGTGGACCAGCGCCCTACCATGATTCGGTGGCACTCTCATTCTTTTCGGAGCTCGAAATCCAGAGCCAGATCGAGGAAATAGTTCTGGACACCTGCCGAACAGTGGGAATCAACAGAATCGCTCAATACGTGCCTGACGCTGGCAAATTGCGCCGCCGCTAATTTCTTGCACACCTATGGGACGGGGTCGCCAAATAGCAGTCGGGATGAGTGAGCCGGCCGAGGAATTGTTCCTGCAGTTTCTCCGCAGCAAGGCCGAAATCAAAATTTTTGTCTCCCATGCGACCAAGCCGGAGTTTCTGTGCTTGGAGCGGTTGCCTCCACGCCGTTCCGGTGAAAGAAGATTCTTCCTGTGGAACACCGCCTACCCTTGGACTCCAGAGATAGCCGTTGCCAGTAACGGGTCATTTTACATTCAGGACATCGACAGTGCGCCGGTCATTGAGTATTGCCGCGATCCTTTCACAGCAGGCTGCTATGACAGCCATACCGGTCGCTTATTCTGGAGCAAATTCCTGACTCCAGGCGGCCCTTACTCATTCCAATCCGCACCCTACTCTTACGACGCCGAGCAGTTTGCCGGTTGGTATAGCCAAGTGGTGCGGTGGATCAAAAAAAACAGCAAACCTGTGAAATTGAAAAATGGTCACATTTTTTACCGCGTAAATTCACCATCACCTTGGTGGAAGTTCTGGTAGCCGTATACCAACCGCACGCCCAACAAACAAAGCCGCTTGCCATGGGATATCACATCACGCTCAAGAGACCTGAACCGAGCACTGGCATCACCAAGCAAGAGTGGAGAGACTTCGTGGCGAGCCGACCGGAACTCAAGATTGTTGAAGATGATCCACACTTCATCACCGCCATTCTTGATGGGGACGACACCCTTGCTTTGCATTATTCGAGCGGCGATGCCTCTGCGTTCACCAAGAATCCAAAAGGGCCGAGGATCATTGAGTATATGGCGTCTATCGCCCCTCACTTTGGTGGCGTTGTGACTGGTGACGAGGGAGAGACCTTTTCGTCTCCGGCAGATTGGGGGACCCAGAGTGATTGGGACAGTCAGCCGAACTTTGCCGAGAAGCCTTGGTGGAAGCACGAGCTTTCCGGTGGTAAAAAGATTGTTTTAGGACTACTTCTCGGAGTAGTTGCCATCCTTATCAAGGAGTTGTTCTTCCCATGACCGCCCTACAGATGGCCATCGGTATAAAGAAAGCGAACAAGGCGCGCCTGGACAACCGCTGGGGCTGCTCTGTCGGCCAAGCCTTCCATAACTTTAACCCGTCATCCCGTTTCGACGCTCACCTCCGCCCCAGCGGTGCCAGCGCTTGAACGTTCGCCAGAATAACATGAAGACAGCCATCCACCATCAAGTCTGCGCTCGTCCGGTGGTCGTCTCGTGGGTTATCGGAGCAGTTGCCCTAATATCATTCTTTCTCACGGTGCCGATGAATGGCGTCAGGCTAGCCAGTATCGCGACTGACTGGCAGGGTGTGGCGGCTCTGCTTATTGGAGTGCCCGCAGTGGCCGGGCTAGGATATTTCCTCGGAATGTTCACCTGCTGGCCTTGGATTAGACCCATCTGCGGCAAGCTGAATGGAGCGCCACTTAAGACCGGCGACCGCGTTCTGGTTTTAGCAGGACCTCACAAGGGGACCACAGCTCTAGTGTATGAGATCACCATCGGACAGGGAGGATGGAACCTCGCACGTCTGGATCTGGGTTCAGCGCACCGAGAGAGGTTTACTGACATTGTTGAGGAGTATTCCGTGTTCAAGATCGAAGAAGGCGAACAAGCCGTGCCTCCTAACGGGCCATAAGCATCCCAATTTCGATTCATTTTCCTTTCAATCACGCCCGTAGGAGCACTCAATCGTTCGCCAAGAAAATATCTCCGTCCATATGTTCCCATCAGATCCTCTAAAGAACGTCGGATACCGTATCATTTACACGTCCGTTGTGATCCACGGACTTGGCCTGGCTGGTCTGATTGGTGGCTCCCCGATTCGGCACATTGCTGGGATCGTCGGCGCGTTGATATGGAGCCTGTGGATGATCTATGGTTCTTCGAAGTTCCCGTGGATCATGAACATCCTTGGAACGGCAGTGGGTGCCATCGCTTTTATTGTCGGTGGTGTCGGTGTTTTCTCGAAGTCCATAGTGGGCGGACTCTCCATGATTTTTATCGGCATCGTATTCACTGATCTGTGCAGGCGACTGTGCTCAAGAGAAGTCAGTTCGAACTTTACATAACGGAAGAGGCGAACAAGCCGCGCCAGAGCAACCCCTACCAGCCGCCCAGTTTCGATGATTTCTCGTAGCTACAACCTCAACCCCGCGTTCAACGCTCGCCCTCGCTGATAGGGGTGCCTGCGCTCAAACGTTCGCCCAACCAACGGAGCACGTCATCGCAGGCGAAGAATCCGCGAGGGCGAAGATTCAATAGTGAGGGACTGGCAAAGGAATGGACGGCAAGGGGATGTTTTCTCAAAAATGGCCTTCAGCACATTCCTCTGCCATCCATTCTCTTGCCAAAAATCCCGCGTTATTTCACCTATGATTCGCCCACCTCGGAGGTCTGCATGAAAATGATCACGTCCAGACGCAATTTCCTGAAACTGAATGGCGCCACGATTGCGCTGCCTTTTCTGCACTCTCTCTCCTCGGCTTTTGGCAGCGTGGTGAAAAGCAACCCGGCCCCGGCTCGCAGGCTGGTGATGATGTATGCTCCCAACGGTCTCGTGCGGCGCTGCTTCTTCCCAGGCGAGGAGACGATCGCAACGATGAAGGGATTTGTCGGCGGCTTCGACTCGGAGAAATTCAAGAGCCAGAAGCGCATTCCGAACAAACCCGGCATTTATCCGGTGACGCTCACGGAGACGATGCAGCCGTTGTCGCCACACAGCGGTGACATCACTCTGGTGACGGGCCTGGACCGGACTCCTCTGGACGGGCAGGACGTGCACGCCCAGGGGGCGTCCTGCTATCTCACGAGCGTTTCTCCGCAGCAGGCTGTGGCGAAGGGCATGAAGCATCCGAACGGACGCAGCCTCGATCAAATCATCGGTGACCACATCGGCCACGCCTCGGTTTTCAGAACGCTGGAGATCAGTTGCAATGGCTTCAAATCCGGCAAGGAGGACATCTACTTCGACAACATTTCCTGGTATGGGCCGGACCGCATCGCGCCCTCCATCAAGGACCCGAAGAAGCTCTACGATCGGCTCTTTATGGCCGACGGCTACGGCCAGCATCTGGCCGATGTCACCGACCTGATGCTGGCCGATGCCAAGTCCCTTTCGAAAAAGCTCGGCCACGCCGACCAGGAAACCCTCAGCGAGTTCATGGAAATGATTCGCAACGTGGAGGGCCGCATTGCCAAGCTGCAAAAACTGGTCGCCACCGCCGACGTGCGAATCCCGAAGGACGAAATTCTGCCGCGCGGAGAATACATCCGTTTGCAGGCGGATTTGATGCTACTGGCGCTTCAAATGGGCATCACAAACGTGTGCACATTCATGATCGGGCCGGAAAGGTGGGAGGCGCCGATGCTTTACGAGGGTGTCTTCGACAAACCGGTGAACCATCACACGATGACCCACAATCAGGGGGGCGACGGTTACAAGGGCGTCCAGAAGATCGATGTCTTCCACATGGAGCAATATGCGTATGTGTTGCGGCGGATGAAGGAGATCAAGGAAGCGGACGGCACCTCGCTCCTCGACAACTCGCTGGTCACCTACGGGGCGGGGATCGGCGATGGTGCGACGCACCAGTTTTTCGATCTGCCACTCATCGTCGCCGGCACGGGTCAGAAGCAGATCAAGCAGGGGCGCTTAATCCAATGCAAGAGCGGCACGCTCAACTCCAACATGTGGCTGTCTCTCGCGAAGCTGATGGGCGCGGAGATAAACCAATACGCCGACAGCTCCGGCGTCATCTCGGACATGTGGAGCTGAGTTGATGGCCATGTTTGGAAAAAAGCGCATCGTCCATTTCATTCTGCTGCTCTCACTCGCTGGCGTTGCCTTTGAGTCTCGGGCGGCAGACGCCTTCGATGCGTTCATCAAGCCGCTGCTCGACGCGCAATGCGTCAAGTGCCACGGCGGTGAAAAAACCAAGGGAAAGGTCAATTTCAAGGAACTCGCCGGCGCGGCGCAATTGCTGACCAAGCCGCAGTTGCTCAACGACGTGATCAAGGTCGTTGAGGACCTGGAAATGCCGCCCGAGGACGAGCCGGCGCTGACTGACAAGGATCGCACGCGGTTTCTCGCTGAGCTGAAATCCCTGCAAAAGCAATCAGCTGCGAAAGGTGGCACGCCGCGGCTCGGCCTCCGAAGGCTGAACCGCTATCAATACAACAACGCGGTGCGGGATCTTTTTCAGATCCGGCGCGATGTCTTCAGCCTGCCGGAAAAGCTGATGACCAGGAATGAAAACTATCTCAACGCCGGGGCCAAGGGGATGCCCGCGAATGTCAACGTCTCCTGCCTCACCCTGCGTCCGGAGAACGGCTTTCAGGGCGTGGAGCCGTTCCCCAAAGACCTGCGCGCAGCTCACGGTTTCGACAATCAAGCGAACCAGCTAACCCTTTCTCCGCTGTTGTTGGATTCCTTTTTGAAACTCAGCGTGTCCATCCTCCAAAGCCCCGACTTCACGGAAGCCAACGTGGGCCTCTGGAACCAGTTCCTCAAAGCCCCGGAACCGGACACCGATTTGCGCGGCGAGATGAACCGGCGGCTCGCGCCATTTTTGAAACAGGCGTTCCGCCGTGCGGTGGATGCCGATACCGTCAATCGCTACACGGACTACGCATTCAAGCAGACCACCCGCGGCCTTTCATTCACCGACAGCATGAAGAAGGCGGCATCCGCAATCATGTCGTCACCGAAGTTCCTATACCAATTCGCATCGGAGGACGCGGCGGACAAACCTTACGAACTTGCCTCGCGGCTGTCGTTTTTCCTGTGGGGCAGCAGTCCGGATGCGGAACTCCTCGGCCTCGCGGAACGCGGTGAACTGTCCCGCGCAGAAGTCCTCGACAAGACGATCACACGCCTGCTTGCCGACCCGAAAATCGAGCGATTTCTCGACACATTTCCCGCGCAGTGGATGCAGTTGGAGAACGTGCTGTCGGCCACTCCCGATCCTGCCAAAGCCCGGCTCTTCAACGTGGATAAGAGCAACCCGGCCAGCACGCATATGGTGCTCGAACCGCTGCTTCTCTTCGATGCGGTCTTTTTGGAAAACCGCCCGATCATTGATCTCATCAAGCCGGACTTCAGCTATCAAAGCGACTTCCTCCACACATGGTATGCCTCCGACCTGAAACCACCGGTGGTCGATGCCGCCAAAATCATCGAGGAAAACCAAGCCAACGAAGCGAAGGGCCGTTCTTTGGAAGCGGCCATTCAGAAGGCGCGCACCGACCTCAACGCGCTGTTCGAGCCGGTGAGATCCCGGTTGCTCGCCGCCCGCCAGACAGCCGACGGTGCCGCCAAGGCGGTGGACTTGAAACCGTTCGCGGCTTGGGAATTTGCTGACGGCCTGAAGGATTCCGTGGGTTCGCTTCACCTCCAGGCTCACGGAAAAATCCGCCATCAGGACGGGATGCTCATTCTCGAAAACACAGCGTGGCTGCAAAGCGAGCGACTGCCCGTCGAGCTCAAGGCGAAGACGCTGGAAGTGTGGTGCAGAGTCCATGACCTCGCTCAATCCGGCGGTGGATTGATGGGCATCCAGGGCCAGAACAATATCTTTGATGCCATCGTGCTCGGCATGAGGAAGCGCGGGCATTGGATCTCCGGCAGCAACAGGTTTGCCCGCACGGAGGACTTTCCCGATTCCGTCGCCGAGGAATCGCCCATGCAGGATTTGCACCTCGTGATGGTTTATGCCGAGGACGGCACCACGACCCTCTACCGCAATGGCAAACCGTATGGAAAACCGTACCGCAAGGGTTCAACGACCTTTGCGAAGGATGTCACCACCGTGCTCTTCGGAGTCCGCCAGCTTCCGCCGGGTGGCGACAAACACCTTTCCGTCAGCCTGGCAAAGGCGCGCCTCTACGATCGCGCACTCACCGCCGACGAAGTCACCGCATCAAATGCCGGGGCCGGCTATCTCTCCGCCGACGAGCTGGAAAAAGCCCTCACGGTCGAACAGAAATCGCTCAAAGGAACCTTGAGCAAATCAATCGCCGAAGCAGAAGCAGCCCTCAAAGTCATCCCTAAACCAACCGACCCCCGCAAGGTGCAGGAACAAGCGACCCGAAACTTCGACCAGGAGATCAAAAACAAACTCGATTCCCGAAGCTTCAGGCGCGTGGCAACCACGGATCCCCGCTACGGTGGAGTCATCACCACAGCCGCCATGGCCAGCATGACCTCGGGCCCGGATCGGACTCACCCCATCGCGCGCGGAGCGTGGATTATCGAAGTCATCCTCAACGACCCGCCGGACCCGCCGCCGAACAATGTCCCGCCGTTGAAAGAAGACCAAACCGCGAAAGACCTGACCATCCGCGAACAATTCGCCCAACACCGAAAAAACCCCGATTGCGCCGGGTGCCACTCACGGCTGGACCCACTCGGTTTTGCGATGGAGAATTTCGACATCACAGGCCGGTGGCGCGACAAATACGACAATGGCCGCACGGTCGATGCGAGCGGGACATTCCTGAAAAAATACCCTTTCGGCGGCATCGTCGATTTCAAGGAATCGCTGGTGAAGGAGAACCAGCGCTTCGCCAAAGCATTCACCGCGCACCTGCTAAGATTCGGCCTCTCCCGCGAACTCGCCCCAGCCGACTCGTCCACAATCGAATCCATCATCAAGAAGACCGAAGGCGAGAACTTCAAATTGAAGTCCCTGATGAGGGAACTCGTTCTGAGCGACGCGTTCCGTGGGGCGCATTGAGTGAAATCGCCGGGCATTAACTGCAAGGAAATTGCTTCCGCGCCCGCCGCACCTGAAACGGTCAGAACGGGAGTTAGGAGATAGGAGAAAGACAACGGTGTCCAAAATTCCCCTTACAAAACCGCATATAACTGGCGCAGGGCGGCGATGGCAGGCTCGTGGTGAGGCCGGAGAAAGAGTTGCACCCGCAACCAGCGGATGAACTTCACCGAGCGCACGGTGAGGCGCTGGAGTGTGCGCACGAGCAGCGGCAGGACGAGGTTTTCCTTGGCCAGGCGCTTCTCTTCTTTCTCCAGTCGGTGCGCGCGTCGGGTGAGCTCCGCTTCGTTGCGCACGCCGTGGACACGGGCCGTGGCGATCGCACTCTCCACGCTCTTCACGCACCAACATCACGTCGTCGATGTCATCACCGGATGGGGCGGTGGCCTGGGTGCCTTGCGGTTCGTGATGCGGCGATGGGGGTAGTCGGAAAATTGCGGGAAAGACCGGGCTCGCCGCGCGCATTCCTTTTGCCCGGCGTGGCAATGCAACAATTGCCCCATGACGGCCAACCCCAAGCACCCACCACCTTCCCCGCCGTTACCCCACCTTCGGCGGGGCGAAGCCGTCGCGGTATTCGCGGCTGACGATCGTTTTGGTGGCTTCGGCGTGATTGGTGAAGGCGAGCTTTGACTTGTCCCATAGCAGCTCGGTGCCGGGAAATCGCGTGGCTTTGACCGTGAGCAGCGTGGTCTCGGTGATGCGCACCGCGTCCTTGAACGGCGTGCGCAGCTCGGTCTTTTTGCCGTGGCAGTTGTCCACCCATGCGTGCCAGTGGTTCAGTCCGGGGAATGGCGGTAGATTCGGCATCTTCAGGCCGTCTTCCGCTTTGCCGTCGCGCCAGATCGTCAGCCCGCCGTCAGCCTTCAGCGCGAGCGTGCCCTGTTCGCAGACTACCACGGTCATGTTGCTGTGCTTGATCTCCTGCGGGATGCGCATCTGCTCCGGGGTCGCCGCCAGGTTCGAGTCGTTGTAGTGGACCTTGAAAGTCTTGCCGGCGAATTTGTCGGAATTCACCGCGAAGGTGACGACCGACCTGCACGGATTGACATGGAAGAACTTGCCCGCCGGTTCCTCGCAGTCCGTTTTCACGGACACGGGCGATAGCAGCTCGTCGTAGGCGAAAAAGATTACGTCGAGAATGTGGCAGCCCCAGTCGCCGAGGCCGTTCGTGCCGAAGTCCCACCACGAGCGCCATTTCACCGGAGCGAGCTGCTTGTAGAAAGGAATCGGGGCGCACGGACCGAGCCACAGGTTCCAGTCGAGGTTCGGCGGAATGACCGGGTTTTCCGTGAGTTCCTTGTCGATGTTGAAATACATGCCCGGATCCGGCGCGCCGGTCCAATTGTAGGCTTCGATGGCCTTGCCGAGCTGGCCCTGGCGCAGGATTTCCACCGCGGCGCGGCGCCCCGGCGAGGCCATGCGCTGGTTGCCTAGCTGCGTCACGAGGTTGGGCTTGGCCTTGATCGCCTTCTCCATCATCACGATTTCCGCGAGCTGATGCACGAGCGGCTTCTGGCCATACACGTGTTTGTCGTGCGCCATCGCCGTCAGCATGATCGGCGCGTGCGAGTGGTCTGGCACCGAGACGATCACGGCGTCGAACTTGTCCCCGTGCTTGGCAAACGCCTCGCGGTAATCGGCGCACTTGAAAGCGTTCGGGTGCTCCTTGGAGGCGGCCTCGAGGGCGTTGGAATCCACGTCGCACAGACCGGTAATCTCCGCGCCCGGATGCCTGGCGACATTGCGGCGGTCCCCTGCGCCGGTGGTGCCGATGACGCCGACCGAGAGCACGCGGAGTTTGCCATTCTCGGAAAGGGCGCGGGCGCGCGGAAGGCCGAGCGTGGCTGCGCCGAGGCCGGCGGCGGCTGTGGAAAGGAGGAAGTTGCGACGCGTCAGGTTGGTTTTCATGGAGGTGGCTGGTGAGGGGTGGAGATGTTGGAGCGAAAGCGCTCGTCGGGCAAACATGGGTGCGGAGGGGTGAATCGGGCAAGCGTTGATTGTGCAAAGGGCGCCAAGGACGCAAAGGCTTCTGAAAGAATTTCCCTTGGCGTCCTGGGCAAGGCACGGCTGGCTCGCACGAACACATTCAGGCACCCGTGCCGAAGCGGGCGGGCCTCAGCGCCCCGCCGCTCTCATTGACCGTATCCCAGCGCGGCCCGCGTCCGGTAGTAGTCCTTGATGATCGTGAATTCCCTCTCGATGGAGGTGAGGTCGCTCTGCCTCGTGGCCCAGTCGAAAAGGGCGCGCTCGTTGCGGTCGGTTCGGAACTGGCGTTCGCGCCAATCCGCCTCCCAGAGTCGTCCGCGCTGAATTCGCGCCATCTCGCGCAGGCCGATTCGCAGATCGGCGCGGACCAGGCCTCCGGGGAGCGTCTCGGCTTGCTCGAGCAGCACCGGCCACGCGTTTGGCCCGAGGCGAAGACGCCGATGAAGACCGCGAGCAGCAGGACGGCCGGCAGGCCGATGCGAACGATGCGCGCCAAACTCGATCCGCCGCGGCCGGTGCTGCCGGGCTCGGCGAGCGGTTGCTCATGGATCGCCCGCGCGAGACCCGGGGAGTGATTCCAAAGTAGCAAGTCGCCGAGCACGGTGAGCCCGCCGGCCACGACGAGCGTGGGCACCAGCCGCTCTCCCTCGGCGAGGGCGGGCCTTGGGGCGGGCGGGCCTTGGGGCGGGCGGGGTTTGCGGAGTCGGGAGCGGCACCACAGGAGGAGCATTCATGGCGGAAAGGGAGAGGCGGTTTAGGGACAGCCCGCCCCGGCTCGCGTTCAAACAGGCTCATTCGCCGCTCGCGCATTTCGCGAGGGCGTGACACGTTTTCCCCATGCCATCGCGCCCGAACAAAAAGTCCCGCCCCAAGCCTGGAACGAAACCCGGAATCGTGGAGGGATTAGCCGGCGGGGATCAGGCCTCGCAGCAGCGCCATCGGGAGAAGACGGCGAGGGCGATTCTCGGGAAATTTCAGGGCCGCAAGTCGATCTGAGGGCGCGGATTTTCGTCCGCGCTGGAGAGACGTGCAAAGTTTGTCAAAATTTTGTCACCGACCAGCGGATGAAGTCGGGGCGACCGGGCGCGCGCAGCCGTCGTGCGCGCTGGCACTGGCCGGAGGCAGACGCGATCGCTAAGACAGAAACTTCGCTCGCCGCGCATGCCTGAATCGCCGCCCTCCAATACCGTTGCACCGTTCTTTCTCGGCCTGCTCTGCCGCCGAATCGCCGTGCGACCCACGTGGCGCGGATGGCTCGCGGTATGGTTTTTCGTGGCGCTCGGTGTCGTCGTCGGCGGGCGCGGGCTCTACGGATTCCTCGCCGTGCAGGACCCCGTGCCCGGCGGTGTGCTCGTCATGGAGGGCTGGGTCAGCGACGCCGATCTGCGGGTGGCCGACGTGGAGTTTCGCCGGGGCGGCTACCGGGTCTGGTGTGTGACGGGCGAGCCGCTCGAAAAGGGTTCGCCGCTCCTCGCATATCACGATTACGCGAATCTCACGGTCGCCACTTACACCAAGCTCGGGGGCGAAGCCGGCCTGCTGCAACCCGTGGCGTGGAAAACCGTGCGGCGCGACCGGACCTATGCCTCGGCGCTCGCGCTCAAAGCGTGGTTGCGGGAGCGCGGATACTCGGCGGAAAAGATCACAATCTTCACTTCCGGTGTCCACGCCCGGCGGAGCCGGTTGCTTTACGCAACGGCGTTCGGTCCGGGTTCGCGCATCGGGGTGATCTCGACTCCCGAGGAGAGCTTCGACCCGGACCGCTGGTGGTCCTCCAGCATGGGCGTCCGCGCCGTCGTGGGTGAAACCATCGCCTACCTCTACGCCCGGCTGCTTTTTTGGGGCCAGTGAGCGGGCAGGCGCGGGCGGGATGACCTGTTGACCGGCGCGGGACAGCCCCCCATATTCCCGGCCCTTTTCATGCCGCTCTCCCGTACCCGCAATTTCTGCATCATCGCCCACATCGACCACGGGAAAACCACGCTCTCCGACCGCCTGCTGCAAATGACCGGCACCGTGGCCGACCGCGACGCGCAGGATCAGCATCTCGACGCGATGGACCTCGAACGCGAGCGCGGCATCACCATCAAGATGCACCCGGTGGCGATGTCCTATAAGTCGAAGGACGGGCACACCTACAAACTCAACCTCCTCGATACGCCCGGCCACGTGGACTTCGCCTACGAAGTCTCCCGCTCGCTCGCCGCCTGCGAAGGCGCGCTCGTCATCGTGGACGCCGCGCAGGGCGTGGAGGCGCAGACCGTGGCCACCGTCCACCTCGCGAACAAGCAGGGCCTCACGATCATCCCGGTGATCAACAAGATCGACCTGCCGAACTCCGACATCCCCACCGTCAAAAAGCAGCTCGAAGAAATCCTTTCCATCCCCGCCGAGGAGGCGCTCCTCGCCAGCGCGAAAGCCGGCATCGGCATCGCGGAAATCCTCGAAGCCGTCATCGAGCGCATCCCGCCGCCGAAGAAGTGGCCCGACGAAAAAGTGCGTGCGCTGGTCTTCGATTCGACCTTCGACACCTACCGCGGCGTGGTCACCTACGTCCGCATGATGAGCGGCACGATCAAGGCTGGCGACGGTGTGAAGATGATGAGCAATAACCGGCCTTGCGAAGTCAAGGAGGTCGGCGTCTTCCGCCCGAAGATGACCGCTGTGCCGATGCTCCACGCGGGCGACACGGGTTACGTCATCGCCAATATCAAGACGACCTCCGAGATCAAAATTGGCGACACCCTGACCAGCACGTTCAACCCGGCGACCGAGCCGCTGGCCGGGTTCCAAGTCGTGCAGCCGATGGTTTTCAGCGGCATCTACCCGATCAATACGGCGGACTTCGAGCACCTCAAGGCCGCGATGGGACGACTCCAGCTCAACGATTCCTCCTTCAATTTTCAGGCGGAGTCGAGCGTGGCGCTCGGCTTCGGATTCCGCTGTGGCTTCCTCGGTCTGCTGCACATGGAGATCATCCAAGAGCGGCTCCGGCGGGAGTACAACATGGACATCATCGCCACCTACCCGTCCGTGATTTACGAGGTCGTGAAGACCAACGGCGACACCCTCCAGGTGGACAACCCCGAGTTCCTGCCGGACGGCAGCGTCATCGCCGAGATCCGCGAGCCCATCGTGAAATGCTTCATCATGGTGCCCAACGAATACATCTCGCCGCTCATGCAGCTCATCATGGACAAGCGCGGCATCCTCGACCACACCGAGACGCTCGACAGCAAGCGCGTCATGCTCACCTGCGTCCTGCCGCTCAACGAAATCGTCGTCGATTTCAACGACAAGATTAAGAGCATCACCCGCGGCTACGGCTCCATGGATTACGAGCACGCCGGCCATCGTGCGGACAAACTGGTGAAGCTCGACATCCTCGTCAACGGCGAGCCCGTCGATGCCTTCAGCAGCATCGTGCATCGCGACAAAGCCGAGGCGCGCGGCCGGCAGCTCACGGCGAAGCTCAAGGAAGTCATTCCCACGCAGCTCTACCAAGTCGTCATTCAGGCGGCCATCGGCGGGAAGATCGTCGCGCGGGAAAACGTCAGCGCCATGCGCAAGGACGTGACCGCCAAGTGCTATGGCGGCGACATTTCGCGCAAGCGCAAGCTGCTGGAAAAGCAGAAGGAAGGTAAGAAGCGGATGAAATCCATCGGCCGCGTGAACATCCCGCAGGAGGCGTTCATCGCGGTCTTGAAGACGAACTGATGCGCGCGCTCGCCCTGCTCGCGGTCGCGCTGCTCCTCGGCGGATGCGCGACGGACAGCGACGACCGCGCCTTTTTCAACACCGGCTGGGTCAAACCGGAAGATGGCGCCAACCGGCGGATATATGGGGCGCCGGAGAGCCGCAGCCCGGACAAGCCGGATCACCGGAACGAGCGCTGAGCGCGCCGCCTACGCGATCCCGAGCGCGGCGAGTTCGGCCTCCAATTCGGCGTGCCGGTCGTGGTGGTAGTGGTGCGCGTGGAAACCGAGCGCGCGCGCGGTGGTGATATTCGGCAGCAGGTCGTCGATGAAAACCGTGCGCGCGGGGTCGAGGCCGTGCGTGCGGATGGCGTGCTGGTAAATCTCCGGGCCCGGCTTCGAGGCGCGGGCGGCGTAGCTGTAGGTGCCGGCGGTAAAGCGCGCGAAGATCGGATAGGTGCGGAAAAGGTAATCGCGATGGATGTCGCCGATATTGCTCAGCAGAAACAGCGGGAAACGCCCGTGGAGCCGTTCGATGAGCGCGATCATCGGCGGATTCGGCTCAAAGATTTCCTCCCACGCCGCGATGAACGCCGCCTCCGTGCCCCGGTAGCGCAGGACATCGAACGCCGCCGCGAGAAACGCCCCGCGGTCGATCTGCCCGTCCTCATACGCCACCTTCACGCGATCAATCCGCGCCAGCACCTCCACTGGATCATGCACCTCGCTCTCCGCCGCCACCCGTTTGAGGGCCAGCGAAAAGTCGAAGCGCACGATGACATTGCCGATGTCGAAAAGGAAAGCGGTGGGTGAGTCTGGGTGAGGCATCGAGCGGAAGTGGGAGCGGTGATGAGTAATTGTTAATGAGTAACGAGATGCAGGGAGCGGTTCCGGCAGTGCACCATCCAAACGCAGTTTGTGCCGCAGGCAAAAGAGTTCTTTCGATCAGACCAAACCATCCCGCTGCGCCCATCCGACCGTAAATTGGCCGTTGAATTGCCCGCGCTCGATCCTTAGCCTCCGCGGCTATGAAACGCCCGCTCATTTTCTCCCTCGCACTCACCCTCCTCGCCTCCGCCGTGCTGGCGCAGGATGAAATCAAGATCGGCGAGTTTGCCTCGCTGACCGGCGGGAGCGCGAGCTTTGGCCAGTCCTCGCACAAAGGCACGCAGCTCGCGTTCGATGAAATCAACGCGGCGGGTGGCGTGCTCGGGAAAAAGCTGAAGCTGATCACGGAGGACGACCAGTCGCAGGCGGGCCAGCCGGCGACGATCGTGCGGAAGCTGATTGCGCAGGACAAAGTGGTCGCGGTGCTGGGCGAGGTCGCGTCGAGCCGATCGCTCGAGGCGGCGCCGATCTGCCAGCAGAGCAAGATTCCGATGATCTCGCCCGCCTCCACCAACCAAAAGGTCACGGAAATCGGCGACTACATTTTCCGCGTCTGCTTCATTGATCCCTTCCAAGGGAGCGTGATGGCGAAGTTTGCGCAGTCGAAGGGCTGGAAAAAAGTGGCCGTCCTGACGGATGTGAAATCCGACTACTCCATCGGTCTCGCGCAGGCGTTTAAGGAAGCCTTGCTCAAAGGCGGCGGCACCGTCGTGAAGGAGTCCAGCTACAGCACCGGCGACAAGGATTTCAAAGCGCAGCTCACCTCGATCAAAGCCGCGAAGCCTGAGGCGATCTTCCTTCCGGGCTATTACGGCGAGGTTTCGCTGATCGGAAAACAGGCGCGGCTGCTCGGCATCAAGGTTCCGCTGCTCGGCGGCGACGGCTGGGTCGGCGACTCGCTGCTGAAGGTCGCGGGCAACTCGCTCGACGGGTCGTTTTTCTCCTGCCACTTCAGCGCGGACGACAAGAGCGAGGCGGTGCAGGGGTTCGTGAAGAAGTATAAGGCCAAGTACAACAACGAGACGCCCGACGACATGGCGGCGCTCGGCTACGACAGCGTGATGATTCTGGCCGCGGCGATCAAAAAGGCGGGAACCACGGAAAGCGAGAAACTGCGCGACGCCATCGCGGCGACCAAAGCCCACGCCGGCATCACCGGCTCGATCACGCTCGACGAGAAACGCAACGCCACGAAGCCCGCGGTGATTCTCGGCATCGGCGGCGGCGGCTTCCAGTTTGTCCAGACCGTCGCTCCGTAAGCGGCGGCGTCCGCAAACGAGACCGCCGCGCGCATGGTCGACAAGCTCCTCGAATTCGTCCAGCAGCTCCTGAACGGGCTTTCGCAAGGCTCGATCTACGCGCTCATCGCGCTGGGTTACACGATGGTTTTCGGGGTGCTGCGGTTCATCAATTTCGCGCATGGCGACGTCTTCATGCTCGGGGCGTTCGCGGGGTTTTACATCGGGCCAAAGACGCTAGCGCTGTTCGGCACCGGGCCTTCGTATCCGGGGATGTTCGCGGTGCTGGTCGTGGCGATGGTGCTTTGTGCGATCATCGGCATCGTCATTGAAAAGCTCTGCTACCGGCCGCTGCGAGACCGGCCAAAACTGACGGTGCTGATCACCGCGATCGGCGTGTCGCTTTTTTTGGAAAACGCCGGGCAGTTGGTCTTCGGGGCGAATCCGCAATCGTTCCCGGAACTCATCACCGACCGCGCGCTGGAGATTCCCGAATCGTGGGGCGCGATCTCCGGGCTCACGATCACCGTTTCGCAAGTCCTCGTCTTCGGTATCACCCTGCTGCTGCTTTTCGTCCTGCGCTACGTCGTCATGAAGACCAAGCTCGGCATGGCCATGCGCGCCCTGTCGTTCAACCCCGTCGCGGCCTCGCTCATGGGCATCAATAACGACGTGATCATCTCGTTCACCTTTGGCCTCGGTTCGGCGCTGGCGGGTGCGGCCGGGATTCTGATCTCGATCCAGCAGCCGTCCATCGACCCGCTCATGGGCGTGAACGCCGGCCTGAAAGCTTTCGTCGCCGCGGTCCTGGGCGGCATCGGCAACCTGCCGGGCGCGGCGCTCGGCGGAATTTTGATCGGCCTCATCGAGGCTCTCGTCGTGGGCTACATCAGCCCGAACTATCGCGACGCCATCGTCTTCGGCGTGCTCATCCTCATTCTGATCGTCAAACCAACCGGACTGCTCGGAACTTCGGAAAGGGAGAAAGTGTAAATGATCGAGCGCTCGAAAATCCTGCTGCTCAGCGCGCTCCTCGTCTGCGCGGGACTCTCGCATGTCGCGGGCGGGATCAGCCCGTACTACTTCGACATCCTCATCGGCATCGGGATCAACATCATCCTCGCCGTCAGCCTGAACCTCGTGAACGGCTACACCGGCCAGTTCTCGCTCGGGCACGCGGGCTTCATGGCGGTCGGCGCGTATGCGTCCTCGTGGCTGACGTTGAAATACGGCTCCTCCATCGGTTCCGGCACGCTCAGCACCACCACGGTCTTTGTGCTGGCGCTGCTCGGCGGCGGACTCGGCGCAGCGCTGTCGGGGTTGCTCGTCGGGGTGCCGTCGCTGCGCTTAAAGGGCGACTACCTCGCGATCGTGACGCTCGGTTTCAACGAGATCATCAAAGGCGTGATCCAAAACGCCGAGCCGCTCGGCGCGCAGCGCGGGCTCGGTGGGATGGAACTGCACACGAACTTCTTTTGGACCTTCGCCTTTGCCGCGATCACGATTTACGTCGTGCTGAACCTCGTCGGCTCCACCTACGGCCGCGGCTTTCTCGCCGTGCGCGACGACGAAATCGCTGCCGAGGCGATGGGTATCAACACCACGAAATACAAAGTGCTCGCCTTCGTCCTCGCCGCGTTTTTCGCCGGCATCGCGGGCGGGCTTTACGCGCATTTCAAACAGTTCATTCACCCCGAAGGCTTCAACTTCCTGCGCTCCGTGGACATCGTCGTCATGGTCATCCTCGGCGGCATGGGCAACACCGCCGGCGTCGTCGTCGCCGCGACCTTGCTGACCATCCTGCCCGAGTTGCTGCGCAAAGTTGCCCACTACGAATGGCTCCCCGACTGGCTGCAGCAGGTCGCCGAAAACCGCATGATCCTTTACTCGCTGCTCCTCATCATCCTCATGCTCACCCGGCCGCAGGGGCTGTTTGGAAACTTCACCGGCAAGCGCAACCAACGCCTGCAATGAGGGAAAAAATCATGTCCACGAAAGGCCCGGAAAGGCTCGAAAGGCGGAAGACCGCCGCCTTCCGTAATTCCGTCCTGCCTTTCACGGAGCAGAGTGGACGGAATTACGGAATTGGCGAAAAGCCGGCCGGCAGGGGAACCTTGCGTGTCGTTTCGTGCCTTTCGTGGACCAAACCATGAGTGCGCCGCTACTCCAGCTCGACAACGTGACCGTGCAGTTCGGCGGCCTGAAAGCCGTGGGCGACCTCTCTTTCACCATCGGCGAGGGCGAACTCATCGGCCTCATCGGCCCGAACGGCGCGGGCAAGACCACGGTCTTCAATCTCATCACCGGCGTGTATGAGCCCACCGCGGGGCAGATCAGTTTTGCCGGCAAATCCGTGGTCGGCCACCGGCCCTATAAGATCACCGCCCGCGGCATCGCGCGGACCTTCCAAAACATCCGGCTGTTTCCGTCCCTGAGCGTCTTCGACAACGTCCGCACGGCCTGCAACATGCACCTCCGCCACGGCATCTCGCACGCGCTGGCGCGCGGGCCGAAGTTTGCCGCCGAAGAGCGCGAGATCGACGCCAAGGTCATGGAGCTGCTGGAAATCTTCGGCCTCACCGCCGAGCGCGACGCCGCGTGCAAGAGCCTGCCCTACGGCGACCAGCGCCGCCTCGAAATCGTCCGCGCCCTCGCGACCCGGCCGAAGCTCCTGCTGCTCGACGAACCCGCCGCCGGCATGAACCCCACGGAGAAGGCCGAGCTGATGAAGCTCATCCGTT
The DNA here is from genome assembly GCA_903874975.1 of uncultured Chthoniobacter sp. GTDB lineage: Bacteria > Verrucomicrobiota > Verrucomicrobiia > Chthoniobacterales > Chthoniobacteraceae > Chthoniobacter. The sequence goes on along the minus strand of CAIQUL010000085.1, from coordinate 11,447 downwards.
TCACCCAGGAAAAATTCGGCTGTGCCGTGCTGCTTGTGGAGCACGACATGAAAGTGGTCATGGGCATCTGCCAGCGGATCAACGTCCTCGACTACGGGCGGAAGATCGCCGAAGGCACGCCGGCCGAAATCCGCGCGAATCCGAAAGTCATCGCGGCGTACCTCGGGAAAGAGGAGGAGTAGCTGTGGCCCGCGCGGGCGTGGCACCTAATGTTTGCCGCCCATCGCAGCGGCCCCTATAAACGCCGCGCCATGACCTTCGCGCCCGCCGATTACCTCGACCTCACACACACCGAGCACCGGATGCTTTTTGAAAACGCCGTCAACGTGTGGGACGCGCTGAAGCAGATCACCAGCTACCTGCAATTTCGCCTGAAGCCGGGGATTCACGGGCGGCTCGTCGGCAAGCCGTTCATCAGCGGCGCGGTGTTTATCGGCGAGGGGACGGTCATCGAGCAGGGCGCGATGATCAAAGGGCCGGCGTGGATCGGCGAGAATTGCGAAATCCGCAACGGCTGCTACATCCGCGAGAACGTCATCGTCGGCTCAGGCTGCGTGCTGGGAAACTCGTGCGAGTTCAAAAATTCGATCATCTTCGACGAGGCGCAGATCCCGCATTTCAACTACGTGGGCGACTCGATCATCGGCTACCGCGGGCACCTCGGCGCGGGCGTGATTCTCTCCAACGTGAAGCTCGACCACAGCGAAATCACCATCGCCACGGCGGACGGACTGGCGCCGACGGGGTTGAAAAAATTCGGGGCGGTGATCGGCGACCGCGCGGAGATCGGCTGCAACTCCGTGATCAACCCCGGCTCGCTGATCGGACGGCGCTCGGTGGTGTATCCCGGCACCGTCTGGCGCGGCATCTTGCCGGCGGAGAGCATCGTGAAAACGACGCAATCGCATCAGGTGCTGGCGCGGCGGGATTGAGGCGGGAATGACGAATGACCAAACCCGAAGGGGTCGCGAATGGCGGAGGATTCGTCATGCGGGTTTCATTCGTCATGGCCTCGTCCCACCGCCTGCGCCCACGAAAAGTTAGAGGTCCTTCGACTGCGTTCCCGCCCGCCTGCGCCCGCCGGGAACTCCGCTCAGGATGACCGGCTGATTTTCTACCCCGGCAGCGCGAAGCGCGAGGTCAGCGCGCGGACTTCGGCGCGGACTTTCGCGTGCTCGGCGGCGTTCTCGATGTTCGCGAGCACGCGGTGCATGAGGTCGGCGATCTCCATCATCTCCTCCTCCTTCATGCCGCGCGTGGTCACGGCGGGCGTGCCGACGCGGATGCCGCCGCCTTTGCTGATCGGCTCGGTGTCAAAGGGGATGCCGTTCTTGTTCACGGTGATGCCGGCGTGGTCGAGCGCGTCGCTGGCGATCTTGCCGTTGAGACCTTTCGGGCGGAGATCCACGAGCATGAGGTGGTTGTCCGTGCCGCCGCTGACGATGCGGTAGCCGTGTTTGGTGAGGCCGGCGGCGAGCGCCTTGGCGTTGTTCACGACCTGCTGCGCGTAGGCCTTAAAGGACGGCTGGAGCGCTTCGAGGAAGCACACGGCTTTGGCCGCGATGACGTGTTCGAGCGGGCCGCCCTGGATGCCAGGGAAGACCTGACCGTCGATGCCTTTGGCGTATTTCGCTTTGCAAATGATGAGGCCGCCGCGCGGGCCGCGCAGACTTTTGTGCGTGGTCGTGGTCACGAAATCGGCGAGCGGCACGGGGTTCGGGTGCAGCCCCGCGGCGACCAGCCCGGCGATGTGCGCCATATCCACGAAAAGATACGCGCCCACGCTGTCGGCGATCTCGCGCATGCGCTGGAAATCAATGATCCGCGGGTAGGCACTGGCGCCGGCGGTGATCATTTTCGGCTTCACTTCGTGCGCGACGGCGGCGAGGTGGTCGTAGTCGATGCGCTCGTCTTTCTGGCTCACGCCGTAGTGGGTCACGGTGTAGAAACGCCCGGAGAAATTCGCCTTGTGCCCATGCGTGAGGTGCCCGCCGTGCGCGAGGTCCATGGTCAGGATGTGATCGCCGGGCTGGAGCACGGAGAAATAGACGGCCGTGTTCGCCTGCGAGCCGGAGTGCGGCTGGACGTTCACGTGGTCGCCGCCGAAGAGCTGCTTCGTGCGGTCGATGGCGAGCTGCTCCACCACATCCACGTGCTCGCACCCGCCGTACCAGCGGCGGCCCGGGTAGCCCTCGGCGTATTTGTTGGTGAGACACGAACCCTGGGCCTCCATCACCGCGCGGCTGGTGAAGTTCTCGCTGGCGATCAGCTCGATGTTTTCAAACTGCCGGCGCTTCTCCGCCTCGATCGCGCGGAAGATTTCGGGATCACCGACTTCGAGCGACGGATGGCTGGCGTTCGAGGTTCCGAGGTGGTCGAGCTTTTCCACGCGGCGCTCATGACGGCCGCCCGCGAAAGCGGTGGTCAGAAACGCCTCGACGATGTTCGGCGCGGCGCTCGGCTCGACGTGATTGGCGGCGAGGCAGAGCACGTTGGCGTTGTTGTGCTGGCGGGTGATCGCGGCCTCGGCGGCGTTGTCGAGCAAAGCCGCGCGAATCTGTGGAAAACGGTTCGCGGCGATGCTCATGCCGATGCCGCTTTTGCAAAACAGGATGCCGAAATCGGACTCACCCGCGAGCAGGTGCTGGCAGACGGTTTCCGCGTAATCCGGGTAGTCCACCGAGTCCGCCGCAAACGCCCCGAAGTCCGTGACGATGTAGCCCTTTTTCGTGAGGTGCGCGTGGACGGTCTGCTTGAGTTCAAAGCCGCCGTGATCCGCACCGAGCGCGATGCGCAGCGTGCGGGTCGTCGGGGCGATGGCGATGGCGGTGGTGGTTTGCGTGGTGCTCATTGGAGATGCGGATTGGAGAAAGCGGAGCAGCCCCGGGAGGCTGCGCTGGATGGTGTCGCGGCACTCGAGGTAGGCGCCGATGCCGAGCCCGATGGGGTCCGGCACGTCGAGATCGCTGCCGGCTGTATCGAACTCGCGGATGAGAAACGTCTTTTCCGCCGCCTCGGGAAAATACGTGCAGATGGCGTCGAGATGGCCGCGCGTCATGACGAAAATGTCGGTCGCCTTTTCCGCCAGTTCCTCGGTCAGCGGCTGGCTGCGCTGGTCGGAAATATCCAGCCCTATGGTGCGCAGCACCTCCACCGCATGCGTGCTCGGCGGCTGTCCGTAGTCCGTCGCCACCCCGGCGGAACTGATCTCGAAACCCGGCAGATTTTTCACCGCGTTGCGGAAGAGCCCCTCCGCCATCGGGCTGCGGCAGATGTTTCCGGTGCAAACGAAAAGGACGTGTTTCACGAAGGCGGTTTTACGAAGGCGGTTTTCTTGGGAAAGGGCGCGAAGATAGGGAGACGCGCGGGGCAAGTCAACGCGACCGGAAAAAGCGTCTGCACCTTTCCGCGCTTGAGCCCGTGCGGGGCGCGTGCCTATGGTCGCGCGCCTTGCAAACCTCTCCCCCGCCCCACCCATCCGGCCTCGCCGAGCTCTACCGCTTGGCGCTGCTCCTCACCGGGCACGCGAAGCCGGCGGAGCAGGTGCTCGGGGAAACTCTCGCCGCCGCGGAGGCGCATCTCGATCAGGTCCGCACGGAGACGGGGCGGCAGGCGTGGCTGGTCCAAGCGATCCGCGAGCGCTGCCTGAAAAACAACGCATCCTCGCCCCCCGCCGCGCCGCGGCTGCTACGGACGGACGCTCCCCCGGGGGCCGCGCCCGCCGTGCTCCCGATCGAGGCCTTTCTGCTGGCCCAGCGCTTTCACGCCCTGCCGGAGCCGGAGCGGAGCGCGCTGGCGATTTTCTACCTCGATTTTTTCACGATCGGGCAGATCGCCGAGCTTTTGAAAATGGACCTCGAGACCCTGGCCGACACGCTCACCACCGCGCGCGAGCTGCTCCGCCGCGCGCTGCACCCCGCGGAGGACGCCACCCAACCATGACCACGACCGAAGCTGGCCTGCTGCTGAGCTGCCACCGCGCCGGACGCGAGCCGGAGGGCCGCGTGCAGAAGGCTCTCCGCGTGGCGGAGGGCGACGCCGAACTCGGGCGGCGGCTGACTACGCAGGCGGAGTTCGACGCGCAGATCGTGGCGGTCATCCACTGCCTGGCTCCGCCCGAGAATCTCCGCGCGAAACTCGGCGCGCAGCAGGAGGCGACCGGCGGCGCACCGCCCAAACTGCGCTCGCATCTCGCCACACCCGCGATCCTCGCTGCCCTCGCCGGAGTGCTGCTGTTCGTCGGCGTCATCGTTTTCTTCATCGTGGAGAGCATGTCCGACTTCCGCGGGCGCGAGTCCGTCGAGCAGATGCTGGTCACCACGAGCAGACTGAGCGGCGGCGAGTTTGAGACCATCAAAACGACCACCGCGCAACTCGCCGACTGGCTGCTGCTGCGCGGCTACGAGGGTTATGAAGCACCGCCCGAACTGGCCGGCGTGCCGGTCATCGGCGCGCGGGTTTTCACTCAGGAAGGAAAAAATATCGCGCAATATCTGGTGGATCGGCACGAGTCCGTGGCGTGGGAATTTCGCGCCTCCGATTTCGGGGTCGAGGCGCCGACCGAGGGCCAGATCATCGAGAAAAACGGGTGGGTCGCGGCGGTGCGGCCCGGTGGCGAGCAATGCTCCGTGATCGCGTTTCGCGGGAGCAAGGCCGAGATGCGGACTTTCCTCGCCGCGCTGCCGAAGCCATGACTGCGCGCGCCGCCATGATTTCGCGCGCGCTGCTGGCGCTCATCTGCGGCGCGCTGGGCGCGTGCGCTTCCTTTGACGCCCAATGGCAGGCTGCCGGGAGCGCCGCGCCCGGTGCGGGCGTGACCCGTTGGGAGGGCCGCTGGGAAAGCGCCGCGCACAAGGTGCGGAGCGGCGCGATGGACGGCGGACGGCTGCGCGCGGTGCTGACGAGAACGCCCGCCGCGCCCGGGCACCCGCTCCGCGCCGACTTTCGCGCGCACTGGAAATCCTTTGCCACCAGCTACACGCTGACGCTGACCCCTGTCCCCGGCTCGCACACCGATTTCCGCGGCACGCACGAGCTGCCCGCGATCTTCGGTGGCACCTACCGCTACACCGCCCGCATCCGGGGCGATCATTGCACGGCACGTTACGATTCGAGTTACGACCGCGGCACTTTCAACCTTCGCCGCGTCGCGCCGGGAAAAGAATCGCCCCCAACCCATTCCCGGCATTGACGAAAACCCGTTTCAGCACCTACACGAAATCATGCCCCGCTCCTTCCGTTTCCTTTTTCTCCCCATCGCCCTGCTCTCCATCGGCGTCGCCGGCTGCCGGACGAGCACGCCCTACACCCGGATGTATTCGCCGCGGAAGTCCTACTTCGTGGCCCCTCCCGACAAGCAGGGCAAGTCGGCCGAAGACATCATCAAGGCCACCGAACCTCCGCCCCCCGGACCGGACGGCACCGTGCCCGCACTGCCCCAGCCTCCGGCGCTGCCCGGCTTGCCCGGGGAACTCCCGCCTCCTGCAACTCCTCCCGCACTCGATCCGCTCGCTCCCGCCCCGCCACCACCGGCGCCGCCCCTCTAGGTTGCCGGCTCTGAGGGAGACTCCGCGCCGCACGGCGAATTCACCCGCCCACCCTCATGGCTGAATCCGCCTCCACCCCGGTCCCGGAGGCCGAGGCCGTCAGCGCCGAGGTGGATGTCCTCGTCGGCGGAGAGGCCATCGCGATGTACACCGTTTCCCACGGTGAGTACCTCATCGGGCGCGACGCCTCGTGCCCGATTTTCGTCGATGCCGACGACGTCTCGCGCCACCACGCGCGACTGATCTTCAACGCCTTCGAGCTGGTCATCGAGGATCTCGGCAGCAGCAACGGCATCTTCATCGAAGGCGTGCAAGTCCAGCTCCCCACCCGCATCCGCCTCGGCCAGGAAGTCCAGATCGGTCAGGCGCGGCTGATCGTCCGGCTCCGCGAATCCGCCGCGCGGCAATTCGTCGAGGCGCTGTGGGACGAGGGCCTGGGTCTGGGTCAGGTGCGCAACCAGATCGCCGGGCGGAAGTACAAGGTCATCACCACGATCAACCGCGGCGGCATGGGCGTGATCCTCCAGGCTCGCGACCTCCGGATCCGCCGCACCGTGGCCATGAAGGTCATCAACTCGAAGCACCAGTTCTCGCGCGAAAACGCCCTCCGCTTTATCGACGAAGCGCAGCTCACCGGGCAGCTCGAGCACCCGAACATCATCCCGGTCTATGAACTGGGCATTGATGAGCAGGGCGAGATGTTTTACACCATGAAATTCGTCAAGGGCACGACCCTCGACGACGTCCTCCGCGGCATCCGCGCCGGGCGGGAAAAGAGCATCGAAAAATATCCGCTCGGCGCGCTGCTGACGGTCTTCCAGAAAGTTTGCGACGCGATCGCTTTCGCCCACTCGAAGGGCGTGGTCCACCGCGACCTCAAGCCGGAAAACATCATGATCGGTGCTTTCGGCGAGGTGCTCGTGCTCGACTGGGGGCTGGCGAAAAACCTCACCGGTGGCCGCCGCGAAACGCACCCCGCAAGCGGGGCCGACCTCGCCGCCGACGCCGCCGCCAGGAGCGCCCCGCCCGACGATCTCCGGGGCTTCGAGACCATGCACGGGCTCATCGTTGGCACCCCGCCCTACATCTCGCCCGAGCAGGCCCGCGGCGAACTCGACAAGATCGACGGCCGCTCGGACATCTACGTGCTCGGCGAGATCCTCTACGCCATCCTCACCCTGCGCACGCCGTTCGAGGGCGAAAACGTAACGGAGATCGTGGAGAAAATTCTCGGCAGCCGGATCGCGCATCCGTCGGTTCACAATCACCCGAAGAAATCCAGCCGCCGCGGGAAGCGCGACCTCACCGCGGAGTTTCATGTCCTGGCGCACTGCCCCGGCCACCGCATCCCCGACGGGCTGTCTGCCGTGGTCATGAAAGCCCTCGCGCTCGCGCCGGCGGACCGTTACCAAACCGTCGAGGATTTGCAGGAAGACATCGCCGCGTGCCAGGGCGGATTCGCTCCGAAAGCCGAGGGGGCCGGCCCGCTCAAACAGCTCGCCCTCTGGGCCGTAAGGCACAAACCGGAGATCGCGCTCTTCGCCATTTTCTTTGTGCTCTTCAATGCTCTCGTCGTCGGTTTTTTCCTCCAGCTCAGTCGTGAACGCGACCGCGCCCAGGCGAGCGAGCAGGCCGCTTGGCAGAGCCAGAAGAGCGCCGCCGAACGGCTCGCCGAATACGAGGCCCGGCGGGCCCCGGAAAAGGAAAAGCCCGATCCGTAGCGGCGCGCTTTCCGGCTTCCCAAACTCCCCCGCCGTCGACACAAGACGCAGATGCTCGGCAATCTCATCGGTCCGGAAATCAAGGAGCTGATCGCGGAGCGGAATTTCTCCGCGCTGCGGGCGGCGTTTGCCGACTGGTCGCCGGCGGACATCGCCGAGTGCATCACCGAGCTGCCGGACGATGAGCAGGCCGTCGTCTTCCGCCTGCTCCCGCACGCGCAGGCCACGGACGTCTTCGAGTATCTCGACGCCGACGCGCAGCAGATCGTCCTGAAAGCGATGGGGCACGCCGAGGCCGCCCGCATCCTCAATGACATGTCGCCCGACGACCGCACGGCGCTGCTCGAGGAGCTGCCGGGGGCCGCCGTGGTCCAGCTCATCCAGCTCCTTTCGCCCGAGGAAAAAGCCATCGCGCAGGCGCTGCTCAACTACCCCGAGGGCAGCGTCGGTCGCCTGATGACCCCTGCTTTCATCAGCGTTCGCGAGGAGTGGACGATCCAGCAGACCCTCGACCACGTCCGCATCCACGGCAGCGAAACGGAGACGCTCAACGTGATCTACGTGACCGATGAGCGCGGGCGGCTGATCGACGACATCCGCATCCGCGAAGTGCTCATCCGCCCCGTCACCACGTGCATCGCGGAGTTTCGCGACAGCAGTTTCGTCGCCCTGCGCGCCACCGACGCCGAGGGCACGGCGCTCGAGGTTTTCCGCAAATACGACCGCAACACCCTCCCGGTCGTGGACAGCGAGGAGAAGCTGCTCGGCATCGTCACCGTGGACGACATGCTCGACGTGCAGGAAGAGGAGACCACCGAGGACATGCAGAAGCTCGGCGGCGTCGAGGCACTGGAGGAGCCTTACATGGACGCGCCGATTTTCGACCTCGTGAAAAAGCGTGCGGTCTGGCTGGTCGTGCTCTTCATCGGCCAGATGCTCACGGCCACGGTCATGGGATTTTTCGAAGCCGAGCTGGCGCACGCGCTGATGCTCGCACTGTTCATCCCGCTGATCATTTCCAGCGGCGGCAATGCCGGCTCGCAGGCCACCAGCCTGCTCATTCGCTCCATGGCGCTCGGCGAAGTGCAACTCCGCGACTGGTGGCGCGTGATGCGCCGCGAGGTGACGTGCGGCCTCCTCCTCGGGCTGCTCCTCGGGCTGCTCGGATTCGCGCGCGTGGCCATCTGGGGCCAATTCTCCCCGATCTACGGTCCGCACTATCTGCTCGTGGGCGCGACGGTCGGCGCGGCGGTCGTCGTCGTGGTGCTCTGGGGCTCGCTCGCGGGCTCGATGCTCCCGCTGCTTCTCCGCCGCATCGGCCTCGATCCAGCGACCTCCTCCGCGCCGTTTGTGGCCACGCTGGTGGATGTCACCGGCCTCATCATTTACTTCACCGCGGCCGTCGCTCTCCTGCGCGGGACGGTGCTTTAGCCGGTCCCGAATATTTACCGTGAACATTGCGCGGACTTCATCTGTCATGTCCGCCCACGCGCGCTTCCGGTCATTCGTATTTTGAAAAAACGCGGGAAAGGCGCAGTTCCGCGATCCCTTTATGCAAACCCAGAACACCAACGCCGCGCAGGAAGCGGACGTCATCGCCATTGATCAACTCCGCGAACTCAACGGGCGCATCCGCGCGGAACTCGGGAAGATCATCGTCGGGCAGCACACGGTCATCGAGCAGCTCCTGACGTGCATTTTCGCCCGCGGCCATGCGCTCCTCATGGGCGTGCCGGGCTTGGCGAAAACGCTCCTCGTTCACTCGCTCGCGGATCTGATGTCGCTGAATTTCAGCCGCGTGCAGTTCACGCCAGACCTGATGCCGAGCGACATCACCGGCACCGAGATTTTGCAGGAGACGGATCAGCCGGGCCGGCGCGCGTTCGAGTTCGTGAAAGGGCCGATCTTCGCGAACATCGTGCTCGCCGATGAAATCAACCGCACCCCGCCGAAGACGCAGGCGGCGCTGCTCCAGGCGATGCAGGAGCAGAAGGTCAACGCGGGCAAGCACAGCTTCACCCTGGAGAAACCGTTCTTCGTCCTCGCGACGCAAAACCCGATCGAGCAGGAGGGCACGTATCCGCTGCCCGAGGCGCAGCTCGACCGGTTCATGTTTCTCATCAACGTCGGCTACCCGACCGCGGCGGAGGAGCTGCAAATCGCCAAGACGACGACCGGCGGCGCGATGCCGGTGCTCGACAAGATTTTGCACGCCGAGGACATCCTGCGTTTCCAGGACGTGGTGCGCCGCGTGCCGGTGCCGGACCACGTCTACGACCACATCGTGAAGCTCGTCCGCAAGTGCCGCCCGGCGGGCGAGGAGTCGCCGGAGTGGATTAAAAAGTGGGTCATGTGGGGCCCCGGCCCGCGCGCCGTGCAGTATCTCGTCCTCGGGGCGAAAGCGCGCGCCGTCCTGCAAGGCAGCTACATCGCGCGGCTCGAAGACGTCCATGCCGTCGCCGAGCCCGTGCTCGCGCACCGCATCCTCGTGAACTTCCACGCGGAGAGCGAAGGCGTGGGGAGTGTGGAGATCATCCGGCGGATGATTAAGGAGACGGCGGAGTGAAATCCGGGAAGTGAACGGTGATTTGTGAATCGTGAGCGCTCCGACCTCGAACACGTGCCCGCTCTTTTCACCACTCACCGATCACCGATCACGATTCACTCCATCCTAGAATGAGCGCCCCCGACTTCCTCGACCACGGAGCCATCGCCCGCCTCTCGCGGCTGATGCTCAACGTGCGGTCGCCGATGCTCGGGAACATCAACGGCCTGCATCGCTCGGCTACGCGGGGGGCGTCGGTGGAGTTTGCGGAGTACCGGAAATACGCGCCGGGCGACGACATCAAGCACCTCGACTGGCGCGTCTTTGGCCGGACCGACAAGTTCTTCATCCGCGAGTTTGAGGCCGACACGAACCTGCGCTGCTACCTCGTGGTGGACACCTCGGCGTCGATGAAATTCACGAGCACGCCGGACGGCGGCACGCGTTTCGACTACGCGCGCAAGCTGGCCGGCACGATCGCCCATCTGCTCGTGCATCAGGGCGACGCCGTGGGGCTCACGTGCTTCGCCGACAAAGCGCACGATCTCCCGCCGCGCCGCACGCCCACGCATTTACGCCAGCTCCAGCGGATGCTCGGCGAGACGCAGCCCGCCGGCGAATCGAACATCGTGCAGACCCTGCACGACTTCGCCGAACGCATCCGCCAGCGCGCCCTGGTCGTCATCATCAGCGATCTTTTCACCGACGTGCCGCCGCTGCTCGAGGCGCTCAAGCACCTGCACTTTTTCAAGCACGACGTCGCGGTTTTTCACCTGCTCGACCGCCAGGAATACGACTTCGACTTCACGAGCCCCGTGCGTTTCGTCGATCTGGAAAGCGGCGCCGATCTCATCACCGACCCGGCCGTCGTCCGCGAGGCCTACGGCGACGCGCTCCGCGAATACCTCGCCGCGCTCCAGCACGGCTGCCGCCAGTTTCAGGTGGACTACCATTTCACCTACCTCGACCAGCCCTTCGACGGCGTGCTGACCAACTTCATGCTCCAGCGCGTGCGGGCGGCGAAGAAGGGGGGACGGTAGAAATGACGAATGACGGATGGCGAATGACGAAGTCTGACGCGCTGTCGAGATCGGCGCGTCATTCCGGCTTCGTCATTCCTTCGTCATTCATCATCCGTCATTCGTCATTTCCCTAATGGCCTACCTCCAACCATGGATGCTCTGGGCGCTGCCGGCGGTATTGCTGCCGCTGGTCATCCATCTGCTCAACCGGCTGCGCTACAAGACGGTGCCCTGGGCCGCGATGATCTTTCTGCTGAAGGCGAATCGCGCAGCGACGCGGCGGGCAAAGATCCGGCAGTATCTGCTGCTGCTAGCGCGGATGCTGATCATCCTTTTCCTCATCTGGGCGCTGGCGCGACCGCTGACCGGCGGGTGGATCGGCGCGGCGGCGGGCGGCGCGCCGGACACGGTGCTCATCCTGCTCGACCGCTCGGCGAGCATGGAGGCGCACGGCGGCGGGCCGGCGGAAAGCAAACGCGCGCACGCGCTCGGGCTGCTCGCGCAGGCGGCGAAGCAGAGCGCGGGGAGTCATTTCGTCTTGCTGGAAAACGTGCTGCGCCAGCCGCTGGAAATCGCCGACGCCTCGGGCCTCGCGACCATGCAGATGGCGGAG
>CAIQUL010000084.1 GCA_903874975.1 uncultured Chthoniobacter sp. | reverse complement strand
TTGCATTAGCACGGAGACGCCGCCGCGCCGCCCTTTGATCTTTGGCCCTTGGCTCGCCCTCAAGGCACCTGCCGCCACTTGTCCCGTACGCCGCCGCCTCGGCCCTTTTCCTTTTCGGCGGGCGGCGAGGCCGCTGTAGCCGGGTTCACTGAACCCGGTCGGGGCAGGCGTGGAAGGCCGGGCTCACTGAGCCCGGCTACAGCGGCAGGCTCCGCCGTTGGCGGGCGAATTTCCCCTCTCGTTCCCAAAGTTAGCGCAGCGCTTTGGGAACGGACGCGTGAGGCGAAACTCCGTTTCGGTGGCAGACGGGTGCGTATGGGGACCGCGTTCGATTTGCCTCGGGCGCTGGATGGGAGACGGAGTCTCGGTGGGACGAGCGTCCCCCAAGCGCTGCGCTGACTTTGGGAACGAGAGGGCGGAACGTGGGAGCGCGAGGTCGTGCGACTGGGGCGGGAGCTACGCGCAGGAACCTAGCAGCCCGGCGCGGATTTCTATTCTGCTGCCGACCGTGGCGGAAAACCCAAAGGATACAGACCGCCATGCCGGCGGCGGAGGCGGTGGCGAAAAAGGTGATGATGCCGAAAAGTCCATGGCGCGAGCGCATCCAGGCGAGGGCGGTCCAGTCGGTATGCGTGCGGCCGGCCCACCACGCGCCGAGGAGGAGAAAGCCGGCAAGCAGCGGGAGCATCCAGCCCCCGGCGAAGGGGCGCGGGCCGAGGCGGAGATTGTCGAAAGTCGGGAGGTCGAAACCCGGATACGCCGTGGCGGCGGCGATGCAGAAAAACGCGGTGGCGAGATAGGCGTGGAGCTGCCACGCAGCCGGGCAGGAGGAAATGGGGAGCAGGCCGAACCACGGGAGCACGAGCAGCGCGGCGAGGACCGAGACGAGCACGGTCCAGTTCAGCAGGAGAGTGCGCAGCGCGGTGGCGACGAGCGCGCAGCCGCTCGTGCGCGGGCTGGGGGAGGTCGGCGGGCGTCGCGGCTTCGGCGAAGCAGTCCAATTCCTGCTGGAGCATCTCGGGGAGTGCGATGGGTGGGGGGGCGTCCGGCAGGTGCCGCCTCCTCGCTGAAGGGAGCGGCATGCTGGCGAAAGGCGGGCCGGAGACGAGCGGAAAATCCGCCGCCAACTTGTGACTTGCAACTGTAACGCTCGTGGTTACATAGCGCGCGCCATGCATCCGACCGCCATTTCTCACGACACCCTGCTCGCCGCGCTCAACTGGCGCTACGCCACGAAAAAATTCGATCCGGCGCAGAAAATCGCGGACGCCACCTGGGCCGTGCTGGAGCAGGCGCTCATCCTCACGCCGACGAGCTACGGCATGCAGCCGCTCAAGTTTCTGGTGCTCACGGACCCGGCGCTCCGCGCGCAGCTCGTGCCCGTGTCGTGGGGGCAGACGCAGCCCGTGGATTGCTCGCACTACGTGGTGCTGGCGGCGCGGGCGCAAAACACCGAGGCCGACGTGGCGCATTACCTCGCGCGCATGGCGGAGGTGCGTGGCATGCCGGTGGAGGCGCTCGCCGGTTTCGGCAAGGTGCTGCTCGGCGATGTGGTGCATGGTCCGCGCGGCCAGATGGCGCTCGAGTGGGCGGCCCGGCAGTCCTACATCGCGCTCGGCAATTTCATGACCGCGGCGGCGCTGCTCGGCGTGGATACCTGCCCGATGGAAGGTTTCGAGCCGGCGAAATACGACGAAATTCTCGGCCTGCCCGCGCAGGGTTTCCGCGCGGTGGTGGCCTGCGCCGCGGGCTATCGCGCGGACGACGACAAATACGCCGCGCTGCCGAAAGTGCGCTTCCCGGCGAGTGAGCTGATCGAGCGCCGCTGAGCATCCCTTTTCCAAAATCATGAACACCAACTCCGCACCCGACCTCACCCAACGTCCGCCCCGCAGCCCACGTGTCCGCCTCGGCGGCTACGTCCTGCTCCCACGTCTGCTGGACAAAGGCCGCGCGGCCCTCGCCGGCACGCTCGGCGACTACAAATACAATTGTCCGCTGGATCAGCGCATCCTCGGTTTCCTCGGCCTCGATGCGGCAGCGCTGCAAACGGAACTCGCGACGGGGAAGGGCGACGGCGAGATCCTCGCGTGGCTCGTGGCGAACCAAAAACACCCGCGCGAGGCGTGGGAGATCGCGCAATGGAGCGACTTCCAGGACCGCCGCGGGCCGGACAGCGATGCGGAGACGCTGGCCTTTTTCGCGAAGTACGTGAGCGATCTGACGACGACGCGCGAGGATCTGAAGACGTGGGCCGATGTGCTCGACGTGGATGACCACGTGAGCTTTGGCGGCAAGGCTTGAGCGTTCGGGCGCGGGCTTGCGGTGGGTCGTGAGGCTGTCCAAAGTTGCGCGCATGAAACTAGCCGTGCTCGGGATGGACTTCGCGCGTGGTCCGCTCGTGACGCGGACCCTTTCCCGCCTGCTGGCGGTGCTCAGCGTCGCTGGCACGCCACTCGCCGGTGCGGGTGCGGGGGAGGCCGACTTCAACCGCGAGGTGCGGCCCATTCTTGCCGACAAATGCTACGCCTGCCACGGGCCGGATGCGAAGTCGCTGGAGGGCAAGCTGCGCCTCGATCTGCGCGCCAGCGCGACGGCCCCGGCGGAGAGCGGCGCGACGGCGATCGTGCCGGGGCGACCGGAGAAAAGCGCGCTGATCGAACGCATCGAGTCCACGGACAAGGACGAGCGGATGCCGCCGCCGAAGTCGCACAAGACGCTCCATGCGGCGGAGAGGGCGGTCTTGAAACGCTGGATCGAGGCGGGCGCTCCGTATGAAAAGCATTGGGCGTTCGTGCCGCCGGTGCGTCCGCCGGTGCCGGAAATTCGCAATTCGCAATTCGTCGTTCGCAATTCACTGGACGCTTTCATCATCGCGCGCCTGCAGCGCGCGGACCTCGCGCCTGCGCCGGAGGCGGAAAGGGAGCGGTTGCTGCGGCGCGTGACTTTCGATCTGACGGGGCTGCCGCCGACTCCGGAGGAACTGGACGCCTTCCTCGCGGACCAGCAGCCCGGTGCCTACGAGCGGCAGGTGGACCGTCTGCTGGCGTCGCCGCGCTACGGCGAGCGGATGGCGGTGCGCTGGCTGGATGTGGCGCGCTATGGCGACACGAATGGCTACCTGCACGACGTCAAACGCACCGGCTGGCCGTGGCGGGACTGGGTGATCAAGAGCTTCAATGATGACCTGCCTTTTGATCGTTTTGTGATCGAGCAGGTCGCGGGAGACCTCCTCCCCGAGGCCACGCCGGAGCAGGTGCTGGCCACGGCCTTTTGCCGCAATCACCTCATCACCGCGGAAGGCGGCACGATCGCGGCGGAGTATCTCAATGAGTATGCCGCCGACCGCGTGCAGACCGTGGGCACGGCGTTTCTTGGGCTCACGTTCAACTGCTGCCGCTGTCACGATCACAAATTCGATCCGCTCAAGCAGGAGGACTTCTACGGGTTGCAGGCTTACTTCAATTCCATCACGGAAAAGCACGCGGAGAATAACAAGGCGCCGGCTTATCCGCCGCTGATCGAGACCGCTTCCCCGCTGGCTCCGGCGGGGCCAAAGGCGAAGGTCATGGTGATGCAGGAGGCGGCCACGCCGACGCCGACGTTTGTCCTGTCGCGCGGGCAGTATGATCTGCCGGACAAAAAGCGCCCGGTCTCGCGACGTCCGCCGGAGGTGCTCGGTGCGCCGCTGCCGGGTGCGCCGGAGAATCGGCTGGGCCTCGCCCGGTGGCTGGTCTCGCCGCAGAATCCGTTGCTCGCGCGCGTGACGGTGAACCGGCTCTGGCAGCAGTTCTTTGGCGCGGGGCTGGTGAGGTCGGTGGACGATTTCGGCATGCAGGGCGACTACCCCACGCACCCGGAATTGCTCGACTGGCTCGCGGTCGAGTTTCGCGACGGACCGAAGCCGTGGAGCGTGCGCCACCTCGTGCGGCAGATCGTGACGAGCGCGACGTATCGCCAGTCCTCGCGGATCGTGGCGGAGGTGGCGGCGAAAGATCCCGAGAACCGCCTGCTCGCGCGCTTTCCGCGGCAGCGGCTCAGCGCGGAGGAAATCCGCGACCAGGCGATTTTCGCCGCGGGTTTGCTCTCGGAAGAACTCGGCGGCGAGCCCGTCTTTCCCTACCAGCCGCCGGGCTTGTGGGAGGAGCGCGCCAATGGCAGCAGCAACACGCGGGTGTATAAACGCAGCGACGGCCGCGCGCTTTATCGCCGCAGCCTTTACACGTTTTGGAAACGCACCGCGCCGCCGCCGCTGATGACCATTTTCGACGCGCCGGACCGCACCGCCTGCGTCGTCCGCCGCACGGCCACGAACACGCCGCTGCAAGCGCTCGCCGCGCTCAACGAGGAGCAGGGCCTCGAGAGCGCGAAGCTCCTCGCCGCGCGCACGCTGACGGAGAACGCCACCACGCCCGCGCGCCTCACGAGCATGTATCGCCGCGTCACCGGACGCACCCCGGCGGAGGCCGATCTCGGCACGCTGAGCCGCGGCCTCGACACGCTGCTCGCCCGCTACCGGGCCGCGCCGGATGACGCCGCCGCCTTGCTCCGCCAGGGCGCGACCCCTGCGCCCGCCGACCTCGCCGCCGCCGACCTTGCCGCCTGGATGCTCCTCGCCAACACCCTGCTCAACCTCGACGCCACCCTCGTCCGCGACTGACCGCCCATGCACCCGCTCCACGACCATTGGTTCAATCTCAACCGCCGCCAGATGCTCAAGGGCGCCGCCGCGGGCGGCCTCGCATTTCTCGGCGGCCCGGCGCTCGCGCAACTGCTCGCCGCCGACACCGCCACCACGCCGCGGCCCGCCGGCGGACTCCCCGATTTCCCGCATTTCGCGCCCAAGGCGAAGCGCGTGATTTACCTCTACATGGAAGGCGCGCCGTCGCAGCTCGACACCTTCGATCACAAGCCCGGCCTGCGGGAGATGTTCGACAAAGACCTGCCCGACTCGGTGCGCGGCACGCAGCGGCTCACCGGCATGACCTCGGGCCAGGCGCGCTTTCCCATCGCGCCCTCGATCTTCGATTTCACCCGGCACGCCAACCAGCAGGACGGCCTGTGGGTTTCCGATCTCCTCCGGCACACCGGCGAAATGGCCGGGGAAATCTGCGTGGTGAAATCCATGATGACCGAGCAGATCAACCACGGCCCCGGCGTGACCTTCATGCAGACCGGGCACCAGCTTCCGGGGCGGCCATCCATCGGCGCGTGGCTCTCCTACGGCCTCGGCAGCGCAAACGCGGACCTGCCGTCGTTTGTCGTGATGATCAGCCAGGGGCGCGGGCAGATGCAGGCGCTCTTCTCGCACCTGTGGGGCGCGGGCTTTCTGCCGGGCGAGCATCAGGGCGTGCAGTTCCGCGCCGGAAATGACCCCGTGCTTTTTCTCAATGATCCGAAAGGCGTGCGCCGCGAGGACCGCCGCAAGGTCCTCGACATGCTCGCCGAACTGAACCGCCGCGAAGCCGAGAGCAACGGCGACCGCGAAGTGCTCGCGCGCATCGCGCAATACGAGATGGCGTATCGCATGCAGGCCAGCGTGCCGGAGCTGACGGATTTCAAAGACGAAAGCGAAGCCACGCTCACCATGTATGGCCCGGACGTGCGCAAGCCCGGCAGCTACGCCTACAACTGTCTCATGGCCCGCCGCATGGCCGAGCGCGGCGTGCGTTTCATCCAGCTCTATCATCGCGGCTGGGATCATCACGGCAGCGTGGTGAAAGACCTGCCGATGCAATGCCAGGACGTGGACCAGCCGCAGGCCGCGCTGCTCCGGGACCTGCGCCAGCGCGGGCTGCTCGATGAAACGCTGGTCGTCTGGGGCGGCGAATTTGGCCGCACCACCTATTGCCAGGGCAAGCTCACCGCGACGCAGTATGGCCGCGATCATCATCCGCGCTGCTTTTCCGTCTGGCTCGCCGGCGGCGGCATCCAAGGCGGCATCTCCTACGGCCAGACCGACGACTTCTCCTACAACATCGCGGAGCACCCCGTCTCCGCGCACGACCTGCACGCGACGATGCTGCACTGCCTCGGCATCGACCACACGCGCCTCACCCACAAAAGCCAGGGCCTCGACATGCGCCTCACCGGCGTGGAGCCGAGCAAGGTGCTGCGGTCGATCCTGGCCTGACGCGCGCCGTTCATTGAGGAGCCAGCCAAACGCTCTGCGAACGACCAACCCGCCGCCGCGCTGCTCACCGACCTGAAGCAACGCGGCCCGCTGGACGACCCCCTCGTCATTGGGGGCGGAGAATTCAGCGCGACCGCCGAGTTCGGCTGCCACACGACGGAAACGCCCGTCCACGACCTCCACGCCACCATCCTGCATCAAAGGGGCATCGACCACGAACGCCTCACCTTCCGCACCCAAGGCCGCGACCTCCGCCTCAACACCGGCCCCCGCAGGTTTTTTTGACCGCGGATTTCACGGATTGCGCGGATTTCGGGTTCTGTGATCCGTGCCATCCGTGCCATCCGTGGTTCCCCTTCCCCTCCGGCCTCGCGCCTCCGCCCTTGAATTCCCGCCGGACTCGCGCAGAGTCGCGCCCGCCTTTTTCCCACCGAAACCACCACCATGCTCACGATCCGCGATTTAAAGAAAAGCCACGGGGGGCGCGTGCTCTTTGAGAACGCCGCCATGCAGGTCGGCTATGGCGAAAAGGTCGCGCTGATCGGGCCGAACGGCGCGGGAAAATCCACGCTCTTCAACATCATCCTGCACACCGAGGACCCGGATGCCGGGACGGTGGACCGCGATGAGTGGACCACGCTCGGCTACCTCCCGCAGGAAGCCGAGGTGAAGGGCGAGGTGACGGCGATGGATGTGGCCACGGGCCGGGCCGGCGAGGTCCAGGCGCTGGAGGAAATCCTGCACGCCTGCGAGAAGTCGGGCGACGTTTCCAGCCCGGCGTATCTCGAGGCCCACGCCAAGCACGAGGCGCTGAGCGACCCGCAGGTCGAGGCGAAGGCGAAGAAGATGCTGGCCGGGCTGGGCTTTCGCGAGGCGGATTTCACGAAACTGGCGCGCGAGCTTTCCGGCGGCTGGGTGATGCGCGCGCACCTCGCGCGGTTGCTCGTCATGGAGCCCGATCTGCTGATGCTCGACGAGCCCACGAACCACCTCGACCTGCTCTCGCTCATCTGGCTCCAGCAGTATCTCCAGAACTACTCCGGCGCCGTGCTGCTCATCTCGCACGACCGCGCCTTCATGGACGAGATCGTGGGCAGCGTCTACGAAATCGACGAGCGCAAGCTGGCGGCCTACACCGGCAATTACGCGGACTTTCTGCGCATCAAGGAGGAGCGCTACGAGCAGCAGAACGCCGCCTACAAAAACCAGCAAAAGGAGATCGCGAACCTGCGCGAGTTTTACGATCGCTTCCGCCAGGTGGCGTCGAAAGCCAGCCAGGCCATGAGCAAGCTCAAGCAGATCGAGCGCATGGAGCTGATCGAAAAACCGGTGCCGCCGCGCAAGCCGTTCCGCTTCCAGATTCCGCAGCCTCCGCGAGGTGGGCAGCGCATCATCGGGTTGGAAAAGATCAACTTTGCCTACGGCGAAAACGTCGTCTATCGCGGGCTCGACCTCGACGTGGAGCGCGGCGAGCGCACCGTGCTCGTGGGACCGAACGGCTCCGGCAAAAGCACCCTGCTCAAGCTCCTCGCCGGCGTGCTCGAACCACAGAAAGGCGAACGCAAACTCGGGCTGAACGCGAAGATCGGCTACTTCAGCCAGCACCGCTCCGCCACCCTCGACCCCGCGAAATCCGTGCTCCAGGAAGTCATGGACTCCAACGGCACGCTCTCGGAAAACGAGGCGCGCGGCATCCTCGGCTCGTTCCTTTTCCGCAAAGACGAAATCTACAAAAAGACCGAGATCCTCTCCGGCGGCGAGAAGACGCGCCTGAACCTGATCAAGTTCCTCGTCGATCCGCCGAACCTCCTCCTCATGGACGAGCCGACCACGCACCTCGACATCCACACCGTCGAGTCGCTCATCCTCGCGCTCGCCGGCTACGAGGGCACCCTCGTCTTCATCAGTCACGACGTGCATTTCATCCGCAAGCTCGCGACCAAAGTCCTGCACGTCTACGACGGCAAAGTGAGCCCGTATCCCGGCGGCTACGATTACTTCCTCGAAAAGACCGGCGCGCTGGGCAATGAGCGCGCGGCGCTCACGGCGAAGTAGCGGGCAGGATCCTCCGGGCAGGGATAACCGGCTATTGCCAACGGCCAGTTCAAGTATTACCGCTGCTTTCATGAAAGTGCTCACCTGCAAACTGCCTCATGCGCTGGTTGGTCATCTGGCCGAATTTGGCAAGCGTCGCGGTCCGAACTCTGCCCCGAAGCACCCGTCTTCACGCTCGACTCCGACTTCCGGGTTTATCGTCACAACACCTGCCAGTCGCTTCCATTGATTTGCCCATTATTGCGCCGCGGTGGCAAACCCGCCGTACTAAAGGTACAATCGTGAGCGGTGCCTATCCACCACGGCTTTCAAGAG
>CAIQUL010000083.1 GCA_903874975.1 uncultured Chthoniobacter sp. | reverse complement strand
TGGCCCTTTTCCAGTCGCCCTACGGGCTCCTTCCAGAGGGCCATTTTCGCGCCAAACCCCCGCCTCCACCGGTGTCACGAGTTATGAGTCAACGTATCGCCCCCTTTTTCACTCCCCGGTGTCATTTTGACTTGAGGCAACACGTGAAGCGCATGAACAGGCGCTGGAATCAATCGAGCGGCAGGTGAACCCGCCAGAGGATTCTCCCGGCTGACCAAGATGTAAGAGCCAAAGCTGAACCGAGCGACCAAGGCGAAGGGCGTATCCTGGGGCGCGGGGGAGGGTAAAATTAAATTCGTGATTGGCACGATTTTCGTTGCCTAAAGGCGCACAATCTTCGACAAAACAAATTTGAAGAAAGCTCTCGATTGGGGCTTAACGCCGTCTGAGAATAGCCTATGAGCGAAATTTTTTCCAGCTTCAGCATCCATGCCGCGAAATTTCACGGCCAAGTCTGGCTGTGTCTGGCAGGGATTTGGCTGCTCGTGCTTTTCTGCACCATCGCCAGCATCAACGGACAACCCTTTTCCCCCAGGCAACGAAAGCTGTGGATGCTGGTGGTCTGCCTGTTTCCTGTAGCTGGCGCGCTTGCGTATCTGCCGTTTTCGTTCCGGTGGGATGAATTTTCGCAGCTTTTCCTCCTCCGATCCAAGCCGCGCGATTTGACCGAGAGAAAGGGCAACGCCAAGCCGCGACCGAATCGCCTCAGCGGAGGGCCGATCGCTTGAACGGGGGGTGCGGCAGATGGCGGATGCGCGCGCGGTGGGAGACCATTCTGGGAACGGCTTGGTGCTGCACCCTGCTCGCGGCATATTCAGCCTCGAGTGCTGAGCCGCAGGTGCTGCAGCCTTCGCGCGGGGTCGATGCCTCCGTTCCTGCCCAGGCGACTCGGGCCTCGACAGGCACGCTCCCGAGGGACGCGTACCAGACCGAACCCGCGGTCGGAGTTCCCTACTCCAAGCTCTTTCGGAATACGGAAGCTCCCTATAATAATCCCCTCTACCCGATTGGCGTCTCCCCCTCAGCCCGCACCGAGTCTGTCACAGCCCGGGCCACTTTGGCTGTGCCCATCAACGCCTCATTTTCGCTCCTCCAGCGCGGCTTTCAGCCTCAGGACGCCGATCTGAAATTGGGACCCGTGTATTTCAAATTGCGGGAGATTTCGGGCGCTGCCCTTTGGAGCGACAATATCCAACTTCGGGAGAAGGGCCGTGAATCCGGGACCATCGCAATCACCACGGTCAGTGCTGCCGTCATTGCGCAAATCACCGAGGGACTCCGGCTCGCTGTTGCCGGCTCTTTCGTTTATCTCCCGCTGCAAAACGAAGCCGGCATCGCGGGCTTCGGACTTTATGCCCCGTACGTTCTCGGGCTGGGTGACCAGCCGCTCGCTCATTCCGAGGTCACTTGGGACACCCAAATCGGCAATTGGAACGTGGTCTTCGCGGACAATTTTCGCATCGGCATTGGCCGCTTTTCCACCAGCCTGCGAGACGATGCCGTGCTTTTCGAGGGCGGTGACTTTGACGGCCGGGACACCGCTGGCAGGTATAGCTTTGGCGCGAACAATTCTTCGATTCGCCGCGGCAACGGCCGCCGCCGGGACAATCGCGACGATGGGGGCATCCTCTACTTCAGCAATATTGTCAGCGCGCAAACGGATCGCCTCATCGTCGGGAAGACCCGGCTCCGCATTCAGGCCAGCCATGAAGACCTCTGGTATAATCAAAGCGACCGAGGGCTTCCTGGGATGCGCGATCAGGTCAACGTCAGCCTCGTCTCGGAGCGGGAAAATTTGCGCTTCAAGCCGTTTGCGAGTTATAACGCCCTGCGGACCGACACCGAGAACGGCTTCAGCCAAACCCTCCGGGCAGGACTGGCCGGGCCGATCACCGATCAACTCCACTTTCACGGCGAAGTGGGATACTTTTTCGGGGACGACCGCAATCGCTTCCTCTGGTCGCTGCGCGTGGACCACCAAGCCGGACCCTACACGGATGAGTCGATTTATTACCGCCGTTCCGTCAGCGATTTCAATGACGAGATCAGCGAAGCCTACGGTTACAATATCCGGCAGATCCTCGGCCCGAAGATCGTGGCCGACGCCTTCATTTCGCGTTCGAACATCGAAGCGCTCCGCAGCGGCGGCTTTTCCCGCACCGAAACCCGCACCGGAGTCCGACTCCGCATTCACGCCGGACCCCGTACGGAAATCACCCTCGCCGGAACGAGTGCGCTGGTATCCGCCGACGAAGGCGACTATCGCCTGTTGACGGCGCGCGCCGAGGTCAGCCACAATTTTACCGATACCCTCCGCGCTCGCCTGGCCTATCAATATCAGCAGCGCGATTCGGACTTCCGGGGCGACGACTACTACGAGAATCTGATCTACTTCAGTCTTTCAAGATACTTTAATTGATCATCCAGCGTGGGTGATCTAATTTTTTGTGTGGTTGACGGAAGGATGCGGGGCGGCTATTTTATTTCTTCGACCACAGAATTTTTGCGATAAACACTTCCTAATGCGCTCTCCTATTTTTCCCATGCGAACCACCCTAACCGTGATTGCACTAACCGCGGTTCTAGTCACAGCCTTGGTTGCGGAGGATCGCCCATCTGGTGCGAAGATTCCGTTCAAGAAAACCGCCATCCCACTCGCGACATCGGAACCGGCTGGCGTGCCGAAACTGGGCCGTGGCAAAAACTCCGCGAGAGAAGTCAAAGATTTGCAGGAGAAAAGGCAGACGCTGCAAGGGGAAGTCCGCTACGCCAAAGCGAAGCTGGAAGCCGCGCAAAAGCAGCTCGGGCTGCAAACCGCAGCGGGCAATCTCGAAGCGGCAGACCGGCTGAACCAGGAAGTGAAGGACTGGCAGTCCCGGCTCGATTCTACACGAGCGCAGCTTGATCAGGTGGAGAAGGAATTGGACGCCGCCACGGGCGATCAGCAAAGCTCCGTCGCCGGGAACAACGAAATTTTGGTTCCCGGAGAAACGCTCGAGGTATTCGTGAATGAGGATCCCTCCTTCAACGGACGCTACCAGGTGCGCCGGGGCGGATACATCATCATGCCGCAGGTCGGCCGCATCGCCGTGGCGGGCAAAACGATCCCGGGTGCGGAAGCAGCCGTGAAGCGCGCGCTACAAAGCTCGGAACTGCACCGCGCTTCGGTGTTGATCGAAAGAGTTCAAGGAGCGGATGTCGAACACGGCAATGTGGTCTTTCTCTCGGGAGAATTCACCCGGCCGGGCACGTGGACGATTCCGAAAAATGTCACGCCCACTTTGGTTGGCGTCATCTTGAGTTCGGGCGGGTTGACCGACAAGGCCGACCTCACCTGCGTTCGAGTCATGCGCATGTCGTCAAACAAGGGTGTCGTCGAACCTGTGAACGTGCAGCGGATCATCGACGGCGGCGGTTTGACGTCCGACATCACCTTGGAAGAAGGCGACGTCATCGTCGTCCCGGCCGGGCCCTCCAGCGTCTATTATGTGGCGGGCAATGTCGTTCGTCCTGGGGTCTTCCCGCTCAAACCCGGCGAGAAACTCACCGCCTACAACGCGATTCTGCAAAACGGAGGCTTTTCCAAGTTTGCCAAACAGCGCGGCATTTACGTGCTCCGCGCCATGCGCGACGGGTCCAAAGTCAAAATCCCGGTGGACGTGGAGGAAATCAAACAAGGCGGACGTGCCGACGTCATCCTGCAGAGCAGCGACATTATCGTCGTCCCGGAGAAGTTTTGGAGTATCTGAGGATACTGCCGGACCGGGAGCCCGGTCCTTCCGATGAGCTTTCCCGGAAATCACCGGGGCGGACGGCAAGTGAATTGCTGAACAAAGCTCCGATTTGCGTAGTCTGACCCCGCGCCCACCCTTCACCCATGATTCCCGGACTAAAAGCACGCGTCCTCAGTCTGCACGATGTGCTGATGTATCTGGCGCTCGCCCGGTGCCACCTGCGGTTGATGACGCTCCTCGTCACCTTCAGTCTCATGTGTGGGCTCACCTACTACATCTTCGCGCGACCCGTGTATTATTCCCGAGCGATGGTCGAAGTGGACTATCTGGTTCGGGAAGGCGACGCGGAATCGATCCATCGTGATCGCGACGGACAAATGAGTGGCGTCCCCATCGCCCTCACGGCCCCGCATATTCTCCAGCGTACCGCGAAAGCGCTGGGTGTCGATGCCAGTCAATGGGAGTTACTGAACCACTACATGACCAAAGTCCGGGCCGTTTACGATTCGCAGGACAATCTGGTCGTGGACGTGTGGGTCGCCCGCCCGGAGTTGGCGGAAAAATGGACCGAAGCCATGGTGCGGGAGTATCTCGCCAGTCGGAGCGAAAAACGGCGCGAACGCATGGAGGCGATCGGGAAACAATTTCCGGACGACATCGCGGAACTCAGCCGTCGCCTCAACATCCAACTCACCCAACGCCTGACCCTCGAGAACACCGGCGGATTGAGGGAGATCGAAATCAAGCTGCAAACCCTCGGCAACGTCCCGGCCAAGATCGCCCGCTGCCAGGCGCAGATCGATACCATGGGGCAGGCGCGGATCTCCTTGGAAGATCCCGCCCAGGACACCATCGCCAAGCTCTCCCTGATCGCCAAAGTCGAAGACAGCATGGACCCCCTGCAGGTCGGCGACACGATCGAAGCCGCCCCTTCCGCCGAGCGGGACGGAGGCAAAAAGGAAGCCGAGAGCCCAGCCAAGTTTGTCTTTGGTCCGCAGATGACCCCCAACCGCGAGCACCCGTGGGAACAACTCGTGCGGGATCAGGCGCGCGTAAATGAAGAAATCAGAACGTTGGGCAAGACCTTCCTGCCGGAGTCGCGAAAAATAAAGGAACCCATGAAAAAGCTCGCGGAGATCACCGAAAAACTCGAAGCGGAATTTCAGGTCGCCCGGCAGCGCGTTGACCTGAAATTTCAGCAATTGATCAACGACAAGAAGGATCTCGAATCCAAGCTGCTCATCTACACGGCGCAGACCGAGAAGAGTCGCAAACTCCTCACTGAATTGGGCCTTCAGGAGCGGGCCTTCGCCCCGTTCAGGGAGTACATCGTGCGTGCCCAGCAAAAACTCGAAGCCGTGGACTACGGAGGCGAGATCGAGCGCATCCACCTCAAATATGCCGGGCTCATCGAATCGCGGGAACGTCCGGTTTCGCCAAACCGCCTGAAGTTGATCATGCTGTCACTCGCCATCGGCCTCGTTCTCGCTCTCGGCGTTCCGTTTCTGATCGAGTATCTCGACCACACGCTACGCAGCCTTGATCAGGTCGAGTCCACATTTCACATGCGGGGGCTCGGGATCGTTCCGCAGATTGAGAGTTCATCCGCCGGGAGCGCCGCACTCATCAACCGCGATGAAAACCACAAGGATTCGCTGGTGGAAAATTTTCGCGTCATCCGCACCAACGTGCTTTCGATGGGCAACCTCACGAAACCTCCGCATGTGACGATGGTCACCAGCGCGATGCCGAAGGAAGGCAAGACCGTTGTTTCCTCGAACCTCGCCGTTTCCTTTGCCCACACCGGCGCACGCACGCTCCTCATCGACACCGATCTCCGCCGGGGCCGTCTGCACCGCCTTTTCGGCTATCGGAAGGATCCAGGCCTGAGCAACGTCCTGCTCAACGAAGTCACGCTCGAAGAAGCCTGCCGCCCGACCGGCGAGGAGAACCTCTCGATCCTGAGCGCGGGACGCCACCTCGAAAGCGGTACGGAACTGCTCGGCTCCCCACGTTTCGCCGAACTCATGCAGACGCTCCGCCAGCGCTACGACCGCATCGTGGTGGATACCCCGCCGGTGCTGGGGCTCTCCGAAACCTCGATCATGCAGAGCCACGTGGATGGCGTCCTCTTTGTCATCTGGACCGGCCACACTCCGGCCCGCAGCGTCCGGACCGCCGTGGACATGCTGGCCGCCAATGGCGCGAATTTTTACGGCTTCGTCCTCAACCGGCTCGATCTCAGCGCCACGGCGAACTACTACCAGTACTACTATTACTCGCACGACTACTACTACCAGCACCCGCTGGAGAATGCGTGAGTGTGAACCCGTCCCCGCGGACGAAAATCCGGCCCGTTGAACCCGCCCGCCCCGTCCCGGCCTGACCCCAACGATCCGCGCGCCGTCTCGGTCGTCATCCCGGCTTTCAACTACGCCCACTTTCTCCCCCAAGCCATCGCTTCCGTCCTCGGGCAGACGCATCCCACGCTCGAACTCCTGCTCGTGGACGACGGCTCCACCGACGACACCCGCGCCGTGGTCGCCGCCATCGCCGACCCGCGCGTGCGTTACCTCTGGCAGGAAAACTCGGGCCTTTCCGCCGCGCGCAATACGGGCCTCCGTGAGGCGCGGCATCCGTTCGTCGCCTTTCTGGATGCGGACGACATGTGGACACCGGAGTTTCTCGCCACCGTGCTCGCCCGCTTCGCCACGCTCACGGAGGACTTCGCCTGCGTCGCGACCGGAACCACGCGAATGGATACCGCCGGCCAGCCCGCCGCCACGTCGCGCTACAACGCCTCCCACACCCGCGAACTCACCGTCCGCGATTTCTGCCTCCGCAACCATCCGCTCTCCTCGTCCGTCGTCGTCCGGCGGCACGTCTTCGCGGAAAGCGGCGGCTTCGACACCGCATTGCGCAGTTCCGAGGACCGCGACATGTGGATTCGACTGACCGCGCGCGGACACCGCTTTTTTCTCATCGGCGAACCCTGCGCCTTCATCCGCCGGCACCCGGAAAACATGAGCAAGAACGCGCCCCGCATGAAGCAGAACACCCAGAGTGTCCTGACCCGTGCCTGGCAGCGCGGCGCGGTTTCGCGCCTAGACGCGCCGTTCTGGCTGCGCGCTTTCGCCATTCACTATTTCCTCGTCGCGTGGACGCATTTCGACGACGGGCTCCGCTGGGCGGCGTGGCGTTACTGGCTCACCTCGGTCGCCTTGTGGCCGCTGTTCCTCCGTCCGGCCCTCGTCCTCGAGCCGCCGCTTTTCCGTCTGCGGGCGCTCGCCCACTTTCTCCTGCCCCGAAGCCCGTGAAAATCCTCCATGTCGTCAATTCGCTCGACCCCGGCGGCATGGAAAACGGCGTCGTAAACATGGCGCAGGTGCTGGAAAGTCGCGACTTTGAGATGCACATCGCCTGCCTCGAGCGGCGCGGCGCTTTCACCGACCGGCTGCCGCATCCGGAGCGCGTGGAGGTGCTCGGAAAAACGGGCGGCTTCTCGCCCCGCGCCGCGCTCCGCCTGGCCCGCGCCATCCGGCGGCTGCGACCGGATGTCGTCCACAGCCACAATCTCGGTGCGCTCATTTACACCGCCCTCGCCACCGGCGGCGGGCGGCTGGCCACGGTCATTCACGGCGAGCACAGCCAGCTCACGCCCGAGGAACTCACCCCGCGCCGCCTCCGCCAGCGCCACTCGCTCTACCGCTCGTGCCGCGCCATCCACACCGTCGCCCACCCGATGCGCGAGGAGTTGCTGGTCCTCGGTTTTCCTGCGGAAAAAATCACCGTCATCCCCAACGGCGTGGACACCGCCCGCTTCGCTCCCGGCGACCGCACCGCCGCCCGGCGTGGCCTCAGCCTCCCGGCCGACGCACTCTGCCTCGGCATCGTCGGGCGCTTCGGGCCGTTCAAGCGCCACGCCGTCCTGCTCGATGCCTTCGACACCATCGCCCCGCGATTCCCCTCCGCGCACCTCGTGATCGCCGGCACCGGGGGCAGCGAGGAGACCGCCGTCCGCACCCGCGCGGAGGGCAGCCCGCACGCCGCGCGTATCCACTGGCTCGGCTTTCAGAGCGATCCGAGCCTCTGCTACCGGGCACTGGATCTCCTCGTCATCCCATCGGTCAATGAAGGCCTCTCCAACGTCGCCCTGGAAGCGATGTCCTCCGGCGTGCCGGTCCTCGCCAATCTCGGCTGCGGCCACGAGCACATTTTCACCTCCGGTCGCGAAGGCCTCATCGCCGACCTCTCCCACCCAGGCGCATTGGCCTCCGAGCTTTCCGCTCTCCTCACCACGCCGGAGCGGCTCGTTGACTTCGGAGAAAAAGCGCGCACTAGAATTCTCGGGCATTTTTCCCTCGGCTCCATGGCCGACGCCTACGCCGCCCTCTACCTGGCTCATCGCTGAATGGACTTCGTCTGCGTCATCCTTTTCCTGATCCTCTACTACCTGCGCCCGCAGGAGTGGCCGCTCGGGCTGGCCAGCATTTCTTTCGTTCAGTGGACGATGCTCGCCGGTCTGGCCTCGCTCTCCCTGCGCGAACGTGGACTCAATCTGCGCAGTCTTTTCCGCACGCCCCATGACTGGGCGGTGCTGGCCTTTTGGCTGTGGATCATCGTTTCCACCCCGGACTCGAAGTGGGAAACCTTCAAGGAAACGGTCAACCTCTACATCTTCTACGTCGTGATCGTGCAGACGCTCTACTCGGTCGAGCGCCTGAACAAATTCGTCGGCTGGTGGACCTTCCTCATCTGCGCCATCGCCGGACTGGCGCTGCTCTCACTCTACGGCGTGGACCCGCTGGAAAGTCGCAACCTCACCGAAGGTGCGATGAAAGGGCGCCTCATTCTCAATCTCTCCATTTTCAACAACCCGAACGCGCTCGGCCACAGCGTCGTGCCCGCGATTCCGCTGCTCTACTACTTCTGCATCTGGAAAAAGCCCATCGTGCTCCGCGGCCTCGGCGTGCTCCTCATCGTCATGGTCGGCTACTGCATTGTCCTCACGCAATCGAAAGGCGCCTTCCTCGCCGGAGCTGCGGTCACGGTTGCCACCGCCACCTTTGGCCGCCCGAAAACCGTGCAAGCCCTCATCGTTTGCGCCGCCCTCTTCTTCGGCACGGAGGGACTCCAGTTTCTCCCCCGCATGGTTGAGCTCAAGAAGACGAAAACCGACGAAGCCATCCATGGCCGCGTCATGGCTTTCGAGCATGGCATCAAAGTGAGAAACGCCACCGGGATCGGCTACCGGAACTGGTATCAGAGCTTCCTCGCGGGCAAATACCGCTTCGCCCAAACTAAGAGACCGCAGGTGGTGCAATCCACCGAGGGTAAATTCAAAGTGGTCGCCCCGCCCCCCATGCCCATCGTCTCGAAAGCTCCCCACTCCTCCTACGTCTGCATTGGTGCGGAGTTGGGCTACATCGGCTTTTTCCTCCACATGGGCATCCTCTACTGCGGCCTGCGGACGCTCGTCTCCGCCCGCACGTCCACCCCGAATGAAGAGCGCATCCGACGCATTCTCTTCGTCCTCACCGTTTCCTACATGGTTTCGTCGTGGTTCATCGATTTCGAGTACCGGCCCACCTTCTTCATGTTTGCCGCCGCGGCCGCCGCCCTCCACCGGCATCTGCACAAGCTGAACGACAGGCAGAAAAATGAAGTAGCCGAGGAAACCCGGGCACCGCGGCAACCCGCCATCCCGTCGTGGCGTGCGCGCCTGATTCCGCAACCCGCGCTCGCCGATGCCTTCGCGCAAGCCGGAGCGCCCGTCGCGGTCCTGACCATGGAACCCGCCATCGCCCGCAAGCCCATCCCGGAACCCGCGCCGGACCCGCAACCCGTCTCGGGCATCGCCTTCAACTGGAACCGCATCACCTGGCTCGATCTCGCCATCGTCTTCGCCATGAGCTACGCGGGCATTCGCTACTGGGATCACCTGAGCCGCACGATGTAAGTGGTCGCCCTCATCTCCACCATCGTCTTCTGGCTCAGCCTCGGCGTGCTGGCCTACACGTTTGTCGGCTATTCCGCGCTCATGAGCTGGCTCGCGCGCGGGCGAAAAATCACGCCGCCAGCACTGCCGGACGATCCTCCCGCGGTGACCGTCGTGGTCGTGGCGCACAATGAGGAATCCCGAATCGGCGCGCGCCTCGAGAACCTCCTGGGCGCGGACTACCCCCCGGGAAAGCTCCGCGTGCTCCTCGTCTCCGACGGTTCGACTGATGCCACCGTCGAGCGCGCCCGCGCCTTCGACCCGCAGCGCGTGAGCGTCCACGCCTCGCCGACCCGCGCCGGCAAAGCCGCCGGCCTCAATGCCGCGCTCGCGCAAGCCACCGGTGAGATCGTCGTCTTCACCGACGCCCGCCAGCGCTTCGCGCCCGACGCCATCGCCCGACTGGCCGCGCACTTCGCCGATCCCCGTATCGGCGCGGTCAGCGGCGCGCTGGAGATCGAGGCCGCGAGCAGCGCAGCGGGGGCCGGCGTGGATGCCTACTGGCGCATGGAGAAAGCCCTCCGCTCCGCCGAGTCGCGCTTCGATTCCTGCATCGGCTGCACCGGCGCGATCTA
>CAIQUL010000082.1 GCA_903874975.1 uncultured Chthoniobacter sp. | reverse complement strand
GGCGTCGGTGAGCGCGCCGGTGAACTTCGCGGCGGCGAGCGTGGAGAGGCTGGAGGCGAGCGAGAGCACGAAGAGCGGGTTTTTTTCCGCCACGAGCCGCCGCCAGGAGACCGCCTCGTGCCGGCGCAGCGGCCAGGCATCGAGCAGGAGGAGCGCGCAGGGCAGGGTGACGAGCATCGGCTTGGCCATGAGGCCGAGCGCCATGCAGGCGGCGACCGTCCACATCCAGCGTCCGCCCGGCTGCGCGACGTGGCGCGCGTAGGCGCAAAGCGCGAGCAGCCAGAAGGTGGTGCTGAGGACGTTTTTGCGTTCGGCGATCCAGGCCACGGATTCGACATTCACGGGATGCACGGCGAAGAGCAGCGCCACGGCCGCGCTCGGCCACTCGGCGCCGGTGAGCCGCCGCAGTGCGGCGAAAACGAGGCAGGCATTGACGGCGTGCAGCGCGACGTTGCCGAGATGATGCCCGCCGGCGTCGCGGCCAAAGAGCGCGACATCGGCCATGTGCGAGAGCCAGGTGAGCGGGATCCACTGGCTGGCGATGAAGTGGGTGAACACCCACGCGATGGCTTTCGGGTGGAGCCCGGCGAGCACGGCGGGGTTGGCGAAGACGTGGGTGTTGTCGTCGAAGTCGATGAACTCGCAGTGGAAGACGTGCGAGTAGAGTGCGACGACGAGCGCCACGAGCGCGGCGCAGATGGAGGCGCAGCGGCGGCGCGCGGTCGGCAGGTGGAGGTCGGCGGGCGGCATCCCCTGTGGGGAAAGCGAGGATCGTGCCCGGTGGCCTCGCCGGGGCCGAAGCTGCGGCCTATTTCAGCTCCAGCGCCACGAGGTCGCCCTCGTTATTGCGGCAAAAGATGCGCCCGGCGGCGTAGGTGGGCTGCACCCAGCAGCGCTTGCCGAGCACCTGGGTGCGGGAGAGCGCCTTGAAGCCCGAGGGCGACGCGAGAGCGATGACCAGCTCACCTTTTTCCGTGAGGCAGATGAGCTTTTCGTCGGCCACCACCGCCGCGCCGCCGCCCACGGATTTCTCCAGCCACTTCGTCGCGCCGGTCGCGAGGTCGAGGCAGGTCAGCGGCGAACCGGGCCCGGCCTGGCCGTCGATGCCATAGACGTGGCCTTGGAAAAGCGCGGGCGTGTTCATCTGCGCTTTCATGCCTTTGTTCCGCCAGCGCTCCGTCGCGCCGCCCGCCCCGATCTCAAAAAGCGCGCCGCCCGAGCCGTAGCCGGACGAGACGAAAACCTTGTCGCCCGAAACCATCGGCGTGGCGGCGTTCACGTCGTAGCTCGTCTTCCACGGCGTGCGCCACAGCTCGCGTCCGGCCAGGTCCAATCCCACCACGTGCTCGGCCTTGAACATCACGACCGTCCGCTTGCCCGCGATCGTCGCCACCACGGGCGAGGCGTAACCCGCCGCGTCGTTCCCGCTTTTCCACACCGTCGCGCCGGTCGCCTTGTCGAGCGCCACGGTCGAGGCGCCGTTCCCGCCGACCTCGAGCAGCAGGAGATTTCCCTCCACCGTGGGCGATCCCGCAAAGCCCCACTGCGGGCGCTTCCCGCCGAAATCCTTTTGATAGTGCTTGGCCCAAACCGGCTTGCCTGTCGTGGCATCGAGGCAAAACAGGTCGCCCTGATGGCTCACCGTATAAACGCGGTTGCCGTCGAGCGTCGGCGTCGCCGCGGTGCCGCCCTCGAACATCCGCTTGTCGAGATCGAGCGGGTATTCGTGCTTCCACACCACGCTGCCGGTCTTCGCGTTCAGGCACCACACCACGTCCTTGCCGTCGGTGTTGCCCATCGTGAAAACCCGCTCACCGCTCACCGTCACCGACGACGTGCCGGTGCCGACTTTCGCCGTCCAGATCTGCTGCGGCCCGCCCGCCGGCAGCGCGGGCATTTTCTCGGACGAAACGCCGTGCGCGCCCGGCCCGCGATAGTGCGTCCAGTCGGCGGAAACGGTGGAGACGAGGTGGCAGATTCCCGCGGCGAGCAGCAGTGAGCGTTTCATGGTCGACACTGCTACGGGGCGAGGCCGAGGGACTCAAACGCGGGCCGGAAAAGCGCGAACCCCCAAGCTGGACGCCTCGCCGCCGATGCTCATACTCGGTCGCCTCCCTGTCTCTGCCATGCGTCCCATTCCACGGCTCTCATCTTTTTTTACTGCTCTCCTCGGCCTCGCGCTCCTCCTCGCCGCCGGCGCGCGAGCGGAGGAGCCGTTCTCGTTTACCAAAACGCCGGGCAAGCTACCGAAGGGCGTGGTGCCCGTGGACTACACCGTGCGGATCGTCCCGGACATCGCCGGCGGCACGTTCAGCGGCTCGGTAAAAGTCACCGTGGACATCCGCGAAGAGGTGCCGGCCCTCGTGCTCAATTCCGTGGGGCTCGAAATCACCCGCAGCGTGCTCAATGGCGACCCACAGGCGCTCAGAGCGCCGGTCCTCGATCCGCAGGCGCAAACGCTGACGCTGCCGTTCACGACCAAAGTGCCGCTGGGAGTGCACAAGCTGGCCATCGAGTTCACCGGCCAGCTCCGCGAGCAGCCGGAGGGGCTTTACGTCGTCCGGTATAAAAAGGACGGGCAGGAGAAAAAGGGGCTGGCCACGCAGTTCGAGCCAGTGGATGCGCGGCGGATGTTTCCCTGCTGGGATGAGCCGGTGTTCCGCGCGGCGTTCACCCTCACCGCCTCGCTCCCGCCGGAAATGGACGCGCTTTCCAACATGCCGCAGGTCTCGATCACGACCGACGAATCCGGCGCGAAGAACCTGACTTTTCAAAAGACCCCGGCGATGCCGACCTATCTGCTGGCGCTGTTTGCCGGGGAGTTTGAGAAACTGGAGGACACCGTGGACGGCGTGAAGCTCGGCCTTTACACCACGCCGGGAAAAAAGGAGCAGGGCCGCTACGCGCTGGAGATCACCAAGGAAATTCTGCGCGACTTCGCGGACTACTTCGGCACGAAATATCCGCTGCCCAAGCTCGACCAGATCGCGCTGCCCAATACCGGGGCGGGCGGCATGGAGAACTGGGGCGCGATCGTCTATCGGGAAAGCGCGCTGCTTTTCGACCCGGCGACGAGCAGCCTGGCGCAGCGCGAGCGCGTCTATGGCATCGTGGCGCACGAGATCGCGCACCAGTGGTTTGGCAATCTCGTGACCATGGCGTGGTGGGATAACCTGTGGCTGAACGAGGGCTTCGCGAGCTGGATGGGCACGAAGCAAATGGCGCGGCGGCATCCCGAATGGAAGCCGTGGCTGCGCGCGATGGCAGGCCGCGAGGGAGCCATGCGGCTGGACGCGCGGGCGACCACGCACCCGATCCAGCAGCCGGTGAAAACCGAGAGCCAGGCGAGCGACGCCTTCGACGAGATCACCTACGAAAAAGGCCAGGCCGTGCTCCGCATGATCGAGGAGTGGCTCGGCGAGACCGTCTTTCGCAACGGCGTGCGCCGCTATCTGCAAAAGCACGCGCTTTTCAACACCACCACCGCCGACCTCTGGGACGCGCTCTCCGTGGAGAGCGGCAAGGACGTGCGCGGCTTCGCCCGAGGCTGGACCGAGCAACCGGGCTTCCCGGTGGTGCAGGCCACCTCGTTTCCGGTCGAGGATGCGCAGCGCGCGACGTGCTGGCAGGAGCGCTTCACGGTCAATCAAAAGGACGCCGCTCCGCTTTTCTGGATGGTGCCGTTCCAGCACGCGCCCGCCGGAAATCCGGGGAAGGTCGAGACGATGCTGCTCAAGGGCAAAACGCCGCAGGGCTTCACCGTGCCGGCGGAGGGCGCGGTGAAGGGCAACATCGGCGGCACCGGCTACTACCGCGTGCAGTATCAGGAGTGGCTTTTCAAAAGGCTGCTCAAAGCGCTCCCGCACATGGCCGAGGCCGACCGGCTCAATCTGCTGCACGACACCTGGGCGCTCGGCCAGGCGGCCCGCGTGCCGGTCACGGATTACCTGAAGCTCGCCGACGCCCTGATGGATACGGCCTCGCCCACGGAGCTGGAGCAAATCCTCGGCGCACTCGGCCACATCGACCGCATGGAACGCGACGCCGCTGCACTACGGCCGCCGCCCGCCGGCGGCACCGAGCCGAACGACGCCAGCCCCACGCGTTTCCGCGAATGGGCGCGGCACTTTCTCCGCCCGCAACTCGCCAAGCTCGGCTGGGACGCCGCCGCCGGTGAGTCCGCGCTGGTTACGCAACTCCGCCCGCGCCTGCTCGGCATCGCGGCGGCTTTGGGCGACGCCGAGACGCTGCGCATCGCCCGCTCGCGCTTCGTGAAATACTTCATCGACCCTGCCTCGCTCGACGCCAACCTCCGCGGCACCGTGCTCGGCATCGTCGCCCGCGAGGCCGATGCCGACACCTGGACCGCGCTCCATCGCCTCGCGAAAAAAGCCCCCACCTCCGAGCAGCAGCGCGAACTTTACAACGCCCTCGCCGCCGCCCGCGACCCCGCGCTCGCCGCCCGCACGCTCGCCCTTTCGCTGACCGACGAACTCCCCCCGCACGACGCCGCGCACCTCGTCTCCCGCGTCGCCGGCACCGAGGGGCACGCGCCCGCCGCCTGGGCTTTCGCGCAGAAAAACCTCACCGCGCTCCTCGCCAAACTCGCCGCCCACCAAGCCAATAGCTACGTGCCCGGCCTTTTCACCGCCCTCCCCGCGACCGCCGACCGCGCCGACGAACTCGAAGCTTGGGCCGCCGCCAATCTCCCGCCCGGCGCCGGCCCGAGCGTGGCCAAAGCCGCCGACGAAATCCGTTTCCAGACCGACTTTCGCCGCCGCCTCCTCCCCGACCTCCACGCCTGGCTCACCCCCAAGCTTCCCCCCGGCAAGCAGGCCGCAAACTGACGCCCGCCGCCCATGCAAAACGTGCTCAGCGTCATCCAGGCTTCCACGCTCTATTTCCAGAAAAACGGCGTGGAGAGTCCGCGGCTGAACATCGAGCACCTGCTGGCGCACGTCCTCGGGAAGAAACGGATGGAGCTGTATTTGGAATTCGACCGGCCGCTCGGCGATGCTGAGCTGGAGCCGCTCCGCGCGCTGGTGCGGCGGCGGGCCGGCGGCGAGCCGCTGCAGCATCTGCTCGGCACGGCGGAGTTTCACGGGCGCATTTTCACGTGCGACAAACGCGCGCTCATCCCCCGCCCGGAGACGGAGCAGTTCTGCGAAATCGTGCTCGCGCGCGGGCCGGCGGCGCGGGTGCTCGATGTCGGCACGGGCAGCGGCGTGATCGCGCTCACGCTCGCCGCGGCGTGGCCGGAGGCGCGCGTGGAGGCGGTGGATGTTTCCGCCGACGCGCTGGCGCTGGCGCGCGAAAACGCGGCGCGGCTCGGCCTCACGGAGCGCGTGCTTTTTGCG
Source organism: uncultured Chthoniobacter sp. (assembly GCA_903874975.1). Taxonomy (GTDB): domain Bacteria; phylum Verrucomicrobiota; class Verrucomicrobiia; order Chthoniobacterales; family Chthoniobacteraceae; genus Chthoniobacter. The sequence goes on along the minus strand of CAIQUL010000082.1, from coordinate 4,264 downwards.
CAAAGCGACCTGCTCGAAAGCGTGACCGGCGAGTTCGATCTCATCGTCGCGAACCTCCCCTACATCGCCACGGCCGAGATCGCGCAGCTCGCCCGCGAGGTCCGGCACGATCCCCTTCCCGCGCTCGATGGCGGCCCGCGCGGGCTGGAGATTTTCGAGCGTTTCATCCCGCAGGCCGCGCGGCATCTGCGCGGGCGGCTCGCGCTGGAAATCGGCCACGACCAAACCGCCGCGCTCACGGAGCTGCTCGGCGCGCACAATTTCCAAGACATCCTCCCACAGACCGACTACCAAGGCCGCAACCGATTTCTCTTCGCCAACTATGGATAAAATACTCGTTCACGGCGGCCACGCGCTATCCGGCAGTGTCAAAATCAGCGGCTCGAAAAACTCCGCGCTGCCCATCCTCGCAGCCACGCTGCTGACCAAGGAACCGTGCGTCATCCACCACGTCCCCGACCTGAGCGACATCCATTACATGCTGCAAATCCTCTCGCACCTCGGCGCGCAGGTCGAGCGGGCCAGCGGCACCGTCACGGTGCAGGCGGAAAAGATCATCACCGAGGCGCCCTACGAAATCGTCCGCAAAATGCGCGCGTCGGTCTGCGTGCTCGGCCCGCTGCTGGGGCGCGAAAAGGAGGCCACCGTCTCGCTGCCGGGCGGCTGCGTCATCGGCGACCGGCCGATTGATTTGCACCTCAAGGGCTTCGAGGGCCTCGGCGCGATGCACCGCATCGAGGCAGGCAACGTGAAAGTTTTCGCCGGCCAGCTCATCGGCGGCGTGATCAATCTCCGCGGCAAGCAAGGCCCCACCGTGCTCGGCACCGACAACGTGATGATGGCCGCGGTTTTGGCCGAGGGCACCACCGTCATCGACAGCGCGGCGGCGGAGCCCGAAGTCGTCGATCTCGCGAATTTCCTCATCAAGATGGGCGCGAAGATCGAAGGCGCGGGCACCCGGCGCATCGTCATCGAAGGTGTGAAGGAACTGCACGGCGCGGAGCACGAGGTCATCCCGGATCGCATCGAGGCGGGCACCTTCCTCGTCGCCGGAGCCATCGCGGGCAAGGGCGACGTCACGCTGCGCCGCGTCAATCCCGCGCATCTCACCAGCGTCACCGACGCCCTCACGCGCGCCGGTTTCCTCCTCAAAGCCGACGGCCAGAATCTCACCATCGCGCGCACCGGGACGACCAAATCGCTCGAACTCACCACCGAGCCCTACCCCGGTTTCCCCACCGACATGCAGGCGCAAATGTGTGCGCTGCTCGCGACCACGCCGGGCATTTCCGTCATCACGGAAACCATCTTCCCGCAGCGCTACATGCACGTCTCCGAGATGAAGCGCATGGGCGCCGACATCTCGCTCAACGGCCCGACCGCGATCATCAAAGGCGTCGAGAAACTGAGCGGCGCGCCCGTCATGGCCAGCGACCTGCGCGCCTCCGCAGCGCTGGTGCTCGCGGGGTTGCAAGGCCAGGGCATCACCGAGGTGAACCGCGTCTATCACATCGACCGCGGCTACGAACTGATCGACGACAAACTCAACGGGCTCGGCGCGAAAATCGAGCGGATGAAGGCGTAAGCGCGGCCGTCCTGAACAAAGTTTTCCGGGGGCGGAGGAGGATGGAAAGCGGTGGAGAGCGGGCGCGGCGTGAAGCGCAAAAAAGGCGGTCATTCGTCATTCCCCATCCCCCCCAAACCCACCGCGGTTGACGCCCGCCCCGGCTTTCCACCACACTCCCGCGAAATGCTCCCGGAAATTCAGAACCTGCTCATCATCCAAGACCGCGACCGCAAAATCCGCACGCTCCGGGAGGAACTGGACGGCGCGCCACTCGAACGCAGTGAAGCGGAGGAAAAGCTCGCCGCTGCGGTGCGGAATCTCGACGCGGTGAAGCACAAGGCCAAGGAGATCGAGGTCGAGCGCAAGAAGCTGGAGAACGGGGCGCAGGCGAAGCGGGATTCGATCGCGAAGTTTCAGACGCAGAAATTTCAGACGCGCAAGAACGAGGAATTCCAGGCGCTGAACAACGAGATCACCCGCTACGAGGGCGAGATCCGCGGCCTCGAGGACCGTGAGTTGGAGTTCATGGACCAGGCGGAAAAAGTCTGCACGCAGGTCGCGGAAACCGAGCAGCAGACGAAAGCGGTGAAAGCGCAGGTCGAGCGCCAACTCGCGGACATCGCCGCAAAACTCGGCGCGCTCGCCGGGAGCCTGAAGGAAGTCGAAACCGAGCGCGCGGGCCTGACCGTCGGCGTGGACGAAGACCTGCTCGACACCTTCGACCGGCTCTTTGCCAACAAAGGCGAAGCCGTGGTGCCGCTCGAACACGAGACCTGCAGGGGCTGCCACATGAAGGTGACCACGCAGACCGTGGTGAAGGTCAAGGGCGGGCGCGAAATCGTCCACTGCGAGCAGTGCGGGCGCATCCTGTATCTCGGGAACTGACGGGAGTCCGGCGAATGCACTGGTGCCCGCGCGGGAGTTTCGTGGAAACGTGCGCCGTGAATTTTCTCCGGCGTCTTTTTCTCACGGTCCTGCTCGCGGGTGCGCTCCCGTTTTGCGCCCGGGCGCAGCGGCTCAGCCCGCTGGCGGAAAAGCCGGACTGGCCCCGGCTCGAGGCGTTTCAGGAGACGATCACGCGGGCGGATTTCGAGCGGCTGCTGGATACGGTGTATGCGCCGGGCGGCGCGGCAAAAGGCGTGATCGCGGTGGAAGCGGAGGCGGCGGTGATCAAAACGTCGCTCACGCCGCCGGTGGATTTCCGGCTGCGTTTTGCGAAGGATGCCACGCCTGCGCAGCCGGTGCCGCGGATCTGGCGACTTCCGGCGCAACTGCCTGCCCCGCCCGAGGGCAAGCCTCTCGCCGGGCTGAAGATCGCGCTCGACGCCGGGCACCTCGGCGGCGCGTGGGCGAAGATGGAGGAACGCTTTTTCCAAGTCGGCGAGTCGCGACCCGTCATCGAGGGCGAGATGACGCTGCGCGTGGCGAAGTTGCTCGCGCCGAAGCTGCGCGAGATGGGCGCCGAGGTGCTGAACGTCCGCGACGCCCTCGAACCCACCACGCCGCTCCGGCCCGAGACCCTGCGCGACACCGCACGGGCCGAACTGGCGAAGCAGGGCAACGAAGCGCCGCGCGAAAAATACGACGGCACGAACGACCCGCTCCGCGCGCAAACCGTGCAGGCGCAGAGTGAGTTGCTCTTTTACCGCATCGCGGAAATCCGCCAGCGCGCCGTGCTGGTCAATACCAAGCTCCAGCCCGATCTCGTGATCTGCCTGCACTTCAACGCCGAGGGTTGGGGCGATCCGCAGCGGCCGGAATTCGTGCCGCGCAACCACCTCCACGTCCTCGTCAATGGCAGCTACTCCGCGGGCGAGTTGCGCTTCGACGACCAGCGCTACGAGATGCTCGTGAAGCTGCTCAATCGCTCCTACGACGAGGAACTCCCCGCGTCCGAGCACCTCGCCACCGCACTCGCCGCCGCGACCAAACTGCCGCCCTACGAATACACCAACGGCCGGGCCATCCGCACCGGCGGCAACGCCTACGTGTGGGCGCGCAACCTCCTCGCCAACCGCCTCTACCACGCGCCGGTCGCCTTTCTCGAACCCTACGTGATGAACAGCGAACCCGTCTGGATGCGCGTGCAGGCCGGCGATTACGAAGGCGAGATCACCCTCTCCGGCGAACCCCGCCGCAGCATCTACCGCGAGTACGCCGACGCCGTCGCCGAAGGTCTCCGCGCCCACTACACCCGCGCCCGCGCGGAGAAAAAGCAGGCTTTGCCTGGGGCCGGCGGGCGTGACAGCCCACCGGCGAGCCCTACGACTCCACGCTGAGAACCCCGCCCCCTTGGATAAACTCGGGCGAGGTGGTGGCGGAGTAATTTCCGGGAGGCTGCGGTTTTCCGTCGAGGGTCAGTTGCCGCCCGCGCGGGCTCCCTTTGAAACCCAGTTCCAACGTGGCACCGAGTTCGACGGCCACGACGGTTTTCGCGGCCAAACTACGCCCCCTGGCGAGGGCGAGGGTTCCCTGTTTGACTGTGGCGGGGCGAGTAAAGGTGTGCACGCCGGAGAGAACCCACGTCTCCTTTCCGGCCTTGGTCACGGAGGTCGTCGCCTGGCCCGCGCGGGCGTGGGGATCGGCGATGGCTCCAGCGAACTCGCCAATCCCGCGGTGTCGCCTTGGAGTGTGAGGGTCTTACTCGCGCCACAACCGGAATAAAGTAGATCGCCGGTGAGGTTGAGACGGCCGCTC
>CAIQUL010000081.1 GCA_903874975.1 uncultured Chthoniobacter sp. | reverse complement strand
GCCCATCGGCCAGCGTGCGGGCTTGGCCGAGTGCAAGGTGCAAGGGGGCAGAGCTGGCGATCGTCCACTCGCGATTCCAGCAGGGCCGACAGGTAGCTCGCGCTCCCCATCGCCAATCGCGCCGCGATCCACAGCCGCGTCATGGGCGTCTCCGCGCGCAGCCGGCTGGCGATGGCCACCTTGCGCGGATCCCCCTTCGGCAACGCCAGCAATTCCGCTTCCGCGATTCCGGCCTCCGCCAACGCTTCACGCACGATCCGCAAGGCCAGTTGCTCGTCGGTTTCGTGGCGTTCCGCGGCCCGTTCCCCGCTCGCGCCTGCCCGCCCAAGCCGTTCCGCCAGCCGCTCCACAAAGTCCTCCGCCCCCAGCCGCCAGCCGCGTTTCATCTCCGGAGCCTCCCCGTTGCCGTCTTGGCGCAGAGCTTCCACCCGCCGGGCATACGCGCGGCGATCGCCCACCCCATCCGTCTGCCGCCCGTGTTCGCCGAGCACCCGGTCCACACGCAGCCAGGGCGTCCGCAATTGCGGACGCAGATACCCCGGATAGCTGCTCCAGCGCCAGGTCTCCAGCGGTTCCTCCGCGCGCACCAGCCCGGCGCGCGCGGGGTTCAGATGCACGTAGTCGCACGCCGTCACTAGGTAAGCCCCGCTGCGCCCGTCGATGTGCTGCGCTTTGTAACGCCCGCCAAAGAGATGTCCGCTCAGCCGGTGCCGCCGGTTGAACCGCCCGGTGAAAGTCCCCAGCAGCCAGCCCATGCCGGCCACGAGATTCGCCTGCGGGGTTTCCAGCACGAGGTGAAAGTGATTGCCCATCAGGCACCAGGCGTGGAGCTGCCAGCCCGTCTTGCCGCACGCTTCGCCCAAGGTGTGCAGGAAATTCGCGCGATCCTCGTCGTCGCGATAGATCGCCTCGCGTCGGTCCCCGCGATTCATCACATGATAAATCGCGCCTGCATACTCGATGCGAAGCGGTCGGGGCATGGCCTCGGGAGTTACTGCCAAGTCACCAAAGTATCAATAGTAAGCTCTGACCCCTTTCACTTTCTCCGGCCGCCCCATGCGCGGCGAACCGGTCATGAAGAAAAGCTGCGCGGGCACATGGTTCACCTCGTCGGTTTTCATCGAGCGGATGAGGGTGACTTCATCGAGCACCGTGCCGAGGTGCGGGAGGAGTTCGGAAATCATCGAACCGTTCGGGCCCTGCGGCGCGAACTCCCACGGCGAGGCCAGCACGTTGGCCCGCCTGTTGGTCATGCTGGAGAAACGCAGGCCCTTCACCGCGGATTCGGGGATCGGCGTGCCGTTGAGTTTTTTCAGCGTCGGCTTGTGGTCGAAAAGATCGAGCTGCGACGGACCGCCGGTCATGTTCAGGTAGATCACGCTTTTGGCGCGGGCGGGAAAATGGGGTGCCTTGGGCGCAAGCGGATCGGTGCGATTGGCGGCGTGGGCATCGCGGCCAAGCAGCGTGCTGAGCGCAATCGCGCCCAGACCGTAGCCGGTGTCACCGAGAAATTTTCGGCGTGAAATCCAGGAAAGCGGATCGCGGGTGGGCAGGTGCGAATGTTGCATGGAAGCGGGTCAGGATTTGGTCAGGGTTTCGTCGAGATTGAGCAGCACGTTCGCCACGGTGATCCATGCGGCGAGTTCGGCGGGATTCGCAGCACCCGCCTCCACGCGGCCCTGCTGAATCAGCGCGGTCGCCCGCGCCGGATCCTGCGTGAAAATGCCGAGCGCATCGCGATACATCGCCACAAGCATCTCCACCTCCCTGGGCTTGGCCGCGCGTGCGACGCACAGCTTGAGGCCATAGGCCGCGCGGGCCTCGGGCGTGGCGGCGGGCAGCGCGAGCAGGCTCCGGCCCATCGCGCCCGCGCACTCGAAGAACATCGGATCGTTGAGCACGATGAGCGCCTGCAGCGGGGTGTTGGTGCGGCT
>CAIQUL010000080.1 GCA_903874975.1 uncultured Chthoniobacter sp. | reverse complement strand
CTGTATTCGGCTCGAGATGCAAAAGATGCCGGAGAGGGGACTCGAACCCCTACTCCTTGCGGAACCAGATCCTAAGTCTGGCGCGTCTGCCAATTTCGCCACCCCGGCTTGTTGCTTATCGGTAACTTAAAGAACAAAAAGAGACTCCCCTTGAACAGTGCCACTCTGAAGCGGTTTGAAACCCTCTGCATTGAAACGAACTGGTTCATCACCACAACGGCACATGTATATGAAGGTGCTCGATGTCCGCAAGCACCCTGTCCGTCGCCTCGATCGCCGCGGATCAGCAGGGCCGGAAGCGCAAGGCGTGGGGCCCGCTCACCGTGGTGTTTTCCCCGCTGCGCGGACGATGAAAACATCGCGGACGTTCGGCCTAGCCGCCAACGGACGCCGCCGCCAAGCTCCAGCGATTCGCCGACGGGGCGTGCGGGGCTGAGGAGCGGACCGAAGTCTGCGAACTGCTCCGTCTGCATCCCGCGTGGCTCCGCTAGCTGGCGGACCGGGTGAAAATGGCGCGCGCAACCAACGGGGCCACGAGCAACGGGCTGGCGGTTCCGGACGCGGGGAACTAGCTCCTCCGGGTTTCCGAGGCGAGGCGGTGAATCGTTTCGCCGAATTCGTCAACGGTGTTCGGCTTGTAAAGCACCTCGCGAATGCCGGCGCGGCGGGCATGCTCCCGCAGTTCCTCGGTCACGTGGCCGGAGCAAAGCACAACCGGCACGTCCGGGCGCAGCTTCAGGATGTCGCTGGCGAAGTGCAGCCCGGAGGCGCCGGGCATGCTCAGGTCGGTGATCACGAGTTGGAACTCGTCCGGCTTTTCCGCAAACGCCCGCAGCGCCTCCGATGCGCGGGTGAAGCCGCTGAAACGATAGCCGCGGCGTTCGAGCAGGCGCTGCGCGAGCGTGACGAGCGGGGCTTCGTCGTCGAGGAAAAGGATGTGCTGTCCCTGGCCACGGAGCGCGGGGGCGGGGGCGGCGGCCGTTTCCTCAATGGCGGTGGCGGCGGGAAAATAGATCTCAAAAACCGTTCCCTCGCCGGGCTGGCTGCGGACCACGATGGCCCCATCGTGCCCCTGCACGATGCCATGCACGACGGAAAGGCCGAGTCCGGTGCCCTTGCCGGGTTCCTTCGTGGTGAAAAAGGGCTCGAAGATCCGGGCGCGCGTGGCGGCGTCCATGCCGATGCCGGTATCGCTCACGCTGAGGTAGACAAAATTTCCCGGGCGCAGCCCCACGAGCGGTTTCACGGAGTCGGCGGTCAGGGCGACGGATTTCAGCCGGACCACGATGCGTCCGGACTGGCCTTCGAGGGCGTGCCAGGCATTGGTGCAGAGGTTGACGAGCACCTGGTGCATCTGCGTGGCGTCGGCGAGCACTGGGGGGACACCGGCATCCACCTCCATATCGAGACCGACGCTGGCGGGCAGCGACGCGCGCAGCAGGTCGGTGGATTCCTCGATGATCGGCTCCAGCGAGATGACGCGCCGGTCCAGCGGCTGTCTCCGGCTGAAGGCGAGAATCTGCTGCACGAGGCGCTTCGCCCGCGCGCTGGAGTTCCTGATTTCCTCCAGAAACTCGCGCGCGGGATGGTCCGAGGCGGTGTCTTCGAGGGCGAGTTCGGTGTTTCCGGAGATGGCCGCGAGGATGTTGTTAAAATCGTGCGCGATCCCGCCGGCGAGCTGGCCGATGGCCTCCATTTTCTGCGACTGGCGGAGCTGCTCCTCGAGTTGCTGGCGCTCGGCGATGTGCGCTTCGAGGGCGCGGTTCGTCTGTTCGAGTTGCCGCATCTTTTTCTCGAGCATGCGGATGAGCACCTCGCTGTACTCGCGAAGGCGCTCCTTTTCCTCGCCAGCCGGCGCGTGCGGAGCCGTGCCCCGGCTCGCCAGCACTTCGCGGATGCGGGCCATGAACAGCACCGGGGCCATCGGCTTGATGATGAATGCATCGGCGCCGAGTTCCAGCGCGTGCTTCTCGTCCTGCGGGTCGGTGTAGGTGGCCGTATAGACGACGAAAGGAATCCGCTTCAACTGCTCGTCCGCCTTCCAATGCCCCAGCAGCGTGTAACCGTCCATGACCGGCATAAGCAGGTCCGAAATGATCAGGTCGGGCGCGGAACGGCGGGCCTTTTCCAGCGCCTCGCCGCCGTGCCGGGCGTCCTCCACGCTGCAACCGTGGGCCTCCAGCAGGACGCGCAGCATGTAGAGATTCTGCTCAATGTCGTCCACGACGAGGATGCGGGCCATGTCCGTGCCTTTCTAGTTTGGCGGGCCGAGATGATTCATGACCTCGGTCACAAACGTCTCGGGATTGATCGGTTTCTCGATGGAATAACTGCACCCGGCGACGAGCGCCTTCTCCCGGTCACCGGCCATCGCGTAGGACGTCACGGCGATAATCGGCGGCGTCGCGAGGCCGGGGATTTTCCGCAAAGCCTGCGCGACCTCGTAGCCATCCATCCCCGGCAACTGGATATCGAGCAGGATGAGGCCGAACGTTTCCTGCCCCGCGCGCTCGATCCCGGCGGGACCATCGGGCGCATGCACCACGGTGCAGCCGCGCTGTTCGAGCAGGAAGGTCACGAGATAGCGGTTCTGCTCGTTGTCTTCGATGAGGAGCACTTTCATGGCGGGGTGGAACTTCCCGGGGCTCCTAGCGTTTCCGCGGGCAGGGTGAAAGTAAATACGCTCCCCCGCTCCCACTCGCTCGCCGCTTCCATCGTCCCGCCAAATCATCGCCGCGCAGCACCGGATTGCGCGCCTGCTCGGCGAGCGCCGCGTTTTATATCTCCAGCCGACGCGAGGTCGCGAGCCGGGTCGTTTCCGCGTTGGTCGTCGCGCGCAGCGTCTGCGCGAGCTGCGCTTCGCTCGCGGCCCGACGCGGCCATCCCGGAACCGCCCGCGCTACTTCGCCGCGGGCTTCTTTTCGTAAATCGCGATCGTCGTGATGAAATCGACGGCGCGCTGGAGGACGGTGTCGCGGAGCGGCGGCTTCGGGCGCTCGCCTCTGGCTTTTTGCAGCGCCTGGAGCGCGTCGAGTTCGGGATTCGTCCCGGCGACGAGCGCGGCTTCGTTCATGCGCGGGCGCTCGGTTTCAAAGACAAGCTCCGCGACGCCTTTTTCGAGTTCGCGCTTGAGCACCTCGTTCGTGGTCTCCTGCGACACCTCCACGACGAGGTCCGGTTTCACGCCGCCGGGAAACACCGCGACGTTGTCCGGCAGCCCGACTTCCGCGACGGCCACGCGGAGCAGTTTTCCGCCGGCCAGCGGCAGCTCGGCAAACTCGACCGCCTCGCCTTTGGTCTGCTGGCCGATGACCATCGCGCGGACGTGCATGCGCAGGACGGAGGCGATGATCTCGGCGTTGCCGGCGGTGTCGCGATCCACGAGCACGACCATCACGCCGCGGTATTTCGGGTCGTCTTTGGAAGTGAGGATTTGCTCCTGCTTGATGTTCGGTTTCTTGACAGAAAAAAGCACTTTGCCTTTCGGGCAGAAGCGCCGGCAAACCTCCGCCGTCTGCTCAAACTCCGCGCTCGGCGGCGTGGCGCGCAGGTCGAGCACGAGCGCGCCGAGTTTTTTCTCGGTGAAGTTCGCCAGCGCGGCGTCGAGTTCGGCGACGTTGCCCGGCACGGTCGCGCCGAGCCGCGCGTAGCCGATGCGGGCGTCGAGGATTTCCGCGCGAAACGGGCTCGCCTGGCTGCTGCCCGGGACCGGCGCTTCCACGATGCGGGCACCGGGCGCGATGCGGTCGATGAGGCCCTGCACGGTGGCGCGTTTCAGGTCGTCTTCGGCGAGCGCCTCGGGATTGATGTAGTTCTCTTTGAGGAGCGAAATGACCTGGTCGAGTTCCGCGTCGGTCAGCGAATCCACCGCCGACCGGGTGGTCAGCGGCTCACCAGGCTTGGTGGGCTTGGTGGGCTTGAGCGGTTTCGGCGCGGGCGCGGGCGGCGACTCGGCCGGCGGCATCGGCGCTTTTTCCGCAGGCTTTTCGGTAGGCGACGCGGGGTCTTGCGCGCAGAGGAGAGCGGAAGAGGCGTAAAGCAGCGCGGCCAGCGCGGGTGCCACGGGGAGTTTCATAAAGGGGCGCGAAGCTAGGCGGTCAGCCCTTTCACTGCAATATCGCGGCGAAACTGCCGCCCCTCGAAAGCGATTTCCTCGACGGCCGCATACGCTTTTGCCCGCGCCGTGGGCAAATCCGCCGCCAGCGCCGTGACGCCGAGCACGCGCCCGCCGGCGGTCACGGTTTTGTCGCCGTCGCGCTTTGTGCCGGCGTGAAAAACGGTGATGCCGTCCGCCACGTGGTCGAGGCCCGCGATGGGTTTGCCGCTCGCGTAGCTGCCGGGGTAGCCGCCGCTCGCGAGGATGACGCACACAGCGGCGTCCGCTTTCCACCGCGCCTGCACGTCCGCGAGGCGGCCGTCGATCGTCGCCTCCAGCAGCTCCACGAGATCGCTGTCGAGTCGCGTGAGCAGCACCTGCGTCTCCGGGTCGCCGAAGCGGCAGTTGAATTCGAGCACCTTCGGCCCGTCGGCGGTGATCATCAGGCCGGGGAACAGCATCCCGCGATAATCGAGCCCGTCTTTCTCCAGGCCGGCGATAAACGGCACGAGCACTTCGCGATGAATGCGCTCCTCGATCTCCGGCGTCACCAGTTTTGCCGCCGGGCTGAAGGTCCCCATGCCGCCGGTGTTCAGCCCCTGATCGCCATCGAGCGCCCGCTTGTGATCCTGCGCGCTGGGGAAAAGCAGATAGTTCTTTCCGTCCACGAGCGCATGGATGGAGCACTCTTCGCCGGTGAGAAATTCCTCGATGAGCACGCGGTTGCCGGCGTCGCCAAACTTGCGCGCGTCCATGATCTCGTGGATCGCCAGCCCCGCCTCCCACGGGTTCTGCGCGATGATCACGCCCTTGCCCAGCGCCAGCCCGTCGGCCTTCACCACGAGCGGATAACTCGCGCCGCGGCAAAATCTCTGCGCCTCACTGCTCTCGGAAAAACTCCCCGAGCGGGCCGTCGGGATGCCGTGGCGCTGCATGAATTCCTTCGCGAAAACCTTCGACGATTCGAGCTGCGCGGCGCGCTGCGTGGGGCCGAAGATCCGCAGGCCGTTCTTTTGGAAAAGATCGACGATGCCCGCGGCCAGCGCGTCGTCCGGGCCGACCACCGTGAGGTCGATGCGCTCATCCTTGGCAAACTGCACGAGCGCCGCCTGCTCGGTGACTTTCAGCGCGACGCACGTGGCGAGCTGCGCGATGCCGGCATTGCCCGGCGCGCAAAAAACCGCGCTCACGCGTGGCGACTGCCGGAGTTTCCAGACGAGCGCGTGTTCGCGCCCGCCGCTGCCGAGGACGAGGATTTTCATAGGCGAAAGGCGCGGACGCTAGGAGATGGCGAAGATCGACGCAACAGGCTCATTGCCGGTGGGGCTGCTATTTTTTAACGCAGAGGCGCAGAGGACGCAAAGGCCGTTCGTGGCAAAAAACTCAGCGGGTTGTGGTGGTGGTTCGAGGCGCGCAGGTTGTGCTCGGGGTTGTTCCGGCGGCCACCGCAGATCGCGCGATTCTCGGACGTTTTTCGCGCCGGGGCACCCGCGCGCAGTGTTACCGCGAGAGCACCGCGCGGCGCAAGCCCCAGCTCTGCGCGTGCTCCGTGTGCGCGCTCCAGGCCCGCACCGCTTGCCTCACCGCGGCCACCGGCATCCGCCCGCACCGCGCCTCGTGGCGCATCCAGCGGTAGCGCCGGGCAAAGCGGCGGACGCCCGCCGGGCGTTGTCCCGGAGGGACATCGGAAATTAGCCGGTGGTGAAGCGAGGAACGAGCGCAACCACCGGATAACACAGCAACCAAAAACGCGCCCCAGAGGGGCGGCGGACATGCGTCACCACAAGTATCTTTCCTCGTATTCCACCCCGCCGCGCTGGAGAAATTCGAGATACTCTTCCTGAAAAGTTCGCGTGCGGTGATGCTCCTCCTGGCGTG
>CAIQUL010000079.1 GCA_903874975.1 uncultured Chthoniobacter sp. | reverse complement strand
CCCGAACATGGCGGCCATGCTGTAATAATCCGTCTGCGGCAGCGGATCATATTTGTGGTCGTGGCATTTCGCGCACTCCATCGTGAGCCCGAGGAACGCGGTGCCGGCGGTGTGGACGCGGTCGGACACATACTCCTGGCGAAACTCCTCCTCGATGGAGCCGCCTTCCTCGGTCTGCCGGTGGAGCCGGTTGAAAGCCGTGGCCAGCCGCTGCTCCTGGGTGGCATTCGGCAAAAGGTCGCCCGCGATTTGCCACGTCACGAACTGGTCGTAAGGCAGGTTCTTATTAAACGCGCCGATCACCCAGTCGCGCCACGGCCAGACGAAGCAGCCTTTGTCCGACTGATAGCCATACGTGTCCGCAAAGCGGGCGACATCCATCCAGTCGAGCGCCATCCGCTCGCCAAAGCGCGGCGAAGCCAGCAGCGCGTCCACCTGCTGGGCGTAGGCGTTCGGCGCGGCGTCCGCGAGAAAAGCGGCGAGCTGCTCCGGTGTCGGCGGCAGCCCCGTGAGCACGAACGACGCGCGCCGCAGCAGCGCCGCGCGCGCCGCCTCCGCATTCGGCGCGAGCCCCTGCTGCTCCAGCGCGTGCAGGATGAAACGGTCGATGTCGTCCTGCGCCCAGGCCCCGCCTTTCACCGCCGGCACCGGATGTTTCTGCGGCGGAGAGAATGCCCAATGCCGCGCATAGACCGCACCCTCGTCAATCCAGCGCGCGAGGATTCCGCGCTCCGCGGCGGACAGCGGGCGGTTCAGCTTTGCGGGCGGCATGATCTCGTCCCGATCCGTGCTGTGGATGCGCTCCAGCAGCGCGCTCTCCTTGGCCTTGCCCGGCACGACGGCCCGCTCGCCGCTTTTCAAAAGTGCCGTCGCCCCTTCCGCCGTATCGAGCCGCAAACCCGCCTTGCGCTTCTCCCCGTCCGGCCCGTGACAGGCGAAGCATCGGTCCGACAGGATCGGCCGCACGTCGCGGTTGAAATCAACGCCCGCACGCAGCAGCGGCAGGGGTAGCAGGAGGAGAAGAAAAAGAGCGCGCATCGGCATCCGTGAAGTTTCAACCGGGAAATCGGATTCGTCCATCCGAGCGTCATGGGGAGAGCGGGCGGGCGGGACAAAAAAAGGCCCGGCTGAAACCAGCCGGGCCTTTTTGAAGTATGCGGGGCGGGACTACGCGCCAGCGGCGACGCTGTCGGCTTTGCCGTGTTCGCTGATGACCTTCACGGCCTTGCCCACGAGTTTATCCACGCCTTCGGCTCCGGCGGTGGTGGGGGTGAGCGTGATGGAGGCGGCTTTGCCGTCCTTGCCTTCGACGGTGAGGGTCTTGGTGGCGGCGTCAAAGGACTTGAGCGTGCCTTCGTTGGTTACTTTCTTGCCGCAGCCAGCGTCGGCGCTGCCGAGGCTGAGGGCGATGATTGCAGTCAGAGCGAGGAGTTTTTTCATGATGTTGCGATTTTGGTTTGGCCCGGCGGCGGAATTGCCGCCAAGTGCCGGGACGCTGCGACGTTCCCGCCATTGCGGCAAGCCCAAACTTTCTGCCATCTTCCCGGCCATGACTTCTCGCTTTCTACTTTGCGTCCTTTTTTTCCTGACCACGCACTCCGCGCCCGCCCATCCGGTTCCGGATATTCCGGTGCGCGGGACGTTCACGAGCGGCGGGGCGGCGACGATTTCCGTGGAGGTCGATCCGCGCTGCTTCGACGCCAATCCCACCGATGCTCCTTCGCTGACCTTCGCGACCTTTCGCACCCTGCCCGCGGCGCGCCAGGCGGAACTCCGGGAGCAGGCCGCCGCCCTCGCCGCCCGCAGCGTGGAATTTTTCTTCGAGCCCGTGGGCCGCGTGCAGCCCGAGTTCACCTTCGAGTTCACCGGCGCGGGCCGCGCCACGCTGGCCAAGGACGATGACGTGGTGGTCCTGACCGGCTCGTGGCCGACCACCATCGCCGCCGGGCTGACCGGGTGGAAAATCCGCGCGCACCCCGGCCCGAAGCTCGCCGTCGTTTTCCAGAACATCATCGACAACCGCGCGCACCCGCGGCTCGCGGTGCTCTTTCCGGGCGAGACCAGTTTTACCCTCGACCTCACGGCACTCTCCGGGCAAACCCCGGCCGCGCCCACCGCCGGAGCCGTCTCCGCCACCGGCACGGCGGGCGACTCGTGGAGCACGTTCTTCACCTATTTGCACCAAGGCTTTCTCCACGTGCTGCCCCTCGGGCTCGACCACATTCTTTTCGTCCTCGGCCTCTTTCTCCTCAGCCGCAGGTGGCGTCCGCTGCTGCTCCAGGTCACCACTTTCACGCTCGCCCACTCGGTGACGCTGGCGCTGGCCACGCTCGGCTGGGTGCATGTGCCGGGCTCGATCGTCGAGCCGATCATCGCGCTGAGCATCGCGGCGGTCGCCTTGGAAAACATCTTTCATCCCCGTTACACGCCGTGGCGGCTGCTCATCGTCTTCGTCTTCGGGCTCGTTCACGGACTCGGCTTTGCCGGCGCTTTGGAAGACCTCGGTCTCCCCGCCAGCTCGCTCGCCGTGGGTCTCGTCGGCTTCAACCTCGGCGTGGAAGGCGCGCAACTCACCGTCATCGCGCTGGCCTTTTTCGCCACGTCGTGGCTGCGCGATGCGGAGCGCTACCGCCGCTTCATCGTCATCCCCGGCTCCACGCTGATTGCGCTCGCGGGGATCTATTGGGCGTTCGCCCGCGCCTTGGGCTGAGTCATTCCAGCAGCCGCGCGCGCAGCTCCGGCGTCGGCAGCGGGCAGGCGGGCGCGCGGCCGAACCAGCGGTAGCGATGCCGCGCGATGAGGTCGTACCCGGCGTCGCGCAAAAAGCGGGGGATGAGGCGCAGCGCGGCGGCGAGCGGCCAGGGCGCGGAGAGATGGCCCATCATGCGGAGAATGGCGTCGCTTTTCACCGCCGCACCGCCGGGCCAGAGGAAGACGACGGACGACAACTCGAGGGAAAGGCCGCGCGCGCGGAGGAGTTCGCGGCCCGTGGCGGACTGGAGGGTGCCGAGGGCGAATTGACAGCGCGGATCGCGCGCCGCGATGAACCGCGCCCAGTTGTTGCAGAGCACACAGTCGCCATCGAAGAGGACGATGAGCCGTCCGGCGAGTTCGGCGTGGAGTGGTGGTGCGGCAGGCATGGCGGCGGAACATACGCACAAACGACCGAGTATTGGCCGCGAAAAATGAAGCCCGCACGCGGGCTCCCGGCGGCGACGCCGCGATGGCTGGCGGATGTGCGCATCGTGATCTGCGCAATCCTGCTCACGAGCGGGTGCCGGGAGGACGTGCCGAGCATCGCGCATCTGCCCGCGAGCCTGCGGCAGCCGCTCGGCATCCTGGCGCTGGTGGAAATGGCGACCGGCGGGGCGCTGCCGTGACGGTGCCGGCGGGCGCGCTACGAGTGCGCCGAGTGCGGCGCCGTCACGCCCCGGCCTGCTCACCCATCGCAAGCACATCGCCTCCCACGGCCGCTGGGAGCGCCGCAACCCCACCGCCCCGAGCAACTGCGCCTCCTTCTCCTGGGGCGCGCTCCTCCCGTGGTGGACCGATTGGGGCGCGCAAGTCGTCGAATACCTCAGCGCCCTCCGCCGCCTCGATTGGGGCGACCACGAGCCGCTGAAAAGCTTCACCAACGAAACGCAGGGCCGTCCCTGGACGGATCTCCTCCGTTACATGAAGCACGACAAATATCTCCGCGACCGCGAGCTCGATTACGACCCGCTCGCGCCGTGGCCCCTCGAACGCGACCGCTTCGCCACCATCGACGTCCAGGCCAGCGGCGGCCGCCACTACTACCTCGTCATCCGCGCCTGGGGCCTCGGCGGCGTCTCCCGCCAGCTCTACCACGAGAAAATCGGCCCCGGCACCGAGAGCTACGCCAATCTCCTCGCCACCTGCCAGACCTGGCGCGTGCCCCGGCACAACCTCGCCTTCGATGTCGGCACCTTCCAGAGCGAACTCTTCACCCAGATCATGGAAGGCGGCTCCCTGCCCAATGGCGACTACGCCATGAAAGCCCTCTGGGGCGACGACCGCCCCTTCTTCCTCATCGACGGCAAGCGCCACCTCTGGACCGTCGCCCCCACCGACCCCTACCTCGGGCGCAAGGCGCAGGGCTTCATCCGCCCGATCAACGTCATCCGCTGGAGCAAACCCGGCGTGCAGGACAAGCTCAACTTCTTCATGCACGGCTACGGCGAAACCGACTGGCGCATCCTCTCCGCCGCCGATCAGGACTATCGCAAACAGGTCGCCGCCTGGGACCGCCACGAATTCACCGACGCCCGCGGCGCCCGCCGCACCGAATGGTGGTGCCCGCAGGGCCGGCCCGATCACTACTCCTCCTGCGAACTCATGCAGATCGCCTGCGCCAGCGCCCGCGGCATCCTCAGCGCCCCCCGAGAAGTCGGCCCGCTCTTCGAGCACGCGGCGGCGATCAGTCAATAATACTGCCGGATATACCCATAGGCTTTGTCGAACAATTCTTGGTCGGTGTGCAGCTTGTATTTGAGCAGCGCCTTGCGCAGGGCCTGACGCACTTCGCGCTCGCCTTGGGCGGTATCCTGCCAGCCGTCGAAGCGGACCTGTTTCACGATGGCGTCAATCTCGGCGACGAGGCGCTCGACGATGACGTGCGTGTTCTTGCTCTTCACCTCGTTGAATAGCTCGGTGAGGGCGGACAGCGCCTTGTCCTTCTCTTCCTCGGGGGCGGTCTGCTTTTCGGCCTCCACGGTGTCTTTGGCGACTTCGAGGATGGCTTTCAGGAACTCCAGGCTGTTCAGCAGTCCTTGCTCGTGTTTCTCGCGGATCTTTTCCAGGCGCTCGCCGAGTTCCGTGAACTTCGGATTGCCGGCGTGTTTCCGCAGACGGGCGATGAGCTTGATCTCCACCTCCTTCGCCTTCTTGGCAGGGTTGGAATCCTTGAGGATGCTTTCCAGCACATCCGCATCGAGCACCAGCGCCTCCACGTCATCGCGCACGGCCTCGACGTGGACGTTCTCATTGATGAGTTCGATGGTCTTCGCGCCGAGGCGGTGCCAGAGCATCCTGCCGTTGCCGCTCACAGGCTTCACGGATTCATAGACCTGCGTCAGCCACTTGTAATCCTTCGCGTAGGCACCCAGGCACGGGTCGGGTGACAGCGCCTCCCAGATGGTTCCGAGCACGGTGTATTCACCGGCGAATTTGTCGCGCACCGCGTTGTTGGGGAGGTGCTGCTGCGCCGCCAACAGTCCTTCGTAGCCGCCCACGGTGCGATCCACGTTTGGGAAAAAGGCGAGGCACTTCTGCATCTGTCCCGGCAGGGCTTTGCGGAGTTCCTCGATGTTGCTCACGACCTGCTGCACGGCCTTCTCGTCGAAATCCAGCGCCTGCGCCACGTCGTCGAAGATGCCGATGTAATCCACGATCAGGCCGTGGGTCTTGCTCTGCCCGTAGGTGCGGTTCACGCGGCAGATCGCCTGGAGGAGATTGTGATCCTTCATCGGCTTGTCGAGATACATGGCCTGGAGGATCGGCGCGTCGAAGCCGGTGAGCAGCTTGCTCGTGACGATGACGAACTTCAGCGGGTCCGCCGGGTCGCGGAAGCGGTCGAGCAGCTTCTCCTCGGCATCCTTGTCGCGCATATGGACGCTCCATGCGGGCGGGTCCTTCTGCGCACCGCTCATCACGATGGCACTGGCATCGGGACCGGCGATCTCGTCCATCACCGCCTTGTAGAGCACGCAGCACTCGCGGTCGAAGCACACCACCTGCGCCTTGAAGCCGTTCGGTTCCACCTTGGTCTGGTAATGCTGCACGATGTGCTCCACCACGGCGCGCACGCGCTCCGGATTCTTCACGAGCACGGCCATCTTGGCGGCGCGTTTAGCGAGGTCATCGCGATCCTGCTCGCTCAGGTCGCCGGTGATCTGCTTGTAGGCTTCATCAATCGCCGCCTTGTCTATCTTGAGCTTCACCGTTGGCGCTTCGAAATGCAGCGGCAGCGTGGCCTTGTCGCGGATGCTGTCCTGGAAGGAATAGCGGCTCATGTAGCCCGCGCTGTCCTCGTCCGCGCCGAAGGCCCAGAAGGTGTTGCGGTCCGCCCGGTTGATCGGCGTGCCGGTCAGGCCAAAGAGGAAGGCGTTCGGCAGGGCCTCACGCATTTTGCGACCAAGGTCGCCCTCCTGCGTCCGATGCGCCTCGTCCACCATCACGATGATGTTCTTGCGGTCGTTCAGCACGCCGCCGGCCTCGCCGAATTTGTGAATGGTCGTGATCAGCACCTTCCGCACGTCCTGCCCCAGCAGCTTTTGCAGCTCCTTGCGGTCGCTCACGCCGACCATGTTCGGCACATCCGCTGCATTGAAGGTGGCGGTGATCTGCGTGTCGAGGTCGATGCGGTCCACCACGATGAGCACCGTGGGATTGCCCAGCCTCGGGTGCATGCGCAGCTTCTGCGCGGCGAAGACCATCAGCAGGCTCTTGCCGCTGCCCTGGAAATGCCAGATGAGGCCCTTCTTCGGATACCCGGCCACCACGCGGGCAATCAT
>CAIQUL010000078.1 GCA_903874975.1 uncultured Chthoniobacter sp. | reverse complement strand
GCGGGCGGCACGGTGTGCTTCCTGGCCGTCACGAAACTCAAATCCAAACTCGGCTACGACGACTCGCTCGATGTCTTCGGCGTCCACTGCTGCGGCAGCATCGTGGGCATGCTCATGCTCGGCTTCCTCGCCAGCGCCGAGGTCAATCCGGCCATCGCCACGACCTTCAAGAAAGGCGACGCCGTCGTCTCGCTCGCCGGGGGCGCGGGGCAGTTTGTGAACCAGCTCATCGCCGTCGTCTTCACCGCCGCCGCCGCCGGGCTCGTTACTTTCATCCTGCTGAAAATCATCGGCGCGATCGTCGGCCTGCGCGTGGAAGCCGAGTCCGAGCACGCCGGCCTCGACGTGAGCGAGCACGGCGAAAGCGCCTACAACGAGTAGGTCGCCGCCTATCCCTCCAGCCGGTAGCCGAGGCCGTGGACGGTCACGAGGTGCTTCGGCTCGCCGGGACCTCGATTTTCTGGCGCAGTTTCACGACGAGCTGATCGAGCGTGCGCGTGGTGCCGTAGTAGTCGATGCCCCAGATTTCGCGGAGGATGGTTTCGCGGGAGACGGCGTTGCCGCGTTCGCGGAAAAGCAGGGCGAGCACTTTGAGTTCGCGCGGGGTGAGCTCGATGGTCCACGGCCACGCATGCCGCCTAGCGGGCGAAAAGGCCCACCAACGATGCGAGGAGCAGGAGTTTCTTCATGTCCGGAAGCTACCCCCGCCCGGATAAACTTGTGTCAGAGCGGGGACAGCGCGCCGGTCGTCGTCTCCGCCGAAGCCCTGCCCGCTCCCGCGAACGTGCGCTTCGGCCGGGATCAGCTCGCCCGCCCGAACCTCGGCAACCGCGAAGGCTTCCCCACCTCCCCCTTCAACACCACCGAGGTGCCACGTGAGGGCTGGGATGAACCGGCGCGTGCCAAAGGAGCGGCGCGCTTCCCTTTCACAGTTTTGCGAGGAGGCGGTCGATCTCGACGTAGCGCTCGACGAGCGTTTGAATTTTGTCGATTTTCTCCACATCGCCGGGGAGCGTTTTCACGGTCATGGAGTGGATGCTGCTGGCCACGGAGTAGCTGTCGAGCGGGGTGGCGATGGCGGGGACTTCGGAGTGCTGGAGGAGTTCGAGAATGGGCGGGCTGGGCTCGAGGTCACCGCAGAGGACGAGGCCGGCGATGGTCTGGCCTCCGTGCTCGCTGAGCGTGCTGGCGGAGAGCGCGGCGAGAATCACGTCCTCGCGGTCGCCGGGCGTGATGATGAGCGTGCCGTGCTTGAAATACTGCATGGCGTTGCCGGAGTTCATCGCGCCGATGATGACTTTCTGCACGCGGCGGCGGGAACGGTTTTTGCCGTTGAGGAAGGTGCCGTGGGTGGTCTTGGCGATCTGCCCGAGGGTGGCGTTCGAGAGGATCGGCTCCTCGGGGATCGCGCCGAGCAGATCGATGCCGAGGCGCTCGAAGCCGCGCCGGGCGAAGTCGCGGACGTATTCGAATTTGTCCGGCAGAATCTTGTTCAGGATCACGCCGACGAGTTCGACGCCTTCCTTGTCAAAGAGCGCCTTGTTCAGCGCGATCTCGTCGATGGGGCGGCCGATGCCGCCGCCGGTGATGAGGATGACTTTGCTCGCGAGGAGCTTGGCCACGCGGGCATTGGAGAGGTCGAAAACCGAGCCGACCCCGGCGTGACCGGTGCCCTCGACGATGACGAAGTCTTTTTCCCAAGCCGCGCGGTCGAAGGAGTTCTGGATGCGGCGGACGAGGAATTCGTGATTGGAATTCTCGATGTAGCGCCGCGTGAAATCGGGCTCGACGGCGATCGGGCTCATGGCCTCCAGCGGGGTGTGGACGCTGAAGGTCTGGTCCATGAGCACGGAGTCTTCGTCGATGCGTTTGCCCTCGATCTCCACAAAGCGCTGGCCGACCGGCTTGATGAAACCGATGCGCCCGAGCCGTTTTTGCAGCGCCGAGAAAAGGCCGAGCGCGGTGGTGGTCTTGCCGTCGTTCTGCTGCGTGGCGGCGACGAAAATGCGGGGTGTGACGGTATTCATCGCGCGGGGCGAACGGTCAGACGCCCGTGGGATAGAGCTTGCGGAACTCGATGGCCTGGAGGCCGATGATCGCGGCGACGCCGAGGATATCCTCCTCGCTCGCGCCGCGGGAAAGATCGGCGCAGGGCTTGGTCAGGCCGAGCAGGATCTGGCCGTAGGTTTCCGCGCCGGCGAGGTATTGCACGAGCTTCGCGCCGATGTTGCCGCTGTTCAGGTCGGGGAAAACCATGACGTTGGCTTTGCCGGCCACGAGACTGGTCGGGGCCTTTTTTTGCGCGAGGTCGGAGAGCAGCGCGGTGTCGGCCTGGAGTTCGCCGTCGATCTCCATTTCCAGCCCCTGATCCTGGGCCTTTTGCCGTGCGAGCGCGGTGGCCGCCACGACCTTCTGCGGCGAGGGCAGGTTGGCGCTGCCTTTGGTGGAAAAGCTCAGCATGGCGATGCGCGGCCGGTTGCCCGTCATCTGGCGGCAGACCGCACCGGCCTGCACCGCGATGTCGGCGAGCTGCTCCACGGTCGGATCGGGGATGACCGCGCAGTCGGCAAAAAACATCACGCCGCGCTCGCCGTAGCGTTTGTTGGAAAGGTCGAGCATCATGCAGGACGAAATGCTCGTGGTGGTCGGGAGTGGTTTGATGAGCTGGATGATCGGGCGCAGCGCGCTGCTGGCCGTCTCCCGCGCGCCGGCGACGAGGCCATCGACGAGGCCATACTGCGTCATCATCGCGCCGAAGTAATTCGGGTTCGTGAGGATCTCCACCGCCTGTTTCGACCCGAGATTGTGGTAGCGTTTGAGCTTTTCCAGGCGGCTGATAAACGCGGGCATCTCATCCGAGGTGGCCGGGTCGATGATCCCGATGTGGTCGAGGTCGATCTTCTCCGTGACGGCGATTTTTTCGATCTCGTCCCGCTTTCCGAGCACGATGGGCGCGCCGAGCTGGAGCTTCACAAAGCGGGCGGCGGCGCGCAGCACGCGCGGCTCCGTGCCTTCCGGGAAAACGATCCGCTTCGGATGCCGCTTCAGTTTCTGAAAGACGGTCGAGATGTATCTCATAGGGGCGCGGAGGGTGGCGCGATTCGCCGGGCCGGACAAGCGGAGAGTGCGCGTCGATTTCGCCCCACTTTTCCCATTGCCACGGCGCGCGCTTCCCGGTCACGTTGGTCGACTTATGTCCTCACAACGCAGAGTCGTTATCACCGGAATGGGCGCCATCACCCCCGTGGGCCATGACCTAAATTCCTTCTGGCACAGCGTCACCCACGGCGTCAGCGGGATCGGGCGGGTTTCGCTTTTCGACATCACGGGCTACGACTGCCAGATCGCGGGCGAGGTCCGCAATTTCGAGCCGGGGAAGTATTTCAAAAACCCCAAGGACGTGCGCCGCGCCGACCGCTACTCGCAGCTCGCGATGGCGGCGGCGAAGATGGCCGTGGAGGACTCGGGGCTCACCGCGGTTTCCGATCCCGACCGCTGCGGCGTGATCGTCGGCAGCGGCATCGGCGGGCTGAAAACGCTGGAGGATCAGCACGAGATCCTGCTCAAAAAAGGGCCGGGGCGGGTGTCGCCGTTCACCATTCCGATGATGATCGCAAACATGGCCAGCGGGCTGGTCTCGATGGAGTTTGGCTGGAGCGGACCGAATTTCGCGCCGGTCTCCGCGTGCGCGACGGCATGCCACGCCATCGGCGAGGCTTGGCGGATGATTTTGGAGGACGACGCCGATGTCTTCCTCGCGGGCGGCTCGGAGGCCACGATCGTGCCGATGGGCATGAGCGGATTTGCCGCGATGCGGGCCATGAGCACGCGCAACGACGCCCCGACCAAGGCGTCGCGTCCCTTTGACAAAGACCGCGACGGTTTCGTGATGAGCGAGGGCGCGGGCGTGATCGTGATCGAGGAACTGGAGCACGCCAAAAAGCGCGGTGCGCGCATCTACGGCGAACTCTGCGGCTACGGCCTGACCTCCGATGCCTACCACATGAGTTCGCCCAATCCCGAGGGCACCGGTGCCGCGCGCTGCATGAGCATGGCTTTGAAAAAGGCGGGCCTCACGCCGGACGACGTGGATTACATCAACATGCACGGCACCTCCACGCTGATCGGCGATTTGTGCGAGACGAAAGCGATCAAGACGGTCTTCGGCGCGCGCGCGACGAACGGGCTGACCGTGAGCTCCACGAAATCCATGACCGGCCACCTGCTCGGCGCGGCCGGCGCGGTGGAGACCATCGCCTGCGCGCTGACCATTCGCGACGGGATCATCCCGCCGACGATCAATCTCGACGAGCCCAGCCCGGAGTGTGACCTCGATTACACGCCGCACACTGCACGCGAGAAAAAGGTGAAGGTCGCGCTGAACAACTCGTTCGGCTTTGGCGGGCACAATGCCACGCTGGTCGTGCGGGAGTTTGCGGGGTAGGCGGACGCGGGGGGGGCGGGCTGCACCCGGTGCAAAATCCGTGTTCCCATCGCGCGCGGTTCGCGGCTAGAACGTGCGCCCTATGAAAATCGTCGTCGCTTATTCCGGGGGTCTCGACACCTCCGTGCTGCTCACCTGGCTGAAGGAAACCTACTCCGCGGAGATCGTCGCGTTTTGCGCCGACGTGGGCCAAGAGGAAGAACTCGACGGCCTCGAAGCCAAGGCGCTGAGCACCGGCGCGAGCAAGTGTTTCATCGACGATCTGCGCGAGGAGTTCGCGCGGGATTTCATCTTCCCGATGATGCAGGCGGGCGCGATTTACGAAGGGCAATACTTTCTCGGCACGAGCATCGCGCGCCCGTGCATCGCGAAGCGGATGGTGGAAATCGCCAAGGCGGAAAAGGCCGACGCCGTGGCGCACGGCGCGACGGGCAAGGGCAATGACCAGGTGCGTTTCGAGCTGACGGCGGCGGCCCTCGCGCCGGAGCTGGAGGTCATCGCACCGTGGCGGCAGGAGCGGTTTCGCGAGCAGTTCCCCGGTCGCGCGGAGATGATCGCGTATGCGGAGAAGAACAACATCCCGGTGATGGCGAGCGCGAAGAAGCCGTATTCGATGGATCGCAATCTCCTGCACATTTCGTTCGAGGCCGGCATCCTCGAAGACCCGTGGTACGACGCGAGCGCGGACCAGGCGCGCGAGATGTATGTGCTCTCGGTTTCGCCCGAGGAAGCGCCGGACAAGGCGGAGCACGTGGAGCTGGTTTTTGAAAAGGGGAACTGCGTCGCGGTCGGCGGCGACGGGCTGGATGCGGTGCTCGCCGGGCTCGGCATCAGCGGGGTGCAATACGATGCGGAAAATCACGCGCGCCTTTCCCCGCTCGGGATCATGCGCGTGCTGAACAAGCTCGGCGGCAAGCACGGCATCGGGCGCGTGGATCTCGTGGAGAACCGCTACGTCGGGATGAAATCGCGCGGCGTGTATGAGACGCCGGGCGGGGCGATTCTGCACTTCGCGCACCGGCAGGTGGAGTCGCTGACGATGGATCGCGAGGTCATGCACCTACGCGACTCGCTCATCCCGCAATACGCGACGCTGGTCTATAACGGTTTCTGGTTCGCGCCGGAGCGCGAGGCGTTGCAGGCGCTCGTCACCGAGTCGCAGAAAAACGTGACCGGCACCGTGCGGCTGAAGCTCTACAAGGGCAACGTCATCACCGCTGGCCGCAAGTCGCCGCTTTCGCTCTACAACCCCGACATCGCCACGATGGAGGCCGACCCGACGAAGGCTTACAACCAGAACGACGCCACGGGTTTCATTGCGCTGAACGCGCTGCGGCTGAAGGTCGCGACGCGCGTGCATCGGGCGCAGGGGTAGGACGGCGGAAAAAAAAGCCCGTCATCCTGAGCGGAGTTCTGCCGCGGAAAGGCGGGGGCGGAACGGAGTCGAAGGACCTCTAAATTTTCCCCGGACGGGCGAACGTCCGCGCGCGCGATGACCGCCTCGCCTTACTCGCTGCTGATGCTCGCGGGGATCGCGGTGAGCCTCGTGTTCTGGTCGCGGCTGGCGAAGCGGGATGAGCGGTTGCTGGTGATCTACATCGCGGCGTTGGTCAGTGCGTTTCTGGGCGCGAAGGTGGACTGTCTCGCGGTGGGGGGATGGATGTTTGGGGACGCGCCGGATCGGTGGATGATCTGGGCGACGGGGAAGACGATTCTCGGCGCGCTGCTCGGCGGGTATGCGGGCGTGGAGGTGGCGAAAAGGGTGACGGGTTACGCGCAGGCGCCGGGCGATTGGTTTGCGGTGATCGCACCGGTGGGGATCGTGCTCGGGCGCGTGGGGTGTCTGCTGCACGGATGCTGTCTGGGACGAGCATGCGCCCCGGCTTGGTGGACAATCACCGACGCGCACGGGGTGGCGCGGTGGCCGGCGGGGCCGGTGGAGATCGCGTTCAACGTGCTGGCGCTCGCCCTTTTTCTCCTGCTGAGCCGGATGGAAAAGTCCAGGCCGCACTTCGCCGCGCGGCTGCGCGGGCGCACTTCCATATTTACCTCATCGCTTACGGCGCGTTCCGCTTCGCCCACGAATTTCTCCGCGCGACGCCGCGGGTGACGGGCGCTTTTTCCGGCTACCAAATCGCCGCGCTGGCCTGCGTGGCTCTGGGTGCGGGGCGCTTCGTCGTGCGGGCGCGCTCAGTAGCGCGGGACTGACGGGTCGATTTCCTCCGACCACGCAGCGATGCCGCCGGCGATGTTCGTCACGTCGGCAAAACCGCTCTGCATGAGGAACGCCGTGGCCTGTCCGGAGCGCATGCCGTGGTGGCAGAGCAGGAGCAGCGGCTGCGCGGGGTCGGTGAGTTTTTCCGCGGCGATGGCCGGCCACTGCGAGAGCGGGAGCAGTTCGGCCCCGGCGATGTGCGCGAACGCAAACTCACCGGCCTCGCGCACGTCGATCAGCCGCGGCGGATTCGCCCCGGCGAGACGGTCGCGCGCTGTGGCGACGGAGATTTCCGGGAGCGGCATACAGCGTCAGTCGGTGACCGTGACCGGGGTGCCCGGTTCCACGGCGTGGAAAAAAGCCGCCGCCATAAAGCCGGGCATGCGGATGCAGCCGTGCGACGCGGGGTAGCCGGGAAGAAAGCCCTCGTGCAGGCCGGTGCCGCCCACGATCCGCATGAAAAAGGGCATCCGCGCGCCGTCGTAGATCGCGCCTTTGGGCATCGGATTCACGTCGCGGTCGATCTCCTTTTGGATGATGCGGCCGTCGCGGTCCACGTAGTCCCCGAAGCGCGAGGAGACGTGATCCTTGCTCTTCTGGATGATTTTGAAATTGCCCGGTTTGGTGTCGAAACCTTCGCGCCCGGAGGAGATGACCGAGACGCCGACGAGGCGGTCACTTTTGTAAAAATAGGCGCGCTGCTCGCGGAGGCTGATGCGAATGGACGGCTTGCCGGACACGCGATAGCCGTGCCAGTAGGAGATGCGGTCCACTTGGCCGATTCGCGCGCGGGGCGCCCGCAGATGATGGCTGTGAAAACCGCCGACATAGACGGTCCCGCCGAAGTGGCGCGGGTCGAGGTCGGCGCAGGCGGAAAAAAGCAGCGCAGTCAGGAAAAGGAGGGCGGGAGTGCGGAGCATGGGGCGCGCAGGCGGCGGAGGTTATCGGGGTGCGGGCGAGCGTCAAGGACTGGGCAACGGATGGAAAAAAACAAAAAGCATTCGGGGCCGCGATGGCTCCGAAACTCTGGGCCCACCGCGTCCTTCCATCCCTGCCTGAAAAAGTTTCAACAAAACTGCGAGCCGGGGTCTTCCTCGCCCGCATGCGGTTTCGTTTCATCCCCGGCTGCCGCCGGGGATATGAGCCGCACGTGACAGCTCGCATAGAGCGGCTGCAGCGGGTCGTCCGAGGCTGGCGCGCGCCAAGTCGGTGCCTGTGACACCTGGAACGAGGAACTCACCCCCAAAGGCAGCGGCACCCCGGAGAAGGACAAATGCTCCATGTTCACCAGCTGCTTTGTCAAAGACCTGAGCGGAGCCGCCAGCTCCACCAAGCACCCCGCCAAGGAAGACGCCGCCTCCGGCATCTCCCGCTACATCATCGAGTACTGGGACGACAAAAAGGCCGGGTGGATGAGCTGCTTCAACGGCATGGGTATCGGCGGGGAATTCATCGCCGCCATCGTCCCGCGCACCACCTCCAAAGCGCGCCCGCGCGTCCTCGCCAACAGCAAGGACAAGGCGCTCATCACCGCTGTCGAAGCCTCCAACGACCCGCTGGGCGATCCTCTCAACGTCGCCAAAGGCACCGCCACGCCGAACCGCACCGGGAAGGAGGCGAGCGGCGCGGCTGAGCCGAGTCGCCCGCCGGCGACTGGAGGCCCGTGCTGAGTTTTCGGTTTCGGAATCTACCGGGACGGGGTAGAAGCTCCGCCCTTTCACGCTCGCCGTTGTCGCGGGCGAGCTAAGCCGTTTACCGAAAACCCAACCAACCACCGTCCCATGTCCGCCAAACTCTTCATCCCTGGCCCCGTCGAAGTCTCCGCCAAAACCTTCGCTGCGATGACGCAGCCGATGATCGGGCACCGCAGCGGCGATTTCAAAAAACTCTACGCGTCCATCCATCCGCGGCTGCAGGAACTCTTCGGCACGACCCAGCCGGTGTTTCTCTCCACGTCGAGCGCGTGGGGCGTGATGGAAGGTGCGGTGCGCAACCTCGTCGGCGCGGGCAAAGTGCTGAACTGCATGTGCGGCGCGTTTTCCGACAAGTGGCTGGACGTTTCCAAAAAGTGCGGGAAAGACGCCGTCGGCCTCCAGGTCGAGTGGGGCCAACCGATCCGCGGCGAGCAGATCCGCGAGCAGTTGAAGGCGGGCGGTTTCGACGCGGTCACGGTCATTCACAATGAGACCTCGACCGGCGTGCTGAGCGACATCGCGGAGATCGCCGCGGCGGTGCGCGAGTTTCCCGAGGTCTGCCTGATCGTGGACAGCGTTTCGTCGTTCAGCGTGGTGCCGCTGCCGATGGACGCGCTCGGCATCGACGTGCTCCTCACCGGCTCGCAGAAAGCGCTCGCGATGCCGCCCGGCCTCGCCCTTTTCTCCGCGAGCAAAAAGGCCATGGATCGCGCGGCCACGGTCAAAGGCCGCGGCTACTATTTCGATTTCCTCGAGTTCGCGAAAAACGCCGCCGAGGACATGACGCCGAGCACGCCCACCATCTCGCTCATCTACGCGTTGCGTTCGAAGCTCGACGACATTTTCACCGAAGGAGTCGCCGCCCGGCACACGCGGCACGCGGAGCTGAACGCGCTGGTCCACGACTGGGTGCAAGCGCGCGGCTTCGAGTTTTTCGCGCCCGAGGGTTTCCGCTCGAAGTCGCTGACCTGCGTGGCCAACAACCGCGGCACCGACGTGGCCGCGCTCGCCGCCAACATGAAATCGCGGCACAACATGATCATCGACGGCGGCTACGGAAAGCTGAAGGGCAAGACCTTCCGCCTCTCGAACATGGGCGACGAAACCCGCGCGACCATCGCCGAACTCCTCGCCGCGCTCGACGACTCGCTGGCCGCGTAAGCTGCCGTGAACGACACCATCGCCGCTATCTCCACGCCGCTGGGTGAAGGCGCGATCGCGGTGCTGCGGATGAGCGGGCCGCGCGCGGTGGAGATCGCCGGGTGGGTCTTCCGCGGGAAAGTGCGCGCAGAAGATGCGGCGGCGCGCATGCAGTATTTCGGCGCGATCGGCGACGGCGGGCACAAACTGGACGACGTGCTGCTCACGGTCTTCCGCGCGCCCCACAGCTACACCGGCGAGGACGTGGTGGAGATCGCCGGACACGGCGGCGTGCTCGTGGTGCGGCGCATTCTCGATTTGCTGCTGAAAAACGGCGCGCGCTCGGCCGAGCCGGGGGAGTTCACGCAGCGCGCGTATCTCAGCGGAAAAATGGATCTCACCCAGGCCGAGGCCGTGATGGACCTCATCACCGCACAGACCGACCTCGCCCTGCGCGCCGCCACCGAGCAGCTCGAAGGCCGGCTCGGCGAACGCATCCGCGGCTTGCGCGAGCGGCTGGTCGAATTGCTCGCGCACGTCGAGGCGTTCATCGACTTCCCCGACGAAGACATCGACCCCGACACCGGCGACGCCCTCCGCGCGAAACTCGACACCGCCCGCGCCGAAACCGCCGCGCTCCTCGCCACCGCCGGCCAGGGCCGCGTGCTGCGCGAAGGCGTGCGCACCGTCATCTACGGCGCGCCCAACGTCGGCAAATCCTCGCTGCTCAACCTCCTTCTCGGCTACGAACGTGCCATCGTCAGCGCCCGCCCCGGCACCACGCGCGACGTCATCGAGGAGGTCATCAGCCTGCGCGGCTACCCGCTCCGGCTCGTCGATACCGCCGGCATCCGCGAGAGCGACGACGAGATCGAGCGCGCCGGCATGGCCCGCACCCGCCAGCAGATCGAGCGCGCCGACCTCATCCTGCACCTCGCCGACGCGAGCGCGCCGCCGCGGGGCGCGGGCGCCCGGCCAGCTGAAGCGTCGACGGACGAGGGCGTCCGTCGGACAGTCGCGGACGGGGCGTCCGCGCCACGCGCGGCGGCGCTCCTCGTCCTGAACAAGTCCGACCTCGGCGAGCACCCGGGCTGGGCCGGCGTCGAGGCCGTGCGGATTTCCTGTTGGCAAAACGCAGGCCTGACCGCGCTCGAAGACGCCATCATTGCCCGCATCACCGGCGGCCAGGCCGCGCACCGCGACTGGTCCGTTTCCATCAACGCCCGCCACCAGGCGTGCCTCGCGAAGGCGCTCGACGACATCCAAGCCGCCTACCGCGCGCTGACCGACGGCCTCTCCCCCGAGTTCATCGCCGAAGAACTCCGCGCCGCCCTCGACGCCGTCGGCGAAGTCGTCGGCAAAGCCGACAGCGAAGAAATCCTCGGCAAAATCTTCAGCACGTTTTGCATCGGGAAGTAAGTGCGGCAGTATCGCGACGCGCACATTTTCATGGATCTCTACAAAAACCTCATCCGCCCGCTGCTCTTCCTCGCCGATCCGGAGGTGGTGCATCATGGCGCGATGGCGGCGCTGAAGGTGGCCGGGCCGGTGCTGGCGAAGTTTGCGCCGAAGCCTGATCCACGGCTGGCGCGGACGGTCTTCGGCGTGACGTTTCCCAATCCGGTCGGGCTGGCGGCCGGCTTCGATAAGAACGCGGTGGCGCTGCCCGCGTGGGAGGCGCTGGGGTTTGGCTTTGCGGAGGTGGGGACGATCACGGCGCGGGCGCAACCGGGGAATCCGAAGCCGCGCATTTTCCGCGTGCCGGAGTGCGCGGGGCTCATCAACCGGCTGGGTTTTAACAACGACGGCTGCGATGCGGTGGAGGGGCGGCTGCAGCGGCTGCGCGAGTCCGGGCGGTGGCCGGCCATCCCGGTGGGAATCAATCTCGGCAAGTCGAAGATCGTCCCGCTGCAGGAGGCGACGGAGGATTACCTGCTGTCCTTCGAGCGGCTGAAAGGGCTGGGCGATTACTTCGTGCTGAACGTCAGCTCGCCGAATACGCCGGGGCTGCGGCAGCTTCAGGATCGCGCAGCTTTGCACGAGCTGCTGGGCACGATCCAGGGGCGCAACACGGCGGGGCGTCCGCTGCTGCTCAAGATCGCGCCGGACCTCGACTGGCAGATGATCGGGGAGATTCTGGAGCTGGTGGAGGAGCACAAACTGGCGGGGATCATCGCCACGAATACGACGATCGACCACGCGGGCATCCCGGCGCAGCGCGAGCAGCAAGGCGGGCTGAGCGGCGCGCCGCTGCGGGCGCGTTCGACGGAGATTGTGCGGTTCATCGCGGAGCGGACGAAGCTGCCGGTGATCGCGGTCGGGGGGATTTTCGACGGGCCGTCGGCGCGGGAGAAGTTCGATGCCGGCGCGGCTTTGGTGCAGGTCTATACGGGGTTCATCTACGAGGGACCGGGGATCGTGAAGAAAATCTGCCGGGACTTGGTCGGGCGGTGAGCCGCTGCCCGACAGGATCGCCGGTTGCCACCGGAAAGGCGTGGCGGCTATAACTCGCGAAATTTTTCCACCCCATGATCCCGACCAATCGCCGCGAATTCCTCCGCCATGCCGGGCTCGTCACCGCGGCGTTTGCCGGCTTGCAGCGCTGGGCGGACGCCGCCCCGGCCGCACTGGAAAGCGCGACCGCACTCCCCGAGGACGCCTTTGGGGTGATTGATCTGCTGCCGGGGTTCAATTACGCGATCTTCTCGGAAATGGGCGGTCGCATGGACGACGGACTCCTCGTGCCGGGCAAGCACGACGGCATGGGTGCCTTTGCCAGCGCGGACGGGAAGACGATCCTCGTCCGCAATCACGAACTCGATCCGGCATGGGTGGACCAGAGCGCGTGGCGGAACCAGCGCGCGATGTTTCACAAGATGCCGCGCGAGAAATTTTACGATTATGGCAAAGGACGCGCGCCAAGCATCGGCGGCACCACGACGGTGATCTTCAACACGAAGACGATGCGCGTGGAGCGGCAATGGCTTTCGCTCGTCGGCACGAATAGCAACTGCGCCGGCGGGGTGATGCCGTGGGGCTCGTGGATCACGTGCGAGGAGGCGGTGCAGGTCGCGGACAAGGACATCGAGCAGGATCACGGCTACAACTTTGAGGTGCCCGCGCATGCGCCCGGACTGGTCACCCCCGTGCCGCTGAAAGCGATGGGTCGCTTCCGGCACGAGGCCGTGACCCACGAGCCGAGGAGCGGAGTCATCTACCAGACGGAAGATCGCAGCGACGGGCTGCTCTACCGCTTTATCCCCGCCAAGCCCGGCCAACTCGCCGCCGGCGGAAAGCTGCAGGCGCTGCGCCTCCGCGACATGCCGCGCGCGGACACGCGGAATTATCGCCAGCAGCTTTTTTCGACGGGTCGCAAACACGCGGTCGATTGGGTGGACATGGAGGACATCGAGTCGCCGGAAGACGACCTGCGGCAAAGCGGATTTTACGCAGGCTGCTGTGCGCGGTTCGCCCGCGGCGAGGGGATTTGGACGGGCAAGGACGGCATCTATTTCGCCTGCACGGATGGCGGCGTGAAACGCAAAGGTCAAATCTGGCGCTACGTGCCGAGCCCGGCGGAGGGTTCGCCGGGCGAGACGAAACAACCGGGCACGCTCGAGCTTTTCATCGAGCCGAACGACGGCGCCCTCGTCGAAGGTTGCGACAACGTGACGATGGCGCCGTGGGGCGATTTGATCGTCTGCGAAGACGGCAACTCCCCGCAATTCCTCGTCGGCGTGCGCCTCGATGGCTCGACCTACAAGCTGGGCCGGACCACGATCAGCGAACTTGCTGGCGCGTGTTTTTCGCCCGATGGCTCGACGCTTTTCGTCAATATCCAGACGCCGGGTATGACCTTGGCCATCACGGGTCCGTGGAAGGATCTTGCGGCTCGCGCGCGGGGGTAGAGGGCGGGAGACGCCAGCAGCGACTCCAGGCCAGCTCCTGCAGCTTCCGTTCGCGCCACGCCTACCGGAGGAAGCCGTCGCTAAAAGCGCGCGATCTCGGCGTAGCGCGCGTGCTTCGGCGCGTTGAAGTCGTCGAGGTAGTAGAGCAGGAGCGGGTTCCGGGGTTCAGCACTGCGGCGCTTGCCAAAGAGCAGTCGAAACAGAGTTATCATGCACCGCTCACAAGCAGGGCATGGGCCACGGCCCGGCGGCACGGGGTTGGTGAGCCGCCGGGTGCTGCTCGCTTTTTTCGAAAAAAAAGGCGCATCCGTATGAACTCACTACCGCCCAGATCCGGGGGCTTGTCCGAGATCGCCTTGGATGCGGCGAAGACGGACGATTTTCCCGCGATGGTGTGGGCCGCGCGGGGGATGGGGTGAGGTGCTACGGCAACAAGGCGGCGCTGGCTTTCACGGGCGAGACGACGATCGACGCGGCGCGTGACGGTTGGTCGGACCGCATTCATGGGGACGACCGGGAGTGTCGTCTCGCGGCGTGGCACGCGGGATTCCTTTCACATCGAAGTGCGCGCACGGCACGCGGACACGACCTGCCGGCACATCGACGCGAAGGGTTTCTTTTTCCTCGATCGCGATGGGCAGGACGGACGAATGATCGGCTTTCTCTCCGATGGGAGGGCAGCCCGGCAGGCGGAAGTGGCCCGCGCCTACGCGGCGAATCAGGACCGTGCGCTCCAGCAGGAGGCCGTGGCCCACCTCGGTCAACAGGCGCTGCGCGGTGCTCCGCGTCATCGGCGAAACGCTCGCCCGGAACTGACGGCGAAAAGTTTCCCTTCAAAAGTCCCGGACCGTCCGGCAGCTTGCGCCCCGTGAGACGCGCAATTTATCCCGGCAGCTTCGACCCCGTGACCAACGGCCACCTCGACGTCATCGAGCGTGCCGCAAAGCTTTTCGACGAGGTCATCGTCGCCGTCGCCGTGAACGACCAAAAGCGCAGCCTTTTCACCGCCGACGAGCGCACGGCCCTCATCGCGGGCGCGGTCGGCGGGTGGAAAAACGTGCGCGTCTCGTGGTTCGACGGCCTGCTTGTGGAGTTCGCCGCCGCGCAGCAGGCCAGTGCCGTGGTCCGCGGACTGCGCGCCGTTTCGGACTTCGAGTTCGAATTTCAAATGGCGCTGATGAATCGGAAACTCGACGAGCACATCGAGACGATCTTTCTCATGCCGGCGGAAAAATACACCTACCTCAGCTCGCGCATCGTCAAGGAAATCGCCCGGCTGGGTGGCAATGTGGACGCCTTCGTGCCAGCTTCCGTCGTGGCAGCGCTGCGGGAAAAACTCGCCGCGCCTGCCGTTTAGAAAGCCTGATCTATGAAAGTTCATCTTAAGCGGATTCCCACCGAGGGCCTGCACCTCGAA
Source organism: uncultured Chthoniobacter sp. (assembly GCA_903874975.1). Taxonomy (GTDB): domain Bacteria; phylum Verrucomicrobiota; class Verrucomicrobiia; order Chthoniobacterales; family Chthoniobacteraceae; genus Chthoniobacter. Next base: position 2,686 of record CAIQUL010000078.1, on the reverse strand, counting down.
GGCACGGAGAAAAGCGCGATCCTCGATCTCCACGAAGCAGGCACCCAAGCGGCCAGCGACATCCGCTATGCCCTCGATGTCGGCCTGAGCGAGGGCGGCCTCTTTGCCACGGGCACCGTCGGCGTCGATCTCGACCTCGAATGTGTGGCCTGCCTGGAGCGTTTCCGCTACCCGCTGGAGATCCCAGATTTCGCCTGCCAGATCGAGTTGACCGGTGCCGAATCGGTGGACTTGACAGCCACGGTGAGGGAAGACATCTTGCTCGCCCTTCCGCCCCACCCGCACTGCGATTGGAATGGAGAGAAAGTCTGTCAGGGAGCGTCACTTCGGGCCAATTCCGAAGCCGCACCCGAACCTCTCTCCGAGACCCGAGACGCGTGGGGCGCGCTGGACCAGCTAAAAATTAACAAGACCAACTGATATGGGAGTTCCAAAACGCAAAACATCCAAAATGCGCCTGCGCACCCGCAAGGCCGCCAACCGCTGGCACGCTGCCCTCCTGCACAAGTGCGGCCAGTGCGGCAGCGCTACACCTTCGCACCGCGCCTGCCGCGCCTGCGGCTACTACAAAGGCCGCCAGGTGCTCACGGTCGGCGCTCTCTAATCCTTTGCCCAGTTTTGCAGCCGCCCCGCTTTCTCGCGCGGGCGGCTGCTTCTTTTTGCCTTTGAACATCGCTCCGGCAGTTCGCGAAATGCGCTCATGAAAATTGCGCTCGACGCGATGGGCCACGACGACGGCCCGGCCAAGCTCATCGAGGGCGCGGCTCTCGCGCTCGGCGAATTCCCGGAGATTTCCCAGCTCATCCTCACCGGCGACACCCCGCGCCTCGAGGCCGAGCTGAACCGGATCGGCTGCCACGACCGCCGCATCCAGATCGTCCACACCACGCAGGTCGTGGAGATGCACGACAGCGGCATCGACGCCGTCCGGCGGAAAAAAGATTCCTCCGTCAGCCGCGCCGTCGATCTCGTGAAAAGCGGTGATGCCCAAGCCGTGGTCAGCGCGGGCAATACCGGCGCGGCGGTCAGCGCCGCGACCATCAAGCTCCGCACCCTCCCCGGCATCGAGCGCCCCGCCATTGCCACCCACATGCCCACGGAAGGCGGCGGCAATTTCATCCTCTGCGACGCCGGCGCCAACCCCGACCCCACGCCCCGCCAGATCCAGGACAACGCCATCATGGCCCTCGCCTACTGCCGCCACGTCGTCGGCAAAGCGAACCCGACCGCCGGGTTGCTCTCGAACGGCGAAGAGGAATTCAAAGGCAACGAACTGACCCTCGCCGCGCACGCCTTGCTGAAAAACTGTGGCCTCAACTTTCACGGCAACGTCGAGGGCCACGACCTTTTCGCCGGCACCGTGGATGTCGTCGTGACCGACGGTTTCACCGGCAACGTCGTCCTCAAAACCAGCGAGGCTCTGGCCAAAAGCATCTTCCGCCTGCTCAAAGGCGAGCTGATGAAAACGCCCATCCGCAAAGCCGGCGCGCTGCTCTGCAAGCCGGCTTTTCGCGCCGTCCACAACGTCACCAACGCCGACAACTACGGCGGCATGCCGCTCCTCGGCGTCAACGGCGTCTGCATCATCGCCCACGGCGGCAGCTCGCCCATCGCCGTCAAAAACGCCCTCCGCATGGCGGTCCAGTCCATCCTCCACCAGGTGAACCCCCACATCATCGAGGAAGCCCAGCGCCACCACGAGACGGCGAAGCAACCCGCCTGAGTTCGACCCCTTTCCTTCCGGTCTCCGGGCACGGCCACCCTGCGGATTGGCGCTTGCCTCGCGGGGCGCGGGCGGTGTCATTTGATTGTCACTTTTCATGAATCCAGCCACTCCCCGCCTGCGCGGCAACCAGCCTCAGCGCACCGTCTCCATCATCGGCACTGGCAGCTACGTGCCGGAGCGCGTGCTGACCAATGCGGAACTCGAAAAACTCGTCGAAACGAGCGACGAGTGGATCACCTCGCGCACCGGGATCAAGGAGCGCCGCATCGCCGCCGAGGGTGAAAACACCAGCGATCTCGCCTCCAAGGCCGCGCTGGCCGCGATGGAAAACGCGGGCATCACGGCGGAGGAGATCGACCTGATCCTCGTGGCCACGGTCACGCCGGACATGTTCTTCCCGAGCACCGCGTGCTTTGTGCAAACGAAGATCGGGGCGAAAAACGCGGCGTGCTTCGACGTCAGCGCGGCGTGCTCCGGCTTTCTCTACGCCATCGAGATCGCCCAGCAATTCATCACCTCGCACACCTACGACACCATCCTCGTCATCGGCGCGGAAAAACTCTCGAGCATCGTGGACTGGACCGACCGCAATACCTGCGTGCTCTTTGGCGACGGCGCGGGCGCGGCCGTCCTCCAGCACCGGAGCGGCGGCCACGGCGTCATCTCCACCTTCATGGGCAGCGATGGCCGGCTCTCCGAGATTCTCCAGATCCCCGGCGGCGGCTCGCGCTTTCCCGTTTCCAAAGAGAACGCCGACCAGCGGCTGAACTGCATCAAGATGAACGGCAAGGAGACCTACAAACACGCCGTCAACTCCATGCTCGACGCCGCCACCCGCGCACTGGCCGACGCGAACATCAAAGCCAGCGACCTCGCGTGCATCATCCCCCACCAGGCCAACCTCCGCATCATCGAAGCCATCGCCTCCCGCATGGACTTGCCGATGGAGCGCTTCGTCAT
>CAIQUL010000077.1 GCA_903874975.1 uncultured Chthoniobacter sp. | reverse complement strand
GCGGCGAGCATCACGGGGAAAAGCCACGGGATGGGGAAGCGTGCGCTTTTTCCCAATGACCGGACGAAGAGCCAGCGGGCAAGTTGGATCAGGAGGACGAAGCTCAAGGCGGGGAGCGTGTTTCCATCGCCGGCAAAGACGAGCAGAGCCGCGCTGGCTACGAGACCGTTCGTGAAAATCATCCCGGCGAAACCGGCGGGACTGCACACGCGATAGGTCACGGCGACGCGACGCTGATGCCGCCAGTAGTCGCGCCACGTCAGCGGGTCTGCGTCGAGCGTGGCGACCTGCGCGCTGAGGCGGATGGTGCGGCCCGCTTTGGTCAAAGCCGCGCCGAGCCGATGGTCCTCGGCGAGAAAATCGCCGAACGCCACCCAGCCGCCGACGGCCTCCACATCCGCGCGGCGGAGGGCGGTGCAGGCACCGAGCGTGAAATCGACGCGGCCAAAGCGCCGGACCATCGCCAGTCCCGGCCACAGCCCGCCGAGCGCCGCGGCGGCGTCGAGGCGTTGCGGCCAGGTGGCGAGATTCACAAACCGGTAACCTGCCGTGAGCACGTCCGCGCCGCTGGCCAGCCACTCGCGGCGGAAGGCCTCGTGCCACGCGGCGTCGAGCAGCGACTCGCTGTCGCTCAAGAGCCAATGACCGTGCCGGGCGTGGGGCGTCATTTGGACGAGCTTGGAAATCTTCGGATTCAGCGCCGCGCCGGAGCGGCAGGCGACGACGACGATTTCGCGTTTGGGAAAAGAATCGCGCAGCGCAACGCACACGCCCATCTCCACCGAGCCGTCATCCGCGCCGAGGATGAGCTGATCGCCGGGGTGCATCGCGGCAATGAGCGCGTCGAGTTTGGCGCGCAGCGCGGGCACACCCGCTTTCAGCGGACGCAGCAGCGTCACCGGGGGAAGAGCTCCCGGAGAAAATTCCGGCGGCGCGGTTTCCGTCAGCCATGCCTGCACCTGCCGCGCGGCAAGCCAAGCATAGATAGCGCTGCCGCTGGCGAGCGCGCCGGCGATGACAGCGGGCCAGTTCATGCCTTGCGCGTGGTGGGGGACATGGGCCTAATCGTCATCGCTGCGCGGCCCAGCCGGCCCGCGCGCCCCGTGAATTGAAACACCTCATCGTCACCGCCGACGACTTCGGGCGCAGCCCGGAGATCAATGCCGCCATCGAACGCGCCCACCGCGCGGGCTTCGTCACGCAGGCGAGCCTGATGGTCCATGAACCCGCCGCCGCGGAGGCCGCGGAGATCGCGCGGCGCAATCCCGCGCTCGCCGTCGGCCTGCATCTCACGCTCTGTGCGGGCCGCGCGGCGCAGGTTTCCGCGCTCACGGACGAAAGCGGAAACTTCCCCGCGTCGCCCGCGCGCGCCGGGCTGCGCTACGCCTTTTCGCCCGCGCTCGCGGAGCCGCTGCGGCGCGAGATCGAGGCGCAGTTTGCGCGTTTCCGCGCGCTTGGATTTGCGCCGACTTATTGGGACGGCCACACGCACCTGCACCTCCATCCCGCGATCCTCCGCCGCACGCTCCCCATCGCGCTCGATCACGGCTTTCGCACCGTGCGCCTCGTCCGCGAGCCCGGCCCATGCGCCCCGGTGCCGTGGATTTTCCAAGCGCTCAGCCGCGCCGCGCTCCCGCTTTTGGAAAAAAGCGGCGTGCAGTTTGCCGACCGCGTCTTCGGCCTGCGCGAAACCGGACGCATGACCACCACGGCCATCGCCCGCCTCCTCGCGCAACTCCCCGGCGGCACGAGCGAACTCTACTTGCACCCCGGAGCCGAGCCCTCCGAGCCCGACTACGCCGCGCTGACTCCGCTGCTCGCGCGCCACGGGATCACCCTCACGCACTGGCCACGGCCAGCCGCGCACTGATCTCGCGCTGGCCCGCGCACAGCACCTCGACTTCATTCGCGCCCGCCGCGTCGAGCCGCGCGCGCACCGTGCCCACGGCGAGTTCCGGGCTGTTGCAATCGCGGCTCAAATGCCCGAGCACCGCCCGCCGCAGCCGCCCGCCGAGCAAGTCCGCGAGCACGCCCGCCGCCGCCGCGTTCGAGAGATGCCCATGGCGCGACATGATGCGCTGCTTCACGGACCACGGCCGCTTGGTGTCGTTTTGCAGCAGCTTCTCGTCGTGATTCGTCTCGATGAGCACCGTCTGCGCGGCGCGCATGCGCTCGTGGACGAGCTTCGTCGCCTGCCCGAGATCCGTCAGCACGCCGAGCGCCTCCGCGCCGTGGTGCAGCACGAAACCCACCGGCTCCACCGCATCGTGCGGCACAGGGAACGTCTCGACGGTGATGTCCTTGATCGTGAACGCGCTGCCGGTCACGAACAGCCGCCAGTCCTTGCGCAGCTCGGGGCGGTCGCGTTGCAGCACCTCGGCGGTCAGGCGGTTGCAAAAGATCGGCGTGGAAAACTTTTTGCACCACACATCGAGCGCGCCCGCGTGATCGCCGTGCTCGTGCGTGAGCAGGATGCCGTCGATCTCCAGCGGGTTCACGCCGCAGAGCGCCAGCCGCGCCCCGATCTGCCGCGCGCTCAGCCCGCCATCGATGAGCAGCCGCGTCTGCGCCGTCTCCACCAGCGCGCAGTTTCCCGCACTGCCGCTGCCGAGGATGGTGACGAAAAACATGGCGCGAGTGAACCACCTCGATCGCCACATTCGCAAACAGAAAGCCCGCCGAACGCGATGCCAGGGCATCCCGCTGCACACCCGTCGCGGGCAGCGCCGGTCAAACCACCTGCGTCGTGAAACTCACAACGCGCCTATGGACCGGCCGGGGTTTGCATCTCGCTCCGCTGGCGGCAGACGGGGCAATTATCGCCGGGTTTGAGATGGAGAAGCTGGCCGAGGTCGGGCGGCACCGCGCCGTCGCTCGTCGGCAGGGCGATCCCGTAGAGCTGGGTGGCTTTGGCGCGGCACCAGGGGTTGCGGAGCGCGCGAAACTTGAGTTCGGCGTCGGTGGCGAGCGCGAAGGTTTTCTCCGGAGCGAGGCGGCGCAGCAGGCCGAACGCATCGATGGCCTGGGTGACCTCGACCGGCGTCGGGTGCGTCTGTCCGGACGATTCGCCTGTCCGCTGGGGCGCGAGAAAGCGCTGCCATTGCGCAAAGGTCACGTCGTCCACAAGGGCGAGCGTGACGAGCTGCGTTGTGGCCCGCGGCACGTCGGGTTGGTCGGTGAGATATTTCAACAGCTCGGCGAGGCGAGGCTCGGCGTCGGGTGTCGTCCGGTAGGGCTGCACGGCGAGCGTATTCTTGGGCGCCAAAGCCACGACGGGCAGCGCGACCGTGGCTGTGGCCCCAGGCCCGACGGCGAGTTGCGCCGCGCGCAGCACGATGAGCCGGTTGTCGCCCGTGGTGTTGGCGGCGATGAGTCCGGACGGAACCGCCACCGTGACCCCCGCGCCAGACGCGTTGGTCACCGCCAGCGAGAGCTGGTCGCGACCGTTACCCGACCACATCGCTTTCAGCTCCGCCCGCCCGGCCAGCTCCGCGAGCGACAGCACTGGGCGATCAGCCGCCCGCGTCGGGATTTCCCAAGAGGCCAGCAGAGCGACGAGAGTGAAAACGAGCGCTTTCAAAGTGGAGAGGCCGGAGGATCGCGCCGTCGGCCACGCTCCGCAACATCTGGCCAGCCGTGCTTCCGCACGCCGTCAGGGGCGGCGGGCGGCGGAAGAAATGGTTTGCCGGGCTTCGCGCGGGATGGTGCTGCCCTGCGCCTCGATGATCGCAGCGGCGGCGGCGGTGGCCTGCGCGAAACGGCAGCCGGTCAAAACGCGGAGCCCGGTCACCGCGCCACCAGCTCCGCGAGGTGCGGGAGAAAAACGACGACGCCTATCGCGAGGGACGCGAGGGCGGCGCAGAGGACGGCACCCGCGGCAATATCTTTGGCGCGGCCCGCCAGCGGATGCGGCCCGGGCGAGACGAGATCCGCGAGCGTCTCGATGGCGGTGTTCAGCCCTTCTCCCAGCCAGACGAGCCCGCTCGCAGCGAGGATCGCGCACCATTCGCTCGGCGAAATCCGGAGAGCGAATCCCGCCACCACGACCAGCACCGTGGCCGCGGCGTGGATGCGCGCATTGGCCTGCGTGCGGACGAGGAAGCCCAGCCCGCGAAAGGCGCAGCCGAAACTCCGCACCAAGCGCCCGCGCGGATCCGGCGGCGGAGTCGGGCGGTCGCTCACAGCGCGGGGCTATTTGCTCTCCGCTTTGCCGTCGGGAAAAAACTTCGGCGCTTCGCCGGGCTTGGCGGCTTCCTGCTTCGGAGCCTCCGCGTGCTCGGCCGGCTTGGCCGCGTGCCCGTGTTCGCCCTTGGCCTCGCCGTGATGGTCTCCGGCCCCGTGCGCCGGCGGGAGCGCGGAAGCGGGATGTTTTTCACACGCCGTGGCGAGCACAGCGAGGACGCAGAGCGGGATGATGGCAAACCTTTTCATAAGAGCGCCGGAGGCTACCGACCACCCGGGGCGTGGCGAGCGAAAAGGCACGTCGGTTAGGCCTCGCCCGCGGTCGGTTCTTCCTCCTCGTCGCGGACCACGGGGGCGATGCCGGAGAGCATTTCGCCTTCGCGCATGTCGATGAGTTTCACGCCTTGGGCGTTGCGGCCGGTTTCGCGGATCTCGGCGACGCGGGTGCGGACCATCTTGCCCTTGTTGGTGATGAGCATGAGTTCGTCGGCCTCGCGCACGGTGAGCGCGCCGGCCACGCCGCCGGTGCGGTCGGTGGTTTTCATGGTGATGACGCCTTTGCCGCCGCGGCTTTGCAGGCGGTATTCCTCAAAGGTCGTGCGCTTGCCGAGGCCGTTCTCGCCGGCCACGAGCAGCATCGCGTCCTTGTTCACGAGCGCGACGCCGACGATGAAGTCGCCCTTGTCCGGGCGGATGCCCCAGACGCCGACGGTGTTGCGGCCTTGGTCGCGCAGCTCTTCTTCGTTGAAGCGGATGCTCATGCCCTCATGGGTGATGAGCACGATTTCGTCGAGCCCGCCGGTGAGTTTGCAGTCGATGAGGCAGTCCCCCTTTTCGATCTGGATGGCGATAATTCCGCCCTTCCGGATGTTTTTGAAATCCGAGAGGTTCGATTTTTTCACGATGCCGCTGCGCGTGGCGAAGACGATGTGCAGCTTGTCGGTCCACGTGTCCGTCTCCTCTTTCTGGCCCTGCACGCGGATGGTCGCGGCGATTTTTTCCTCGGGGCGAAGCTCGAGCAGGTTCGCGATGCTGCGGCCTTTGCTGGCGCGGGAGCCTTCGGGGATTTCATAGACGCGCTCGACGTAGCAGCGGCCATCCGTAGTGAAAAACATGAGGTAGTCGTGCGTCGTCGCGGTGAAGAGGTGCTCCACGAAATCGTCGGCGTCCTCCTCGCTCGTGCCCTCGCGCGCGGTCATGCCGATGACGCCTTTGCCGCCGCGGCGCTGGGCGCGGTAGGCGGAAACGGCGGTGCGCTTGATGAAGCCGTTGTGCGTGAGCGTGACGATGACGCCTTCATTGGCGATGAGATCCTCAATGCTGATCTCGCCCTCGGCGGGGACGATCTGCGTGCGCCGCGGGGTCCCATATTTTTTCTGAATCTCGCGCAGCTCGTCGGTGATGATGGTCAGCACGCGCTTTTCGCGCGCGATGATGTCCATGAGGTCTTTGATCGTTTCGAGCAACGCGTCGTATTCGCCCTTGATGCTCTCGCGCTCGAGCCCGGTGAGCTGGTAAAGGCGCAGGTCGAGGATGTGGCCGACCTGTTTTTCGGTGAACTTGTATTGCCCATTGATGATGCGCGCTTCGGAACGAATGAGGATGCCGAGTTGCTCGACGGCGGGCTGCGTCCACGAGAGCGCCAGGAGTTTGCCCTTGGCGTCGTCGCGGTCGCGCGAGTCGCGGATGATGCGGATGAAGTCGTCGAGATTCGCGAGCGCGATGAGATAACCTTCGAGTTTCTCGGCTTCGACTTCCGCCGCCTCGAGCAGGAAGCGCGTGCGGCGCAGGACGATCTCGCGCCGGTGCTCGATGTAGCAGGTGATGGCGTCCTTCAGCCCGAGCAGCCGCGGCCGGCCGTGATCGATGGCCAGCATGTTCACGCTGAATGAGGACTCCAGCGCGGTGTGCTTGAAGAGGTTGTTGAGGATGACCTTCGGGTTGCCGTCGCGCTTCATCTCGATGACCACGCGCGTGAGTTCGTCCGACTCGTCGCGCACGTCGCTGATGCCCCCGAGGACCTTGTCGTTCACGAGGTCGGCGATGCGCTTGACCAGTTCGTTGCGCTTCACGTTAAAGGGAATCTCCGTGATGATGATTTGCTCGCGCCCGCCTTTCAGCTCCTCGATCCCTGCCTGGCCGCGCACGCGCACCGCGCCTTTGCCGGTCTGGAAATACGAGAGGATGCCCGCGCCGCCCTGGATGACGCAGCCGGTCGGAAAGTCCGGCCCTTTCACAAACTGCATGAGCCCGTCGAGCGTGATGTCCGGGTCCACGATCTGCGCGCAGATGCCGTCGATGCACTCGCTGAGATTGTGCGGCGGGATGTTTGTGGCCATGCCGACCGCGATGCCGGTGCCGCCATTGACGAGCAGGTTCGGGAACGCCGCGGGCAGCACCACCGGCTCCATCAGCCGCTCGTCGTAGGTCGGGACGAAATCGACCGTCGCCTTGTCCATGTCGTCCATCAGCGCCGCGCCGAGGTGCCGCAAGCGCGCCTCGGTGTAACGCATGGACGCGGGAGGATCGTCCTCGACGCTGCCGAAATTTCCCTGCCCATCAATGAGCATGTCGCGCATCGCCCAGGGCTGCGCCATGTGGACGAGCGTCGGGTAAATCGCCTGGTCGCCGTGCGGATGGTAGTTACCCATGGTGTCGCCGACGATTTTCGCGCACTTGATGTGCTTGCGATTCGGCAGCACGCCGAGGTCGTTCATGGTGACGAGGATGCGCCGCTGCGAAGGCTTCAGCCCGTCGCGCGCATCGGGCAGCGCGCGGCTGATGATGACGGACATGGAGTAGTCGAGGAACGACTTCGACATCTCCTCGGCCACGTTCATGGGCAGGACTTTTTCGTTGGGATTATGGTTGGGCATGGGAAAGGTGAGTGCGAGTTAGGAGATATGACCGGCGTAGAGATCGGCGATGGGGAAAATGAGTTCGTAGTCGTTCCAGTGGAGGTGGCCGCGATCGACGGTGAATTTCCTGAAACGGCGTTTGTCGCGGTATTTGCGGATCTCGGGATGCAGCGACTTCGAGAGGAATGGCTCGAAGTCCACGACGCGCTCCACACCGTCATCGAAGGCGATGCGCAGTCGCAGGCCATCGACGTAATGGACCGTGGTGATGCTGATGTAGTGCTGAGTGGCTGTGCTCATGCGAGGCGTTTGGTGATGCGCACGGTTTTCACCGGCTTTTTCAGGACAAAAAAATCGACCCACTTTTTCACAATGTCGTCGGCCTTGGCCGAAACAAGCGCCTTGAAATCCCTCAAGCACCGGCCCGCCAGCGGCGCTACATTTCCGACAACGAGGTATCGGATGCGGACTATCTTCCCATCTTTCACAATGATCTCGGCCTTCATTTCGCGTCCGTCTGGATCAATGCCATGGACGTGAATCGGCTCATGCTCGTTCGAGTAGAACAGCACGTAGAGGCCAAAATATTCGTAGAGCTTGGGCATTACCTTTAGACGTTTTCCTCCGCGGGGAAAATGGGAATACCGAGCAAGGCCGCCGCGTCGCGCATTCGCTTGTCGGTGGTGCAAAGCGGGAAGTCTTGCGCGAGGTCGCACGCCGCCGTGTGGATGGCGTCGAGTGTGCGCAGCGCCACGGCGGGATGGCAACGCTCCATGACCTGCGCCGCTTTGCTCAGAGTGGTGCTGCTCACCGGATAGAGTTCGATTTCCTGGGATCGCACACGATCAAGAAAAAGTCGCCACGCCGCCTCACGCTGCGCCGTGGAAATGCACTTCTCACGTTCTTTGCCGAACAGCGCCGAACGCACCTCGGGGATCGCCAATTCGCAGGAGGAAAGCGCCTGCCCAACGAGCGCCGTGACCAGCGCTTTGGTCTCGGGTTCGTCCACGAGCAACTTCACGATGATCGAGCTATCGAGATACATCACCAGCCGCGAGAGTCGCGATCTTCACGAACCAATTCTTCGGCGGTCGGCCCGCCATTCCACTTTGGCATGCGCGCCAGGTGCTCCCAGGTCCCGGTGAAAACCTTCCGCTCACGCTTGTGGCTCATCGGCACCAGTCGCGCCTTGGGCACGCCATCGCTCGTGATGACCACCTCCCGCCCGGCGGCGACGGCCTCCAGCAAGCCGGACAAATGCGCCTTCGCCGCCCGCACGCTGATGGTGTGTCCGACACCTGGTAATTCGGTGAGTTCACGCACGACCGAAGGAGCTGTTGCGTCGTCCGTGCCGTGCAGGACTGATGATCGTGATGCTTTCATCACGCCAATGTGGTCACGCGTAGTCACATCCCGCAAGGACTTCTTTCGATAGAGCGGCGCCGGCTTCTTTTTCATGGCTCCTCGTTCACGGAAAATGGCGAGCGCTCGAACTTCGCGATCTCGGTGGTGAGTTCGGCGATGCG
>CAIQUL010000076.1 GCA_903874975.1 uncultured Chthoniobacter sp. | reverse complement strand
GTTCTTCACTCCTTTATGTCTCTTCCGCTCATGATTATCCTCTTTCTTGGATTTATGTCGGTGGCCCTGGGAAATGTGGGGCTCATTATCCTCTTTCTCGGCCACATCACGGTTGTTCCTGTTCTTGCAACCTTTCTCAACTTCGCATCGAGTTATGTGCTAGATAAATCGTGGTCAAGTGTAAAAAAATCCGATGTCTGTACACTCATCCCTGGGGTATCCTGGATACCTTTTAATAAGGAAGATCTTACAAATGTGTGCCCCAGTTTCTGGATGGCAAACTTCTTCTTCTTCATCTCCTATTTTATCCAGAATGCAATGTATCTTGCCACAAAAGGTCCTCTGGGAGGTGCCAACCCTGAATTAGTTGCGAACCGAAAGGCACGTGCAGTTGCTGCTCTCATTGTGGGCATCACACTCTCAATCCTTTTCCCCATTCTCCGCTATTCTCTAACGGGGTGCGAAACCATTCCTGGCATTATGATGGCAGCCCTTGCCTTTGTACCTCTCGGAATTGGCTGGTATTATCTGGCAGTCAACACAGGAGCGCAAGGCGACGCCGGGATTCATCCAGGTGCTGGCGACGAAGGAGCCGGAGCGCTGGCTCGCGCCGCCGGACCTCGACCCGCGCGTGGCGCTCGGGAACTGGATGACGGACGCCGAGGCCGGAGCCGGACACCTGCTCGCGCGGGTGATCGTGAACCGCGTCTGGAAGCAGCATTTCGGGCAGGGTATCGTCGCGTCGGTCAATGATTTCGGCGTCCAGGGGCGCGCGCCAACGCATCCGGAACTGCTCGACTATCTCGCGGGCGAACTGATCCGTGGCGGCTGGAAACTGAAGCCGCTGCATCGCCTGATCATGCTCACCGCCGCGTATCAACAGGGCGCGGATGTGAACGCGCAGAATCAACAGCGCGATCCGGACAACCAACTGGTCTGGCAGGTGCCGGCGCGGCGGCTCGAGGCGGAGGCCATCCGCGACGCGCTGCTCAGCGTGGGAGAAAAGCTCGACCCGCAGATGTACGGGCCGCCCGTGAATGTCGTCGAGTCGCCGCGCCGCAGCGTTTACCTGCGGGTCCGGCGGAGCGAACTCGTTCCGTTCCTGACGCTCTTTGACGCGCCGGATGCGACCCGCAGCATCGGCGACCGGGGAGCGACCACCGTGCCGACGCAGGCGCTCACGATGCTGAATTCTCCCTTCGTCCGCGACATGGCCGGCCGCCTCGCCCAACGCGCGCTGGCCAAAGGCGCCACGCCGGAAGCGGCGATCGCGCAGCTGTTCCAGATCGCCTTTTCCCGTCCGCCGACGGCCGCCGAGCGGGCGAAATACGAGGGCTATTTTTTGGCGCAAAAGGCGGCCCTCGGCGGAGCCGATCCCGAGCGCGCCGCCGCTGCCGCCGCGCAGGCCCTCGCCGCGACGTGCCACGTGGCGCTCGCGTCCAACGAGTTCATCTACGTCGACTAGCCGCGCACCCCTTTCATCCGCCAAAAACTCGCCCGCCATGTTCAACCACGAAACACCCGGAGGACTCATCCTCCCCACGCGCCGCAAATTTCTCCAGCAAGTCGGGCAGGGGTTCGGCTCGCTCGCGCTGGCCGCACTGCTGAACGAGCAGACGAGCGCCGCCACCGCGGTCAATCCGCTCCTGCCCAAAACCCCGGTTTTCGCGCCGCGCGCGAAGGCCGTCATCTGGCTTTTCATGACGGGCGCGCCGTCGCACATGGATACCTTCGACTACAAGCCCGAGCTGCAAAAGCGCAGCGGGCAGGTGCTGCCGGGCAGCGATCCGAAGACCGGATTTTTCACGACCAGCGGCAAGCTGCTCAAATCGCCCTTCGGCTGGCAGCAGCATGGCCAAAGCGGCACGTGGGTCTCCGACATCCTGCCCCACATGGCGCGGCATGTGGACGACATGACGTTCATCCATTCCTGCTATGTGAAAGGGAACAACCACGCACCCGCGTCCATCGAGCTGATGTGCGGGACGAACATTCCCGGCCGGCCCAGCGCGGGCGCGTGGGTCACCTACGGCCTCGGCACGGAGAACCAAAACCTCCCGGCCTTCGTGGTCATGCACGACCGCAAACCCCGCGGCGACGACCAGATCTGGTCGGCGGGATTTCTGCCCAAAACCTACCAGGCCATGGCGCTGGATGCGCGCCGGAAGGAGGCGATCGACAACGTGCTGCGGGCCAAGGACGAGACCGACGAACAGCAGCGGAGCGCGCTCGAGATGCTGCGCGAAGTGAACGGCGCGCACGCCCAGGCCCGTCCGGCGCAGGCCGACCTCAGCGCGCGGATCAATAGCTTCGAGCTGGCCTACCGCATGCAGACCGCCGCGCCCGAGGCGCTCGATTTCCAGAGCGAAAGCGACGCCACCCGGAAGCTCTACGGCGTCGGCGAAAAGAACACCGATACCTTTGGCCGCCAGTGCCTCATCGCCCGCCGCCTCGTGGAGCGGGGCGTGCGCTACATCCAGATTTTTGCCGGCCGCGGGACCGGCGGCGACGGCTCGGTGGACGACGTGCCGTGGGACGGCCACGACAACATCGAGACGAACCACCGCTCGTGCGCCGCCGCGACCGACCAGCCGGCCGCTGCCTTGCTCGCCGATCTGAAAGCGCGCGGCTTGCTGGACTCCACGCTCGTGGTCTGGGGCGGGGAATTCGGTCGCACCAGCGATTCGCAAGGCTCCCGCGGCCGCGATCACAATCCGCATGCCTTCACGATTTGGATGGCGGGCGGCGGCACGCGCGGCGGCGGTTTCCACTACGGCGCGACCGATGAGTTCGGCTACAAGGCGGTCGAAAACCGGGTCCACGTCAACGACCTCCACGCGACCATCCTGCACCTCCTCGGGCTGGATCACGAAAAGCTCACCTACCGTTTCAACGGCCGCGACTTCCGCCTCACCGACGTGGGCGGCCACGTCCTGCGCGACATCATCGCGTAGAAAGTCCGCGCGTTTTCCCGTTGGCCGGCGGTGGGCCGCCTGCCAGCATCCGCGACATGTCACAGCGGCAGCGCGTCCTCCTTCTTTCTGTCAGTGCGGGCACCGGCCACGTCCGTGCGGCGCAGGCGCTGGAGAAAGCGTTTGCGCGCGACGAGCGCGTGGCGGCG
>CAIQUL010000075.1 GCA_903874975.1 uncultured Chthoniobacter sp. | reverse complement strand
CGCCCTCAAAGCAGCATGAACTCACAACCCGACTCCACCAAACCGCTCGTGGCCAACGAAGGCCTCAAGCGCGCCTCGAACAACCTGCGCGGGACCATCGCCGCTGATTTCGCCGAAGGACAAATGGGTCGCTGCTAGAATTTCGCTCCTTTTCATCGGCATCCCTCCAGTTTCCGAAGCGCAAATGGAGCGAAAATGGGGTCAGTCCGGAATGGCGCTAAGATAAGGAGCTTTTGAGATAAGCCGCTCGGGGTGTTTACTCTGAAAACAGGCCTTAACTTAGCGCCATTCGGGTCAGTCCGGAATGGCACTAAGATAAGACCCTTTTAGGCTGTTTTACCTTGGCTCGATTGCGGCGGGGCAAATTGCCCGTCTGGCCTCGTGGTTTGGTGAGCAGTTGATAGTTTTTCCCGCGGCGTTTTTTCGCGCGTGGTTCGCTCCGTCCGGGACGCTCCGGCACCGGATCGCCCGCGATCCGCGCCAGCATGTGATCGATGAGGGTCTGCTGCGCGCGCGGGGTGGTCTCAGCGGCCACCAGGACGGACCAATGCCGTAAGGTATCGAGCGTCCCCTTGAAGCTGAGGCGGCGCAGCGAGACGCGATGGAGATGGGCGCTGCGTTGCATGAGGCTGCGCACCAGATTGTAGGCGATCTGGTGCATGCGCACTTCGCGCTCGATGAGGGCCGGGCTTTTGCACCGCAAGACATCCATGGCCAGGTGGGTTTTGATTTGCTGAAAGTGTAACTCCACCTGCCAACGGCGTCCGTAGAGTTCCCGCAATTGCTCGGCAGGGTAAGCCTCCGCATCGAGGAGCGTGGTGACTAAGACGACGCTCTGGGTGCGGAAGCCTGGGGTGGCGACGCGCAGCCGGATCATGCGCAAGGTCAGCGTTTCGGGCAGGGCCGCGAACTCCTCCTCGCTCCAGGCCTCGGTGCGTTTCGGCTTCTGCCAGACGACGAGCCGGTCCTCCGGACCCAGACGGCGCCCGGTGCGAAAGTCCGCTTTCCGCATCTGGTGGAGCCGCATGACGCTGTCGACCCCGCGCTGTGCCAGGAGGCCGGCGAGCGCGGCGTAGGAGGAAAAGCCACGGTCGGCCAGGACAATGTCGCCCGGTTGCAGCTTGCTCCACAGGGTCCGGAAGAGCGTGCTTTCATGGACGTGTTTGTTGCCAGTGGCCGTCTGCAGGAGCGCTCCGCTGCCCAGGGAAAAAAGCCCGACCAGCTTCATCGCGGGAAAGCCGCAACCGGGCTGTTGTTCGCAGGACTGGGGCCACCGCGCCTGGTTCTCCGGCGTATCGGGCATGCTGATCCCCGTGCCGTCGACGATCTTCACGGAGCGCCCCTGTAACCAACGCTCCTCGCTCAGGACATTCTTCTCCAGGTTCCAGGCGATCTCGGCACCAATGAGTTCCAGTGCCACCGGGTCCAGCCGTGCCCGCGCCTGACAATAAGCGCTCGTCGAACCGCTCGGCGCCTGCTCCGAACCCATCGTCTCCTGCCACCACGCCTCCACCCGGCGCACCATCTCTCGGCAAGCCGTTCCGGGACTCAATATCTGCGCGGCAAAAGCCCAAAAGGTCACCTGGGTGCTGAAGAGCCGATCCCGACTATTCACCCCGTTCTCCGTCGCCGCCAACAACCGCTCCGGCAAGAGGTGTCCAAAGATCTCGTAGAGTTCTTGGAGGGAGTTGAGCCGACTTAGTTTCTGCAACGTCCGCCGCGCCGGACGGCCAAAAAGCAGGGGTCCAAAGGCCTTGAAAAACGGGGTCTTGTTCGACATGCTTTTACCTACCGTTTTTCACCCCGCCAGCCGAGATAAATCCATCCTAAATCCGTCTTATCTTAGTGCCATTCGGGTCAGTCCGTGCATGTGTGCAAAATGCTCAACAGTTTGGATTTGGAGTGAATGAGAAAGGGCGCAACTCCGTTTCGGTGGACGGCGGGTGATCACGAGACGGAGGGGGCGTCGCGGTGCGGGAGCGCAAAGTAAAAATGTGTCTTTCCCTTTATGCTCCTTCCGGGCTGTCGAAAGTCACTCGCTGTCCCGGCTGTGTCGCACGCTCGACCACTTGGCCCGACCACGGGTTCAGCACCCGAAGTGTCCCTCCGACGGTCGAGGTGATTTTCAGTTTCTTTACCTTGCCGTCCATCTGTTCCGCCGAAACGAGAAATCCGCCCTGGGCTCGCAGATTAGTGAATTTCGCGTTCTGTTCCTTCGGCCAGCAGGGAAAGACCCGGATGATGTCGCCAACGCTCTGCATCAGGAATTCGGTAACAACGGCCGCCACGCCAATGCTCTCCGGCATGAACGTGCCGTGCTCGTGTCCCTGCCAGACAAACAGGCCGTTGGGTAATTCCCGGCTTTTGAACCACGCCTTCATTTCCGGAACTGCCTCCCGCATGGAGAGCCGCGCTTTGGCAATGGGAAACACAACGTGTGAGTTAGCGTCGCCGTACGTGATGTCTCTGATGGTGCGGCGAAACAGGTCCTTGATCGGCTCGGGAGAGAACCAAGTGACCTGCTCCGCGGGAAATACCGGCACTACAGGCACGGTGAGATTATGCTTTTCCACCTCCTTGTACTTGCAGCCAGCCCAATCCACCACGACCGGCTTGCCATTGGGATCAAGCGCCACCGGATAATCCGCGAGCAGGGCTTTCATGGCCAGGCACTCCGCAGCCAGGGCGCGGTCCTTGCCAAGTTCTTTCGACGCCTTGTCAAAGGCGTTGAAGGTGTAATGCACATAGGCAATGTCAAAAGGACAATTGTCAATTCCCACGGCACCATGTTCAGGACTGAACGACGGGCCGAGCCGTATTCTCCCAGCGGCGTCCTTGCCGCACTGTTTCATGAACGACAGATAGAATCGCGCCGCTTCGCGAAGGCTCGGGTAGATCTTCGCCTCCAGATAAGCACGGTCAGGATCACACAGATGCTTGTGCCACAGGTTCTGCGCAGTCATCCCGACCATGCCGATGGTCATTCCCCAGGGATTCATGAAGAGCGCCCGCTTGTTGACGCTCTTGCAAACGGCAGGATCTGGTTCATGCAGGAATTGGCTGATCGAGTAAAAGACTCCCTCGCAATCGAAGACTTCTTTGGCCTGCCATTGGGCCCGCGGCAGCAAGCTGTTGATATACGAGATCCAGGGGTCGGCAAGGTCCGGATGATTGGGGGAAATGACCGACCAAAAGGGCTGCCATGAATTGTAATTGAAATGAAAATCCGCGTGCCAGGGGGTCTTGTCGGTTGCCAGCGGAGGCATGATCCCTGCCGGAAATCGTCCGCCAGGTTGGGAAATGGTCCTCGCAAAATACAGCATCCGATACCACCAGTGTTGCAAGTCGCGGTCACCCAGCTCCACTCCGCTGCGTGCCCAAAACTCGCGCCATGCCTTCTCATGTCCGGCGATCAACTGCTCCTGTGACCCAGTCGCATCGGCCATAGCCTTGGCAGCCAGCGCGATAGCGGCCGAACGCACATCTCCCGTGCTGATGTCAAATGAGGTAACCAAAGAGACCACTTTCGTGCTGCCTTCACTCGCGACTGCCACGCAGTATTGCATGCCCTTGTAATCGAGGTCGCCCGGCAATGTGACATGCAGCCACGCAACGCCGTTGGTCGTTCCGCTTTGCCCCCCACGGCCAGGATCAATGCTCACCGACTCCTTGGTGTTAATGAGGAGAACGTTCCTATCGGCCAATACACGCAGATCAGTCTTCCCGCCGTTGCTCGAAGTGATGGTAGCAACCGCACGTTGCAAATCCAAGGCTCCTTGGGCCACGGGCGACTTCCCGATACGGAGCGCCGCCGCGCACACTGGCTCTGGAAATGAATTTGCATCGTAGCTTGGAGGAGCCCCCTTCGAACCAATCACCGCCCTGGTTCGGATATTCACCTTGGGCATAGGGCCATCCTTGGATGTATCCACCCGTGCATCCCAAACATCGTTCTTGGTGATCCGGAGGAACAGGCCGCCCTCCTTCTCCCAGGCAATCCCATAAAGATCACCATTGCCAATAATGAGGCTCTCGCTTTGCCCGTCGGACATCTTCGACACCGTCACCCCGGCCTCTTGCAACGCCCCCGGGTAAGGAAGGGGCGCCGCACCGGGGGAATCCGCGCCGCGTGCCGGCGTGCTCACTAGTGGACCCGCGACAAAAAGCGCCAGGCTGGCCAGGGTGGTTTTCAGAGTTTGTTTCATCGGTCGGACGGGTATTGGTTCGGGTTTATGGATCGGCCACCGGCAACAACTACCGTTGATTTACTCCAAACGAGCGCTCTTTTTTGGAGAAGAGCGGGGTCAGCTTTAGAAGCTCGTTCATTTTCCGATGGCCCGGTCCAGTTTTCGCAACAACTCCGGCGGGAGTACTATTTCGAGGCTCATTGATGGGGTTCAATTTCATTGCGACCTGCCGGTTCGACTCCATGCCTACTCCCCACCCCGCCTCGCGGCGACGCAGTTGGCACGGTCTGCGGTGCTGAACCGTCTAATTGCACCGACGGGGCTCTCACCCGCGTTGAGGCGCGCTTCACGGGCGCACCGAGATTCTCGCAGCGCCCCCTTTCGCCCAAACAGGAGACGGCCGAATAGGAGCTGCGCCTTCGATGGGAACCTACTTCGCTGGCTTCAGCGGGTGCTCCTTTAGAATCTCATCCACCAGGTAAAAGTTCACGCGGTCCTTCGTGGCCTCGCGCACTTTGGCCACGGCCTCGGGCGTGATGAAACTGCCGGCGTTGCCGAAGGACTGGCGGACGTAGCTGAGGACGGCGGCGATTTCTTCGTCCTTGAGCATGCCGGCGAAGCCGGTCATCGGTGGGACGCCTTTGGTGGTGTCGAACAGCTCGCCGTTCACCGTGATGTTTCCCCACAGGCCTTTGAGCGCGATTTTAATGAGGCGCTCGTCGTCTTCGATCCACTCGGACTTGCCGAGGGTCGGGTATATTTTCGGCAGGCCCTGGCCATTGTGCTGGTGGCAGGTGGCGCAGTGCGCGTCGCGCGCATAGACGGATTTGCCGAGCTTGTAGATCTTCTCCTCGTCCGGCGTGAGCTTGCGCGTGGGGCCGAAAGCTTTCTCCGCATCGGACTTCGCGGCGTTCTCGATGATGAATTTCCCGGCAAGGAAGTCGCGCGCGTTCGGGTTGTCGGCGAGCGCGAGCTGGCCGGCTTTTTCCGCGGCGGCGATGTCGTCCTTGAGCGTGGTGGTGAGGACGAGCTTCGTGACCGGGCCCATCCAGCGGTCGAGCGGGTGCTTGAGCGCTTCGAGCGCGATGCGCGCACCGTCGGCGTTGTCCATCCACGAGGCGGTGACGATGGCGGTGAGGCGCACACGGCCGTGCGCGTCGTTGGCGGCTTTCATGAGGAGTTCGGTGGCGTTGGGGAATTTGCGGAAGTCGAAGTGCAGCACCTCGGCGGCTGCGGCGCGGGCGCGGTGGTCTTTCGCGGCAAGGAGCTGCGCGAGCAGCGCGGCGTCCGGCTTGCCCTGCGCCCACGTGGCCCAGAGCGCTTCGCAAAGGTGGTGCTCATACTGCGGGTCGGCTATGTCGAGCTTCGCGGACCACGCTTTCACGGCGGGGATGACTTCACTCGAGGGGAAGGCGCGCAGGGCGCGGCGGGAGCGGTAGCGGGTGCGATACTCGGGCAGCTTCAGATTTTCCAAAAGCTCCGGGATGCTTCCGCCGGCGACCTTCGCGGGCTGCACGAGCGGGCGTTCGGGATACGTGATGCGGTAGATGCGGCCGTGGCTGCGGTCGCGACTCGGATCGCGGGCGTTGTGTTGCATGTGGCCGATGAGGGCGTTGTGCCAGTCCGCGACATACAGCGAGCCGTCCGGCGCGAACTCGAGGTCCACGGGGCGGAAGTTTCGATCGTTCGACGACATCAAATCCGTGCGCTGCACCTTGCCGGAAAAGCCCGAGCCGTCCTCGTGGATATCGTGGAAGCTGATCCCGAGGAAACCGATCGAGTTGCAGATCATGAAGTCGCCCTGCGCGTCGTCGGGGAAATGCCGCGACGACACAAACTCCGCGCCGCTCGTGGGCCGCGAACGCTTCCGCGCAAACTCGCCGACTTTTGGTATCTCGACGCCATAGGGCACTTTCGCGGCAATCGGGAGCGACCACCAATTCTCCCC
Organism: uncultured Chthoniobacter sp.; assembly: GCA_903874975.1. Taxonomy (GTDB): domain Bacteria; phylum Verrucomicrobiota; class Verrucomicrobiia; order Chthoniobacterales; family Chthoniobacteraceae; genus Chthoniobacter. Next base: position 44,131 of record CAIQUL010000075.1, on the reverse strand, counting down.
GCTCGACGCGTCGGAAAGGTAGCCCTGCTCCCAATGGTCAAACGAGTAGCCCCACGGATTGTGCACGTCCGTCTGGATGTGCCGCTCAAGCCGCGCGCTCTTCGGATCGAAGCGCCACGTGCCGCCGTCATTGCACCGGCGCGGGCCATACGGCGTCTCCACCTGGCTGTGCAGGAAGCGCCCCTCGGACAGGTAAAACGCGCCGCTCGCATCCGCGCAGTAAGCGGAGATCGCGTGGTGCGTGTCGTGCGAATCAAAGCCGCTCGCGAGGATCTCCATGCGGTCCGCCTTGTCGTCCTTGTTGTCATCTACGAGCAGGCAAAGATTCGGCTCCTGCGAAATGTACACGCCCTCCGGCGCGATCTCAAAACCAATGGGCAGATGCAGCCCGCTCGCGAAGACCGTCTGCTTGTCCGCCTTCCCATCGCCGTTCGAATCCTCGAGAATGATCAGCTTGTCGTTGGGCCGCGCGTCGCCGGGCTTGAAGTGCGGATAAGTCGGCATCACCGCGACCCACAGGCGGCCCTTGTCATCGAAGGCCATCTGCACCGGATTCGCCAGATCCGGAAACTCGTTCTCCGACGCAAACAGCTCGACCTTATACCCCGGCGCCATCGTGAAACTCTTCAGCGCCGCCTCCCCTTCGAGATACTCCACGCTACCCGTCTTCGCATCCTTCGGTTTGAAATTGGTCGGCACCGGCGGCAGCGGGCGTGTCTTGGAATCATCCACCGCGAGATCCTTCTTTTTACCCTGCGCCACCGCGTGGATCAGCGCATCGCGGAGCGCCGCCAGCTCGCGCGTCTTCGCGACTTCGTCCGGGTAATTCTGTGGGCCGAACGGATTGTAACGCTGCCCGTGCGTATGCACGCCATTCACGAGGTTGTAGTCGTTGTTCCAAAAGAAATCCTTGTCCTTCACCGCCGCGTGAACCAGGGCGGGATCAGCCTTCGACGCCCGCGCCTGCTTGCCATAGATGCCGTCTGCAAGCATCGCGCCGAGCAGCTCATAGCCGGCCTCCGTCGGCGCGAAACCGTTGATCGTAAAAGGCGTCTTCGCCTTCGGGTAATGCGCCAGCGTGGCACGAAAGAGGTCCACGAACGTCAGCCCGTTCGCCTTCGCCACCCTCTCCATCGCGTCCGCGTAGAGCGCGAGATTGGCGTTCTCCTTTTTGCCATCCGGCAAATCGCGCTTCGCGGAAAGATCCTCAAACGCGATCGGCGACACGAGAACGAGGCGCGACGCCTCCTTGCCGTTGTAGGCCTTGCTCAGCGTGTGCTTCACCCACGCCTCCAGCTCCGCCTCGAAATTCGCCACGCGCTCCGGCCCGTCGAACGATTCGTTGTATCCGAAAAATGCCACGATCGTGTCCGCCTTGAGGAACGTCAGCCACTGGTCCGGCGTGGAAAAGAACCCCTTGCCGTTGTGCTGCTGCAAGTCCGGGTGAAACTTCTCCGCGCCCGGGAAAGCCCACTGCGAATTGCGCGCAGGGTGCGGACGGAATCCCGGCGTGTCGCCCGAGCGGCCCATGTTGCGCACCCAAAGCTCGTGCGACGGATAGCGGAGGTGCAGCTCCGGCTCCATCCGGCTCAGCCACACATCGCGCTCCGCAAGCCCGTTCCCGATGAAAACAATCCGCTCCCCATTTTGCGGCGGAGCAACCTTCTGCGAACGCGCCGATTTCGCCTCCGTAGGCTCCTCCTCCGGCGCGTGCGGGCGATCCGAAGCGGCTTTTTTTTCCGGAGCTTTCTTCGCCTCGCCTTCCTTCTCTTTCGGCGCGGCATTTTCGCGCTTCGCGGGCTCGGCGCCTTCGGGTGCGGCGGGCTTCTGGGCAGTTGCGAACGCACCAGCCAGTGCGAACGCAGCAATCAATGGGATCAGTCTTTTCATGGCAGATATTCGAGTCGCGAGAAATTGGAGCAGGTTCATGGCACCCGCATCAAGTCTTACCCGCATTCTTGCTGCTGCTGCTAGGAATTTACTTTCACGCCCGCCGCACCGGGGACGGTGAGAACGCGGAAATAGGGGGCAGGCAACATTTTTGACTGGAGCATCCATCGTTGCCTGGCTTTTGACAATTTGGGCGGTTGTTGGCGGTGACGGCGGATTTGCTGGCTGGCATTGGCTGCACTGCGCAGGTGAAGGTGCGCCGCCAGCCAGGCCATGCCCACGGCCGTTTGCTCCCAAATCAACCGCGCAATGGCCACCTTCCGTGGGTCGCTTCCCGGCAGCTTCTTCAGGGCGGCCTCGCTCAACCCGGCGACCGCCGTCCCTTCGGCCAGCAACCGCCGGGCTTCCTGTTCCCCGTGCGCGCGCCGGTCCGGGCTTGCCCGGTCGCTGCGATGGCGCGGCTTCTTGAGCACCGCCGCGCCCACCTTGAGCATCCGTTCCGCAAATGCCTGGCTGCCCCAATACCAGCCCCGGCGCAGATCGCTCCGCCGGCCATCCGGCTCCGGCCCCGGTGCGGGGACTCCGCAGCAGTCCCGCGCCTCGGCGCGCGCCCGGTCGTCGAGCCGCTGCACCCAGCGCCTCCGTCCGGCGGCAGTAAGAACTCGCACCGTCAGCGCGGCCTGGCAGGGATCGCGTTTCTTGAGGCGATTTCAACCCGAACGCCGCATTTCAGCACCAAAGGTGCGACGGCAAGCCAGCCCAGGGTCGAGGAGGTGGAGGGGACCTGTGAGGGATGGTGGGCGGGCGAGCCCACGCTCTGGGAAAGCGTGAAAAAACGCGCCCGCTCTGAAAGGGCGACCCAAAGTGGGGCGCACGAGTTTGTCCCGCCCGTTCAGGGCTCGCTCGCTATGGATGTCGTTCCCAGGGCGTTGCCCCGGGCTGGCCTGGATGAGGCCGTTGGCCTCCAAGCGCGGCGTTCGGGTTTCAGGCAAAGACGCAGAGATCGCAGAGGTTCCCGGGCGCTGAGTTTTCGACTCACCGGACGGTGAACTCTCCACTTTCTCCTCGGCGTCCTCCGCGCCTCTGCGTCTCGGCGTTAAAAATCCCACACCCGCTTCCGGGCCGCGCGTGAGGCGTGCACTACTGCCACTTTTGCACGCTCTGCTTGAGCACGTCGAAGGCGGTGGCGCGGCCGCCGCGTGGCCCGAGTTCGTCGCGGAAGTCCTCGACTTCCGTTTGCAGCTTGGCGACGCGCGGGTAGGCGGTGGCGCCGCGGTTGGAGCGAATCTGCTGGGTGAGCGTCCAGAGGCCTTTCGGCATTTTCCAATTCGCGTGCGGAGCGCTGGCAACCTCCTTTTTGTCCGCTGCCGGCGGAGTGAGCGTGAGGATGTGGTAGAGCAGGTCGCCGAGGGCGGCGATGTCCACGCGGACGTCGGCTTCGTAGTGGTTGACGTTGCCTTCGCGGATTTTGCGGCCCATCTCCCAGCCAGTGACGAGGACTTCGCCGTAGTCGCCCATTTGGATGTGCTCGGCGCTGAGGCGTCCGTGGACGATTCCTTCCGAGTGGGCAAAGGCGACGGCATCGCACACGCCGTGGAAGGTGGAGAGGATTTTCTTCAGGTCGAAGGCGACAAGGGCGCTCGATTTTTTCGCGCGCAGATCGTCGAGGATCTTGGCGAGCGTGGAGCCTTTCATCGGCTTGGCCGTGTAGAAGGCGCGACCCGAGTCATCTACGCTCAGTTCGTGCAGCGGCTGGATATTGGGATGCTCGAGGCGACCGATCATCTGCGCCTCGGCGATGAGTTGCGCGATGGCGGCGTCACGCGAGGCGGCGTCGTCGCCAACGAGCTTCATGGTGACCTCGCGGGAGATATTCATGTCCTTCGCGCGGTAGAGCACGATGGACTTGTCGCGGGAGATTTCGCTGCCGAGTTCGTATTTGTGACGGGCGAGGAGCTTCTCCGCCGGCGTGAGTTTGAAGGATTCGAGCTTGCTGACCTCGGTGACCTGCTGCTGGGAGCCGCGCAGTCGCGCCCGCAGGCTGCCAAAGAGCTTGTCGAGCTTGGCCGCGGCTTCCTTGTTTTTGCCGGTGTCGAGCGCGCGCCACGTTTTTTCCGCGACGGCGAGTTCCTGGGCGAGCGGGGAGTTCTCGTCGAGCGTTTGCTCCAGCGCTTTCTGCGCTTTGCGGGTTTCGTCGAGCTGGGCAAAGACCTTGTCACGTTCCTTGATGAGATACTGCCGCTCGGTGTCGAAGTTCGCCTCGCTCGTGGACAAATCCTCGCGCGCCTTTTCCAGGCGGACAGTGGCCTTGTCGCGCTCCTCGATGACGTTGAGCCGCTCGCGGACGACTTCGTCGATTTGCGACTTGTGGCTTTCCTTGAGCCGGTCGAGGCGGGCGATGAGTTCGTCGCGTTCCGAGGCGGTCTTCTTCAATTGCGTGACCATCCCGGCCAGCTCCTCCTTGTGCTTGGCGTTGATCTCCGCGAGGCCGGCGAGGTCGCCTTCGCGGTTGTTGGAAATGGTTTCCAATTTCACGAGCGCGCGGTCGCGTTCGTCGATCAGCGTCTCGCGCTGCTGGGCGAGGTTGTCGAGTTCGCGCTTGTGATTTTCCCGCGCGCGGGCGTGGACGGCGAGCGCCTCGTCGCGCTCCCGCTGCATGGCGTTCCGCGCGGCCTGAGCCTCGGCCACTTTCTTGGAAATCTCCTCCCGCTCGCGGTCGAGTTCCTTGATCGCGGAGCTGTCTCTTTCCTGCATTTGCGCACGCTTCGCGGCGTCGTCTTCCTGCTGGCGGAGCAGGCCGTCGCGCTCGGTGGAGAGAAGGGCGATGCTCATGAGCTGCGACTCATTCACCTGCTGGAATTGCGCCAGCGCCTCATCGCGCTGTTCCAGCACTTCGAGCCGCTGACGGTCCAGCGAGGCGATCTGGTCGAGTTGCGTGGCGTTGACGGAGTGGAGCTGCTTGAGCGCTTCGTCGTGCCTCTGAATGATCCCGAGCGAATCCCGCTCGAGCTCGGCGATCTGGTGGGTCTGCGCCTGGTTCAGGCGGGTCAGCTCGGCCACGGTCGTCTGTTTTTCCCGCACCACGGTGTCGCGCTCCTTGCAGAGCGTTTCGATCTGCGCCTTCTGCACGTTGGTGATGGCCATGAGCCGGGCGAGGGCGGCATCCTTCTCCATCAGCAAAGCCTCGCGCTCCTGGGTCAGCGACTCGAGCTGTTTGATCTGCGCCTGATTGACCTCGGCGAAACGCGTCAGTGCAGCGTCGCGCTCGGCGATCACAGCCGCACGCTGTTCATTGCGCTCCGTCGTCTCCACCTTGCTCGCCGCGGCCAGCTTGGCGACTTCGGCGCGGGCGGTGTCGCGCTCTTGGATGACCTCGTCGCGCTGCGCGGTGAGGGCGGCGATCTGGTGCTTTTGTACCTCGTCGGCCTGTGTGAACTGCGCGAACGACTGGTCCCGCTCCTGCGCCAGCGTGGTTTTGGCGACGGAAAGCACCTCCATTTCCTCGGTGTGCGTCTCCGTGACCTTGGCGAGATTCGCGGCGAGCCGGTCGCGCTCCTTGGTGAGCTGCGCGCGCTGCTGCTGGAGTTCGCCGATCTGCTTCTGCTGGGTGTCGCTGATGCGCTTCAGTTCGGCAGTCGCCTGCTCGCGGGCTTGGACCGCGGCGAGACGCTCAGCGTCGGCCGTTTCGACATGCTTTTTCTGCCCCTCGTGAACCTGCCGGAGCCCGGCGATGGTGCGCTCGCTTTCCTCGGCGAAAGCGCCGCGCGCCTCCTCCAGCGAAGCGATCTGCGCCTGCTGGGCCGCATTGATCTGCGCCAGCCGGGCGTGCGCCTCTTCCTTCTCTTTCAAGATCGCCGCGCGCTGCGTGTTGAGCGCTTCGATCTGCTGAAGCTGGGCGGTGTTGACCTCGTTCAGGCGGGCCAGAGCCAGCTCCCTTTCCTGCAAGACCGCCGCGCGCTCGCGCCCGAGGTTTTCGATCTGCTTTTTCTGCGCGTCGTTGGTTTCACCGAGGCGCGCGTGAGCGGCCTCGTGCTCCCGCACGAGCTGGTCGCGCTGCTCGACGAGCGAGGCGATGTGCTTCTGCTGCTCGGCATTGATCTCCGCGAGCTGGGCTTGCGCGGCGGCGTGCTCTTTGCGCAGCGTCTCGGCGGTGAGGCTGAGCGTGTCGATCTGCTTCTTCTGCGAATCGCTGACGTTCGAGAAAAGCACCGACGGCTTGGAGCGTTCCTTGAGCAGCTTGTCGCGCTCGCGGCTGAGCGCGGCGAGCTGCGCCTTCTGCGCGACGGCCACCGCCCCGAAGTGCGTGGTCATCTCGCCGCGCTGGCGGAGCAGGTCATCGCGCTGCGCGGTCAGCGCGGCGATCTGCTGCCCGTGGGCGGCGGCGGTCGCGGCCCCTTCGGCGAGCGTCTCCTCCCGGGCGCGCACGAGTCCCGCGCGCTCGGCGGCAAAGGCGGCGATCTGTCCGCCGTGCGAGGCCACGAGATCAGCGAGGCTGAGTTTGCTCTTGTCCTTTTCCTCCGTCAAAGCGGCGAGCTGAGTCTGGAGCTGGGCGTTGTGCTTCTGCTGCGCGTCGAGCTGCTGGCGCAGGGCGCTGAGCGTGTTCTCGCGATCCAGGAGGGTCGCCGCCGCCGCCGCCTCGATGGAGCCGAGATGCTTCTGGCGATCCTTCGCAAAAATCTCGCGGTCTTCCTTCAGCGCGACGATTTGCTGGGCTCGCGCCTCGATCGTCTTGCGCAGCGCGGCGGTGGCTTCGTCGCGCTCGCGCAGCGAATTCGCGTGAGCGGCGCGGGTGGCGGTGAGTTCCGCCAGCGCGGCTTCGCGCTGGGCGGCGAGGTCGGCCAGCGTCTTGTCGCGCTCGGCGGCCAGCGCGGTGCGCTGGGTCGTCAGGTCTGCGAGGTGCGCGGCGTGTTCGGCGGCGAGCTGGGCGAAACGCCCGGCGGCTTCCTCACGCTCGCTGACGAGCTGGGAGCGATGCGCGGCGAGGTCGGCGGACTCCTGCTTCCGCGCGGCGGTCAGCGCCTCGATGCGGGCCAGTGCGCCGGCGCGCTCGGCGGCCAGCGTGTTCCGCTGAGTGGTCAGCGAGGCGATGTCGGCCTGATGACCGGCGACGATCTGCTGGAACTCCGCGGCGGCCGCGGCCTTCTCCTGCGCGTGCGTCTGGTCGGCATCGCGAGCGGCAATCTCGGCGCGCAGCGCATTGATCTCCTTGGTCGTGCGTCCGGTATTGGCGGCGTTTTCCGCGACCAGCGTGTCGCGCTGCGCCGTCAGCGTCTCGAGCTGCTTTTGCAGCGCGGCATTGATCTCACCATGACGGACGAGGGCGGTGTCGCGCTCGCGCAGTGTGACGGCGTGCTGCTCGCCGGTGGCGACAAACTGCTGCTCAAACGCCGCACGGATTTCACCGACCTGGGCAATGGCGTGGGCGCGCGCGGCGAGGAGCTTCTTTTTCTCCGTCTCCGCCGCCGCGAGGTGCTGGCGGTGGGTCTCGGTCAGCGCGGCGAATTGCGCCACGGCGGCATCGCGCTCGACGAGGAGCGCGGCGCGCTGCCCGGCGAGTGCCTCGATCTGCTCCTGCTGCTGTCCGGCCAGCGCGGTGAACTGCGCCTGCGCCTGCGTGTTCTGGTCGCCGTGCGTGGCGATCTGGCGGTCAAACTCGGCGCGGATTTCCGCGACCTGCGCGACGGCGTGCTCGCGGGCGGCGAGAAGTTTTTTCTGCTCGGCCTCCGCGGCGGCGGTGTGCTGCGCATGCGTCTCGGAGAGCGCGGCGAACTGGGTCTGCAAAGCGTCGCGCTCGATGACCAGCGCGGCGCGCTGCTCGGTGACGGCGGCGAGCTGCACCTGCAGTTCTTCGGAGAACTTCGTGAATTGCGCGGTGGTCTGCGCGTGCTGTTCATTGGCGGCGGCGACCTGCTGGTTGTAGGCCGCGCGGATCTCGATGACCTGCCCCGCAGTGTGGGCCCGGGCGGCGAGCAGCTTCTTTTTTCCCGCCTCCGCGGCGGCGACATGTTTCGAGTGCGTCGCGCTGAGCTCGGCGAGTTTCGCCAGCGCCGCGTCGCGCTCCACGAAGAGCTGCGCGCGCTGCTCGGACACGGTGCCGAGCTGCAGCTTCAGCTCGTCCGACAGCGTGTTGAATTGCGCGAGCGACTGCCCGTGCTGCTCTTCGGAACTGACCCGGAAGCTACCGAGGGCGGCGACGTGCTTCTGGCAGCGCTCGTCGTACTCGGCGGCGAGCGCGAGCGCCTCGTCGCGCTCTTTGGCGAGAGCCGCGGCCTGCTGCTTGAGCGCCTCGTGCTGCGCCTTCTGGCTGTCGATCAGGGTGTGCAGTTCCGTGACCGCGGCGGCCTTGTCCGCGATGAGCTTCTCCCGGTCGGCGGCGATCGCCTGCTGGCGCTGGTTGAGCGTCTGGCGCTCAGCGGCGAAACGTTCGGCGGCATCCGCCTTCTCGCGGGCCAGGGTCTCGCGCTCATCCGCGAGGCTCGCGAGCTGAGTCTTTTGCGCCTCGGCGAGCCGGGCAGATTCGGCGAGGGCGGCGGCCTGGCTTTCAGCTTCCTGTTTGAAAGTGGCGATCTCCATCTGCCGGGTTTCATCCACGGCAGTGAGCTGGCGGCGGGCTTCGTCGCGGTCGCGCAGCGCCTGGTCGCGCTCTTCCTGCAAAGGCGCGAGCTGACTCTCGTAGGTGGCGCGAAGTTCATCGGTGCCGGCCGCGAGCTGGTCGCGGGAAGCGGCGATTTCCTGGCGCTCGGTGAGGTGCGCGGCGGCGCGGGCCTCGTGCTGCTCGCCGAGCTGGGCGATTTGGGCGAGCGCGGCGTCACGCTCCTTGAGCAGGCGGTCGCGCTGCACGGCGAGGCTGTTGAACTGCTTTTTCTGGGTGTTGCTGAGCTTGGCAAACTGCGCGGCGGACTGGTCGCGCTCCTGCACCAGCCCGAGGCGCTGGGCCTCCAGCGCGGCGCGCTCTTTCTCAAAACCTGCGGCCAGCGCGACCGCGTGGGCCTCCTGCTCCTCGCGCACCGCGGCGAGCTGGGCGCGCTGCTCGGTGAGCGAGGCGAGCTGTTCCTGCTGGGCGGCGTTCACGCGGTGCAATTCCGCCACCTCCGCCTGCCGGTCGGCGGCGGCTTTCTGCAAGTCCTCCTCCATGCTCCGCAACCGCGCAGCCAGCGCCTGCTGCGAGGTGGTGGCTTGGTGGGCGAGCTGCGCCTTTTCCCGCGCCAGCACGTCGCGCTCGGCGGCGAGCGAGGCGATCTGCTCGCGCTGCGCGGAAACGATGGGCGTCACTTTCGCGCCCGCGGCCTCGCGGTCGGCGATGGCCTGGTCGCGCTCGCGGAGGAGCGTTTCGATCTGCTGCTTCTGCTCGTAAGTCAGCCCCTGCGCGGCCTGGAGTGCCTGGTCGCGTTCGCGCACGGCCACGGCGTGCGCCTCGTTCAAACCGGTGAGATACGTTTCGTGCGCCGCGCGGACTTCATCGAGATGGGCCAGGCTGAGATCGCGGGCGGTGACGAGATTCAGGCGCTCGGCGTCCTTCGCGCTGGCGTGCTGGCGGTGGGCATCGGTGAGTTCCGCGAATTGCCCGATCCCGTGATCGCGCTCGGCGAGGAGCCGGTCGCGCTGTTCCGAGAGCGCGGTGAACTGCCGCTTCTGCTCGTCGCTGAGCTGGGCAAAGTGCGCGGTCGCGCGGTCGCGTTCCTCGGCGAAAGCGAGGCGTTCCTTGTCCTGCGCCGCGGCCAGCGCCTGGATGCGGCCGACGGCGTCGGTGTGCTCCTGCGCGACCGCGGCGCGCTGCTGCGCGAGCGAGGCGAGTTGGCCTTGCTGCGATTCGATCAGGTTCTGGAGTTCGGTCAGCTCGGCGAGTTTCTCGGCGGCGAATATTTCGCGCTCCTCCTCCAGCCGGGCGGCGCGCTTTTCGACGGCTTTCTCGGCGCTGGCCGCCTGCTGGATGAGCTGCGCTTTCTCGCGAGCGAGGACATCCCGCTCGGCGGCGAGCGAGGCGATCTGCTCGCGCTGCGCGGCCACGACGGGTGTGACTCTCGCAACGGCGGCCTCCCGGTCGGTGGTCGCCTGGTCCCGCTCGCGGAGGGCGGCTTCGAGCTGCTGCTTCTGTTCGAGGTTGAGGGCGCTCAGACCGTGCAGCGCTTCATCGCGTTCGCGGAGCGTGATGGCGTGCTCGCTGTGCAAAGCGGCGAGCCGCTGCTCGTGCGCGGCGCGCAGTTCGTCGAGATGGGCCAGCGCCTGGTCGCGCGCGGCGAGGAGGTTCTGCCGCTCGTCGTCCTTCGCCGCACTGTGCTGGCGGTGCGCCTCGGTCTGCTCGGCAAATTTCGCGGCGGCCTGGTCACGCTCGGAGATGAGCCGGTCGCGCTGCTCGGCGAAGGCAGCGCGCTCTTTCTCATGCTCGGCGAGCAGCGCCTGCACGCGGGCCACAACGTCGCCGTGCTCCTGCGCGATCACGGCCCGCTGCTCCGCGAGGGAGGCGAGCTGGCCCTTCTGCGATTCGAGGAGGTTTTGCAGCTCGGCGAGTTCGGCCTGCTTCTCGGCGGCAAACCTCGTGCGGTCTTCGTGCAGCCGGGCGTTGCTGGCTTCGGCGCTTTTTTGCGCCCCGGCGAGCTGCTGCGCGAGTTGCGCTTTCTCGCGGGCGAGGACATCCCGCTCGCCGGCGAGCGAGGCGATCTGCTCGCGCTGCGCGGCCACGATCGGCGTGGCTTTCGCGCCCGCGGCCTCGCGATCGGCCGCGGCCTGGTCGCGCTCGCGGAGGGCGGCTTCGAGCTGCTGCTTCTGCTCGAGATTGAGGGCGTTCAGACCGTGCAGCGCTTCGTCGCGTTCGCGGAGCGTGATGGCGTGCTCGTTTTGCAAGCCGGAGAGACGCTGCTCATGGGTCGCGCGGAGTTCCTCGAGGTGCGCGAGCGCCTGGTCGCGCGCGGTCGCGAGACTCTGCTGCACGGCGAGCGCTTGCGCCTGATTCCGCACGTTCGCCTTCTCGCCCTGGAGATTGCGGGTCTGCGCCTCCTGCTCTTTGGCGAGCGCGTCGCGCTGCTTCGCGACGGCGGCGGTTTCGCGCTTCTGCGCTTCGAGCGCCTTGGTCAGCGCATCGATCTGCCGCGCGCTCTCCTGCACGGCCTCGTTCTGCTTTTTCGTCAAAGCGCCCATCTCCGCTTTCTGTTTCTCCGCAAATTCCTGCGCGCGTCCGATCGCTTCGTCGCGCTCCTGCAGCGCCGTCTGGCGCTGGGCTTGGGCGGCTTCGAGCTGCTGACGATGCGCCTCTTCGATCTGCGCGATCTTGTCCGCAGCCGGCTGTTGCTTCTTCACTTCGCCGAGTTGGGCCAGCGCGTGATCCCGCGCCTGCACCGCGGCGGACTCCTCCGCGCGAACCGCTTTGATCTCCTTCTGCTGCGCCTCCCGCACCGCCGCGAGTTCCGCGACCGCCTTGTCCTTCTCGCCGGCGAGCGCCTTCTGCGCCTGCTCGATCTTCGCCGACCGCTCCTGCTGCTCCTTTTCCCGCTGCTGCCAGCGCGCCTGCAATTCATCGCGCTCCTTGAGCGCCGCCGTGCGCTCCTCTTCGAGCACCTTGATGCGCTTTTCGTAATCCGCGCAGAGCTGTTCGAGTTGCGCACTCGCGTTCTTGTCCTGCCCGGACTTCTGCGCTGCCGCCTGCTTTTGCAATTCCGCCTGGAGCTGGCCGACCTGCGCCTGCGCCTGCGCTTTCTGCTCCGCCGCGGAGCTGTGCGCCGATTTCAGCGCCAGCAATTCCTTCGTCCGCACGTCGAGATCCTTTGCCGCCTGCATGGACGCCTCGGCGCTCCGGTTCAGATCCGCCTTCAGCGACGCGAGCTGCTGCGAAGCCGCCACAAATTGTGCCGCCAGCTCGTCATGTTTTTTCCGCGTGGCATCCCGCTCCGAGAGCGCCTTTTTCAACTCCTCTGCGGAAGCCGGATGTGCGTCCGTGTGATGACCATTCCCGTTCCCGTTGCCACTGCCGCTCCCCTTCCCTTTCGTGCCCTTCGCACTTTGAATCAGGCGAATGATCGCCGTGCCTGCCGTGCCCATGCGGATCGAGTCCCCCGAGCGGACGGCCGTCGAGCCCTGCACCGGGCTTTCGCCGTAAAAAGTTCCATTCGTGCTTCCGAGATCGCTGACCGTGAGGTGGTCTTGGGTGACGGTGAGTTTCGCGTGCTGGCGCGAGATTCCGTGGCAGTCGAGCAGGACATCGCAGGACAAATCCCTGCCGATGACATACTCCCCCGGATCGAGGACGTATCGCCCGAGTGCGCGCGCGCCATCTCGGACGATGATTTCAGCTTGTGTGGCCATATTTCTCTTTCGTGTGGTGCTGCGGAGAAACTCTCCAAAGCAGTTTTCTGTCCTAAGCCGAATCCCCCTCGGTCACAAGCCGATTCCACGCCGGTAGAACGGTCGCTCAGGGTTCGCGTTCCGGGTTCCAGTAGCCGTTGTTTTCGTCCGGACCAAACCATCCGAGATTTTGCGCCTCGGCATCCCCTCCGTGGGGATTGTCGCCCTCGGCGCGGGTGCCCTTTTGCTCCAGGCTGGTGTGGCCGTCGCACCACCCGACAAGCGCTTTGCCACCAAAGCGAAAGTGCAAACTCGGCGAAGGGCGCGATCCGCTGGGACCAGTGCAAAAATCCCAAAAGGGCGGTTCGAGAAACGGATACTCCTGCACGCCCTTGCCGACCGCATAGGCGGTGGTGCCAAACATCACCGTCTGCGAAGGGCGGGCAATGCCCGGCGGTTGGGCCGAGACGCGGGTGCCGTCGGAATTCCACGCCCCGCTCGGCATGCCGCCGATGTAGGCGGCGTTATAGCCGTAGCCGCCGGTCCCGTCTTCAAAGCTGCTCTTGCCCGCGATCATCTGCGTAAACAGCGGGCACTTCGTCACTTCGCCGGATTTCCCGAGATACGGCGCGAGGAAGCCTTTCGTGGGATCGAAGCGTCCGCCCGCCGAGGTCCGCGCCCCGTGCCAGCGCCGGTGGTTCTTTTTATCGTCGGCCGGTGCATAAAATCCCTGGTCGGCCGCGAAGGAGAGGTTGGCCGCGACGAGCGAGCGCAGGTTCTGGCTGCTCTTGACGGCCATGGAGCTGATCTTCGCATTGTGGAAAGCGGGGAGCAGCAGCGCGGCGAGGACCGCGATGATGGCGACCACGACCAGCAGCTCGATGAGCGTGAAACCGCGCCGCCTGCGAGGGTTCATGGCACCGTCGTCTGCGTGACGAGCACGCGCAAAAAGCGCGAGCCGTGGCCGGCCATCGCCTGCACGTCGGCGACCCGCACTTTGCGACTGACCCGCACGCTCGTGATCGCACTGGCGCTGGTCTCGGTGATCGTGGGCGTGAAACTCGCCACCGGGGCGACCGGTTGGCCGGCCACGCTGCGGGCGATCGTCGTCCACTGACCGCTCCCGAGCGCGTCGCGCACCTGCACGTCGTAGGTCAGATCGGTCGCCCGCTCGTCCCGGGAAAAGATGATCTCCAGCCGGTCGGCGTGGCTTTCCACCTGCACGGGACTGGCTGCGGCGTCGGGCAGGTGCGGCAGGCGGGCAAAGGCGTACTCGAGTAGATTGCTCACGCCATCGCCATCCGGGTCGGCCCCGGGACCCCGGTCCGCGACGGCCAGCGCACCGAGGCCCGGCCAGGCCGGGAAGGTCATCAACCTCGAGATCGCGCCGACGGCCTCGATGTCCGCGCCGCCCGAACCGATGGTCACCCAAGCGTCGTAGATCGGCTGGTTCAAGCTGTCGAGAGACGTGCCGTTGCCGGGGATGTCCACGAACCGCACGTAGCTCACGCTGGCCAGGCCCACGTCCGCCAGATCGAACGGCGTGCCCCACGAAGCGCCAAAGGCGTTCACGTGCTTGCCCGCGAGGTTGAAGACATCCGTCGGGTCGATGGAGCCATACTGCCCGACGGCGGCGGCAGTGAGCGAGCGCGCGGGGAAGCGCGCGAAGTTCACGCCATCCGCCGAGACCTCCACGTAGGCGAACTCCGCAAACAGCGATGCCGCACCCGTTCCTTGAAAGAACGCGTTTTCAAAGACCGTGAAATCGGCCCCACTGAGATCGCGGATGGGATTCGCAAAATGCAGCGTGAGCTGGCCCGGAGTGCCACCGCTCGCCAAGTCGCCCAGCGACGCGACATCGAAGTGATCCCCGGATACCGCTCCGAGGGTGAAACTCGAATTTGCCCATGCCCCCGCAACTCCGGGGGCCGGCGCATAGCTGGTCACCGCGTTCGCCCAGTCAAAGAAAAGCGGGTTCACATAGTTGCGGTCATTGATGATGCCGAAGCCATCGTCGATCCGTGCCATCCCCTGCCCGTCCGGGCCGACGAATCCCGGGATCGGCGCGTCGGTCGCGCTCCCGGGGTCGTTCAGCCCGGCAGAGTACGGGCCGGCGAGCAGCGCGCCGTCCAGACACAGCACCGCAGCCTGCAAGCAGGCGCAAAGCGGGCGACGGAACCGTGAGGGGCGCATGGCGCTAATCTTCCCGGCGCAAGCGGCCAGTCAATGCCGCGAATCCAAGCGCCAGCAAGCCTGCGGTGCCAGGTTCCGGCACCACGGCATAGACGGACGACTGGGTATAGGCGGAATTCGTCACCGCCACGAAGAGCGTTCCATCGGCGACATCGAGGTGGCCAATGCCGAAGTCCGGGCTGCTGCCGATCGCGACGCTGCCCGGCACCGTCGTGTCGATGCGGCTGAGCGTGCCAAAGTTCGAGTGCCAGATCTTTCCTGCGCCGTCGTAGGCGAGGTAGGCGTTTGCGCCATTCGCGAGGTACTGGTGCGCCAGATCGAGCGTCTGCGCGGGGCCCGCACCCGCCGCCGCAGCCACCTCGGCGGCGCTAAACCGGTGCAGGTGCGGCTGCCCATAATCACCCGACCCGCCGTAAAAAAGATTGCCGCCCGCATCGAACACGAGCGGCCCAGAATAGTCGCTGGGCGTGTCCACGATCAGGTCCGCCGCATCGAGCATCAGCCCGCCGCCGCCATCCGGCAGGAAATTGAAGCGCGAGACTTTGTTGAGCGGGGTGAAACCACCCGCGTTGTGGCTGAGATGGAGCACCCCACCCGAAAACGCCGCATCGTAGTTGCCCGCAACCGTCCCGAGCAGGTCGATGGTCTGGTTCGGATTCAGCGCGCGGATCACTCCGGTGCTGTTCTCGCCGAAGAAGACGGTCCCGCTTTCCCACCGCACAAAAGAACCGAAGATGGACGCGCCGAAACTAAAGAGCGGGGTCGCCGTGGCGTAGCCGCCGCCGGCCATACGCCGGTAGAGTTGGCTGGGAGCGGTGAAAGCGCTGTCGCTTTCGATGTAAAACAGGTCGCCGGCGGGAGACGCCGCCAGCCCGCCAATCGTGAAGCCGGGCGAGGCATCGAAGAGTTTCGCGCCCGAGTAGCCGGGAGCGGAAACGGTGAGGGATTGCGCGAAAAGCGCCGTGGATGCGGCGAAAAACGCCGCGGAGGTGATGAGTAGTTTTTTCATGTTACTGGTTTCTTATTTGGGTTGGTGAGAAACCAGAACACGACACAGCGCGAGAGCGCCGCGGCGAGCGGACTGATCCCTCATTGCTTCTTTTTTGCGAAGAAGTTTTGACGCGACCACCGCACCAGCGGTGGTCCGAATGAGAGCGGATCGAAGGAGTGTTCTGACTTCTGGATTCTCGGCGGGCTTTCGCCCGCCAACCTTCTCCCCGCCTTCACCTCCGTTGGACGGGAGATTGGCAAATTGGGGAGTCGTATCCAGTTACAGCAGCGCAACTGTTTCCGATTTTCACGGAATTCCTGCCTGCGATCCACTGACGTAAAACTCGCAAAGAACTGCCCGGATACTTTACGCGGACCACAATCCTGACAAGTTTATTTTCTGAGCGGCTCCCTTTTTCCCTATTGCCCGTCGCGCGAAACCTCTTCACCGTATTTTCATGTTCGCTGCCATCTCCCTCCTGATCATCGTCGTCGCCTATCGCATCGTGTCCGGATGCGTTGGAAGCGACAATTTTTCCTGGCTCCACAATTTCGCCCCAGTCGCCGCCGTCGCCCTCTGCGGCGCAGTCTATCTCCCCCGGCGCGCGGCCCTCGCCCTGCCACTGGCGATGCTTTTCCTGAGCGATGTGGTGCTCAATGTTTTCCACTATCACCAGCCGCTGCTGACCATGGAAATGCTCCCCCGCTATCTCGCCCTGCTCCTGATCGCGGGGCTGGGCGTCGCGCTCCGCGGAAAGGCGCAGATCGGTTCGTTGCTGGCCACCAGCGTCGTCGGTTCACTCGCGTTTTACGTCATCACCAATACGGGCTCGTGGCTCCATGAACCCGCCTACGCCAAGAGCTTCGCGGGCTGGATCCAAGCGCTGACCACCGGCCTCCCCGGATTTCCCCCGACTTGGTCCTTCTATCGGAATACGCTGCTCGGCGATCTCTTCTTCACCCTCCTTTTCGTCGGTTGCATGACTTGGCAGGCGCATCGGGTGGAACGCCCCGCGCTGGTGGACGGGCTGGCTCCTTGGTGAGCCCGGCGGCAGCCGGCAGGCTGTTGGAAAATACCGCCCATCCATAGCCCCGGGGTGTGAGATTTTAACGCAGAGGACGCAGAGTCATCGCGCTGGCGAAAATGTGCACTTGCTGGGGGCACCTGTGGAGCAGCGGACTTTTTTCCATTCCTCTGCGCTCTTTGCGTCTCTGCGACTCTGCGACTTTCATCCTCTCGCCGTAGCTAGAAGATCAAGCCGGTCAGGCGTCGCGCGGCGGCCCGCGCAGTCCTCCCCGGCGACGCCGGCCTCTTTACTCTTGAGGCAGGATTTTCTTCACCAGCCGATCGACGCCATCCTTCGCGAAATCGCTCTGCGGGTAAAGTTTCTGGGCTTTCAGATACCAGGCGAGGCCCGATCCCACCTGGTCTTTCTTTTCCAATTCCTGCGCACCTTGGAGCGTGCGAACGAAGTCCGACGCCTTGACGGTCAGGTCGGCGCGGGTCTGACTCAATTTTGTGTCGTCCGGATACTCGCCGGCGATCTTCTCCACGCTTTCCCAAGCCCCCGCATAGTTGGCCTGCACCGCCATGGCGCTGGCCGTCCCGAGCGCCGTCTCGATGGTCTGCATGTTTTTGAGCACCCCCTCGAGTTGTTTGCTCCGCACGGTATCGAGCGCCAGCATGCTGATGAAAGTCACGCGCTTCTCGAAAATTTGGCGATGGTTTTTCTGCCCGAGGAGCTGATCGAAATCGAGCGCCGCCTGAGCCTGCAAATTACCAATTCCAGAAATTTTCTTCGCCATTTCGGCCAGTTCCGGGTTGCGCGGCCAAAGTTCGGTGGCCTTGGTCAGTTCCGCCTGGAGGGTCACCTCATCGCCCTTCAACGCCGCATTGCGGGCCTTCGCCAAATGCATGGACGCCACTTGCTTCGAGGTTTCAATCGCCGCCATCGGTTTCGATGAATCGAAGTCCTTGGCGATTTTCTCAAGGTGCTTCACTACCGTTTCCGCGAGCGTGTAGTCCTTCACGTCGATCGCCGAGATGAGCTGGTTCGTCTTCTGCACAAACTCCAGCACCTGCCGCTTTTTCTCCCGCGGCAGCGTGCGGATCTCCGGCACGTACTCGCCGATGAGCACCGCCTCGCCGAGTCGTTTGGAAGCGCTTTCGAGTTCCTGCTTGGACACCAGAAACTCAAAGGCTTTCACCCCCTCGCGCACATCGCGCATCGCCTCATTCGCCATCGAATCCAAGGTGCCGACCGTCGGCGGCATCCCCGCGCTTTTTTCAAAGAGGTCCTTCGTATCCTTGCCCACGTTGAGCTTCGTATCGCCGTCGGAAAAAATGGCGCGGTAGAAGCGGGTAGCCATGAGCACGTGCTGGAAGCGCCGCTGCATGAAAAACTGCAAAATCAGCGCCTGAAACTCCACTTTGGCCTGAATCTGCGACAACTCCTTCTTCAGGTGCGTCGCCTTGATCTGCGCCTCCACGTCCGCCACGTCCTTGGTGTGCCTCGTTTGGGTCATCGCATCCTCGAAACTCTTCTGTCCCGCTGGCGCCTTGGCCCCCTTTTTTCCATCTCCCCCACCTCCTCCGCTCGGCAAAGATTTTGCATTGTCGCTCTTTCCAGCGTGTTCGGCGCGCCAGTAAATGTCCTTCCGCTCCTGCTCCAGAGCCGTAGTCGCCGCCACCATGCGCTCCTGGTTTTGCTGCGATTTCCACGCACTGAAAACCGCATCGGCCAGCGCATCGCAGAGTCGTGCATCGATGTCGTAGCGCGATCCCACTGGCAGCCAGCGGAAAGCTAGGTCGATGTTCTGCGTCGTGGCATTTCCTGGCGCGAGGCACCGGAGGATCGTGTCGATGGCTTTCTGATACGCCTGATCTTCCGCCCCCGTGGCCTCGGGTGCGTTCAGATATTTCTCAAACCGCGCCTGGAACAGCCGGTTGTTGTTCACATTCCACGTCTTGCCCTGCCACGTTACGTTTTCGCTTCCCGGATCGAAGATCGGTATGTCGGTGCCGGCCGGGCTGCCGCTTTTCGGAGCGCCACCAGGCGCGCCTCCCCCCGCCGGTCGGGCCGCCGGCGCAGCCGGAGCGGGGGCATCCGGCACTTGAGCACACAGCAGTGCTGCGCCCAAGGTCCAACCGGCGGCACCGAGGGTCCAACTGCGCAATTTGTTCGCCACCGGGAGTTGCTTCGCGGGTTGACTGGGGAGTTTGGTGTTCATGACCGGAAGGGTAGCAGCATTAGATTTTTTTCAAATCCTTAGCTTTTAGGATGCCCTTGTCGCCGACTTCGATTTTGAAAACGAACCGCTGCCCGCGCTCGATGTTCACCTCTTTGAACTGCGGCGGCACCAAAATGGGGAGCAGATCGTTGCCCACCTCCACGGAAAAAAGCCGCCCATGCACGGACGAATACTCCAGCGACTTCGAGATCGTCCCGTCGAGTTTGTATTCGTTGCCCCGGAGGCTGTTCGAGTTTTCCAAATAGTCCGCGACCGGCAGTGCGGTCATCGTCCGGTAGGGATCGCTGGCTTTGCCAAAAATCACGTATCCCCCGCCCAGCGCCGCGAGCACGATGCCCGCGGCGATGAAGATCCAGACAGGGTGGGCGGAGGAGCTAGCGCGGCGGGCCATGTGGGGAAAGGATGCGGGTTGAAGGATGAAGGATGAAGGGGAACTCGGGCAGGATCGCGAGGGAGAAGGGCGCCACTGGTGCAGCAGATGTCATCCCTGCTGGCGCCGGGTCTTCATCCTGCATCCTTCCACCTTCCGCCTTCACTTGATCCGCCCCCAATGGGCTCCGAACGGCCAATAAACAAACACGCCGCGACCCATGATATTTTCCTGTGGCACCGTCCCCCAATCGCGGCTGTCGGAACTGTAATAGCTATTGTCGCCCTGCGCCCAGTAGCGCTTCTCCGGCACGCTGACCGTGGCTTCCGGGTTGTTCAGGAGATCCATCGGTCGCTGCGTTACCGTGCCATTCGGATGGTTGTGGTTCGCCACGTTGGAATAGCCGCGGTAGCCGTCCTGGGCAGCCATCACCCGCGCAAACTCCGGGCCCGTGGCCCGCGCGCCATTGATGAACAACTCGGGCGGGGCGATGCGCAGTTCATCACCCGGCGTGCCCACCAGCCGCTTGATATAAAACTGCGACGGATCTTTGGGAGGCAGGCCGAGATTGCCCATCTTGGCGATTTTCTGCGTGTTGAAAACAAACACGTCCGCCCGCCGCGGAGTGCGGAAATGGTAGGTGAACTTATCCACGAATACGTGATCGCCCGTCTCGACATACCCGCGCGCGATGGGCTCCCCTTTTTTGAACAGTTTCCCCGGATACACGCCGAATCCCTCGGCCAAGGTCCGTGCCGGGGCGTGAATCAGGTAAGTGTTTTTGTCCGTCTGCACCTTGGCGTAAGAGAAAATGCGAAAGCGTGGCTCCTCCTTCATCTCGATGACCGTTTCATCGTCGTTCGCCACCGTATTGATCCACCCGCGTCCGCGAACCGCCTGATCGAATACCTGCACGGCGAAGTTCGGCGGTTCGGTCGTTGTCGGATGCCCAATGATGCCGTTGAGCGTCGGCCACATCGAGCCGGTCGGGATCGTGAACGGCTGGAGAAAATACGTCCGCACCCCCAGCGCCACCACGATCGCCACGAGGAAAACTTCACAGTTTTCCCGCCAGCCCGCGTCCTTCGGCGGCGGGAGAAACCTCCCGCACGTTTCGTCGAGCGCCTTGACCGCCGCCTCGACCTCGTCCTTTCCCCGGGCTCCGCACGCCAGCTCCAGCCGCTTGATTCCGGCCTCGAAGTCGGCGACCTGCGCCGCGCTCCAGAGATCGCGCTTGTAGGCCAGCAGCTTGCGCGCGTCTTTCACAAACTGGCGACCTTGTTTGACGTGCTTCGAGGCGAAAAAGGAGAACATGAGAAGTGCGGGCGAGCGCGCATCCAAGCCGAACGGCTCTCCAAGGAAAGCGAAATCTTGGAGGGGAGAAATGGAGAGTAGGGGGATCGAACCCCTGACCTCCGCAATGCCATTGCGGCGCTCTACCAACTGAGCTAACTCCCCGTTTGCGAGGCGCGGAAAGTGCGTGGCCCGGCCCGTGATTGCAAGCGCTTTTTCGCAGCCCCCTTTCCGCCCCGCGCCGCGTTACTCGAAGCGGATCGCGGCGCTCCGCCCGTGCGCATCGAGTCCTTCGATCTCGCTGAACTTCAAGATCGTCGGCACGGACTTCCGCAGCGCCTGCGCGCTGAGTTGCACGATGCTCGTCCGCCGCTGAAACATGTCCACCGTCAGGCCGGGAAAACTGCGGCCCGCGCCGCCCGTGGGCAGCGTGTGGCTCGGGCCCGCGAGGAAATCGCCCGCCGCCACCGGCGAGTAACCGCCGAGAAAAATCGCGCCCGAACTGGAGAGCTGCGCGGCGATCTTTTCGTCCTCCTTCGTCACCACCGAGACGTGCTCCGGCGCAAAGTCATTGGCGATGGCCACGGCCTCGCGCAGCGTTTTCACCAGGATCAGCGCGCAGTCGCCGGCCAGCACTCCGGCGAGATGCTCCTGCCGGGAAAGGGTCGCGAGTTGCGCGGCGATCTGCGCCTCCACGGCCTTGAGCAGCTTCGCGGAGTTCGTCACGAAAAGGATCGCGCTCCCCTTCCCGTGCTCGGCCTGCGCGAGCAGGTCGGCGGCGATCCACACGGGGTTCGCGCTGGCGTCGGCGAGGACGAGGATCTCGCTCGGCCCCGGCAGGAGGTCGATGGCCACCTGTCCAAAGACCTGCCGCTTTGCCTCCACCACGTAGGCATTGCCCGGACCGAAGATTTTCTGCACCGGCGCGATCGTCTTCGTGCCGTAGGCCAGCGCCGCCACCGCCTGCGCGCCGCCCGTGCGGTAGATCTCCGTGGCACCGCAAAACTCCAGCGCGAACAACAGCGCGTCATTCACCTTGCCATCCGGCCCGCTCGGCGTGGTGACGACGATCTCCGGCACCCCCGCCGCCGCGGCCAGCGTCACCGTCATCACCGCCGTCGAGACGAGCGGAGCCGTCCCGCCCGGCACATAAATGCCCACGCGCCGGAACGGATCGAAGCGCTCGCCCACCGCCCCGCCCTGCGCGTTTTTCATCGTCCAGCTTTCGCGCAGACTCTTGCGGGCGAAAGCGAGCACGTTGGCCCGCGCGGTCGCCAGTGCGTCCTTCGTGGCCGTGGCCACCTTGGCCCGCCCGGTCACCCGCAGTTGTTTCGCCGTCAGCCGCGGTCCGCCGAAACGCTCGGTGAATTCCAGCAGCGCCGCGTCCCCTTCCGTCCGCACGGCCTGCAGCACTTTCGCCACCGTGTCGCGCACCTGTGGATGCGCCTCCGCGTGGCGTTTCAGCGCGGCGAGCGTGGTGGAAAAATCGGCATCGGAGTGGCGGAGAATACGCATGGCAGGGCCGTCGTTCTATTGACCCGCGCCACATTTTGCCAAGGCCGAATCCTGCCCGCCGGACGCCCTCATTCCAGTTCGTAACGCGCCAGCGCGGGGTCCACTTCCTGACTCCACGCGTCAATCCCGCCGCGCACGGCGCGCACGTTGCCAAAGCCGTGCCCGGCGAAATACGCCGCCGCGTCCATGCTCCGCGCGCCGGTGTGGTCGATCAGCGCGAGGAGCGCCGCGCGGTCCCAGCGGACGAGGATTTCCTGCATCAGCTCCTGGGAGAAAAAGATCGCGCCCCCGATGTGGACGGCGTCGAACTCCTCGCGCGTGCGGATGTCGATGAGCTTCGCCGCCGGGTCGGCCTTCAGCGCCGCGGCGAGGTCGGCGGGCGAGATCAGGATTTTCTCGTCCTCCTCGTGGCTCGCGAGGATGTGGGCCACGACCTCCCCGACGGGCAGGTTTTCATTGCGCGCGCAAACTTCCGCCAGCGTCTCGGTGGGCTGAAAACCGCAGCTCGCGCAGCCGCCGATGTGGTAGCGGCGGAAGAGCGCCCGTTGCGCGCCGGGATAGCGCTGGAGCAGCGCGCTCATGGGGAGTTGCGGGTCGAGAGATTCGGCGGTGGTCATGGCGCGAGCGTAGCGGGGATGCGGGGCGGTGACAAATCCCTCGCAGTAAGTGCTGCCCACAAACGCTCCCCTTCCCAAATTCCTGCCAGGAGTGTTCGCCAGGAAGAGCCGTGCGGTGGGGTCAGCGGTAAACTTCGCGGCGGTGGCGGACGCTTTCGATGGCCACGATGAGGATGGCATCATCCACGGTGTAGATCACCCGGTAGTCCCCGATACGGATGCGAAACGCAGCTTCGCCGCCCACGAGTTTGCGGCAACCCGGCGGACGCGGTTCCTGCGACGAGTCCGGCGATCGCGCGCAGGACCCGGCGATGCACGGTCGCGTCGAGCCTGCGCAGTTCCTTTTCCGCCGAGCGGCGAAAACTAACGGCGTAATGCGGCATTCGTCTTCAGCCGGCGCTTCACCTCGGCCAGCGGGATCGTCGGCTCGTGCTTGCGGCGCGCGATCACCCCGAGATCGTGCAAATCCTCCAGCAACTCCTCGTATTCGGCGATCGGCATGATGACCGCAGTCGGTTTGCCGTTCTTCACGATGTATTCGGCTTTCGGATTTAGCGTCCTCATGTCGCCTGCTTACGCACGCCACTCCGACATCGCCAAGTCAAGTTCCCCCGGTGCGCTCCACGCGGTCCAGCACCCCTTTCACGTAGTCATCCCATTTCGCCAGCGCGATCGGCAGGTCAGTCGCGTCGTTTTCCAGATGAGCGCCCACGACTCCGCCAGCCTCATCGACTCCCCCAAAGCCAGCAACCTCGGCCTCCACCGCGCCCTCTTTTGCTGCTAGGAATTTGCTTGCGCGTCCGGCGCAGCGGAAACGGTCAGAACGGGGACGGGCGTCGGGGAGTGAGGGGGTCTGACTTCGGACGCTTGCCGTGGAGCGCTCGCGCAGTTGGGGGCCTGCCCTGAGCTTGTTTCGCTGCATCTGGGTGGGGAGGTTCGTAGTCGACTTGTCGCGTGCTCCGCCATCAACCTGACCGGCGCAGGATTTCCCCTGCCCGACTCTTAGTCCCACAACCATGGCCAAAAATCGTCAGATATTCGTTTTCACTCTTGCGGTCTTCTTGCCCTTGGCGCCAAGCGCCCGCGCTCAGGTCTCGACGAACGGACCGCGATCCGAAGTCGTTGACGCCACGGAGGTCGTCAGGGCGCACGCCAACGGTTTTCGCGACCTCCTCGACCGCTACCCGCGGGACCGGGAAACCTTCGAGCGCTGCTTTCCATCAAGGATCGAACCGGAGCGCATCACCCGCCTCGAAAAGTTCTACGCGGATTGGCAGCAGACGCTCAAGAACATGGATTTCGACAAGATGGACCGTTCGGGCAAGGTCGATTACCTCCTCTTTCGCCGTCGGCTGGATCGCGACCAGGCGAATTTCGCCCAAGAGGCGGACCGCCTGCGCAGGGCTTGGAAGCTGGTTCCCTTTGCCCGGGAAGTCATCGCCCTCGAGTATCGAAAACGGGCTCTCGAGTCCTATGACATTCAAAAGCTGGCGCCGGAACTGGAGGCCCTCTCCCGCCGCATCGTCGAGGAACGAGGGAAGGTGCTCAGCGTCGTCGAAGCCTCACTCGCGGGAAGCGGCGAAGAACGCGGGGAGCGCATCCCGGAGGACGTCCTGAAGACCGCCGAAGATGCGTCGCGCGAACTCCAAAAGCTGGTCGAAGAGTGGTTCAACTTCTATCGAGGCTACGAACCTGTGTTTACCTGGTGGATGGCGGCCCCGAGCAAACGGCTGGCCGCATCGATCGGGTTTTACGCCGACGCTTTCAGCCGCGATCCCTATGTCCGGACAGGCCGGCCGAGACCCGAAAGCAAGGAGCAGCTCAAGCCGTCGCCGGGCAACCGGGGGTCCGGCGGAGAGCAGGCCCACCGGGAGCAACCGGAGGCGGTGGGATTCAGTGCCGAGCACCACGGATCGCCGGTCGGTGCCAAGCGCCTGGCCGAGCTCCTGCACGAGGAGATGATCCCCTACACCGCCGCGGAACTCGTGGACCTCGGCAAGCGCGAACTGGAGTGGTGCCGGCAGGAGCAGCGGAAGGTCGCGAAGGAACTGGGCTTCGATGATCCGGCCAAGGCGCTCGAACACGTCAAGACGCTCCACGTCCCGCCGGGCCAGCAGCCAGCCGTCATCCGGCGCCTCGCCCTTGAGGCCATCGCGTACCTTGAGAAACACGATCTCGTAACCATCCCGCAACTCGCCAAGGACAGTTGGCGCGTCGGGATGATGTCGGCGGGCCGCCAGCGCCACAACCCGTTCTTCACCGGGGGCTCGACCATCAGCGTCTCCTACCCGAACGACGAGATGGACCACTCCGACAAGCTGATGAGCATGCGGGGAAACAATCCGCACTTTTCTGCGGCCACGGTCCACCACGAACTGATTCCCGGCCACCACTTGCAGGACTTTATGACCACGCGCTACAACACGCATCGCGCGCCCTACGCGACTGTCTTCTGGGGCGAGGGCTGGGCGCTGTATTGGGAACTGCTGCTGTGGGACCACGGATTCGCAAAGTCCCCGGAGGACAAGATGGGCTTCCTCTTTTGGCGCATGCACCGATGCGCCCGGATCATCTTCTCCCTCGGCTACCACCTCGGGGAGATGACGCCGCAGGCGTGCGTGGACATGCTGGTGGATGTCGTCGGCCACGAGCGCACCCACGCCGAGGGCGAAGTGCGGCGGTCTCTCTCGCCGGGCACGCCCACGCTCTACCAAAGCGCCTACATGCTGGGCGCCATGCAGTTTTATGTCCTCCACCGCGAGCTGGTAAAATCGGGGAAAATGACGACCAGAGACTTCCACGACCGAATCCTTCGCGGGCACCGCATCCCGGTGGAGATGGTGCGCATCGAGATCTCCGATGTCCCGGTGACGCGCGATTATAAGACGAACTGGCGCTTCGCAGAGAAGTTCCGGCACCCGTGACTTGGGTCCTGCGAGGGGGCGGATCTCTCCCGGAGCGTTTGAACGGGCGGCGGGAGGGAGCAGCGGGGGTCGGCGGGTGGGCGAGCCGCCGCACTCCAAAACGCCGGCGCCGCTCGGCGCGGTCCTCACCGAGGGCAGCAGCCACGGCCTGCACCTGCTCGTCAGCGTCGATACCTGCAACAACGTGGGCCGCGGCATGAGCCGCAAAGCGCTCACGGAATTTGCCAGGCGCGTCGTTTTCCAGATGAGCGCCCACGACTCCGCCAGCCTCATCGACTCCCCCAAAGCCAGCAACCTCGGCCTCCACCGCGCCCTCTTTTACAACGAGCACGAAGGCACCCTCGAAACCTTCCGCCCGTATGCCGCGCCGGACCGCGGATGGCTGGCGGGGAAAGGGTAACGACCCGAAAGCGCCCGGGCGGTTTGTGGAGCACGGCCCCGGGCTACGTATCCGCCGGGCGAATGGTCACCACCTTCAACTCACAGACTGCACCGTCCACCCTCCAGGCGACGGCGTGGGTGGCGACCACCGCGACCTGCCAATCCCGCCCATCGCTGCCGCCCTCGGTGAACTCACGGTCGGCGCCGGGCCGTGCGCACCCCGAGAGCGCCCGAGGACTGGCGCACTAGGCAACGCCAGCGCGGTGCGGTGCGCTGTCTCGGTCGGGATCCGGCTCCAGCGCGAAGTCGCTATCCACGGACTCCCTCCGCTTGCAACCCCGGTGCGCGAACGTATTCTCCCGCATCACGCTTGGCCGCATGAAACCATCCACTTTTCTCTCGCTCTACGACAAACTGGAGAAGCTCGTCCAACGGCTGCCGGACTCGCTCCAGCAACCGATTCTGCGGGAGATCACGCCGATCAAAACGCTCTTCCTGCTCCAGCGTCCGCCGCGGCTCGTGCTGCTCGGGCCGGCGGGCGCAGGAAAAGCGGAATTGCTCCTCGGGCTTTTTGGCGCGGAGGTGGCGCGGACCGGCGAGGAAAATCTCGGCGACGGCTCGTGGCAGACCTTTGGCCGGAAGAGCCGCGGCACCTTGCAAATGCTCGATGCCCGGCGTCCCGCCTCGCTGAATATGCTCCGCGCCGCGCTCGCCGCGGAGACGCCGGACCTTTTCATCTTCCTGCGTCCGGCGCTGGCGCTGGACCCCGCCGATGCTGCCGACCTCGCGCACGCCGCGGAAATCCTGGCGTGCGCCGAGCAGCGCAGCGGCGTCCGCCCGAAGCTGCTCGGGGTGCTCCTCCCTGCCGGGACCGCCGACGCCGAGCGCGCGCGGCAGGAACTGCACGCCTCCCTGCACGCCCACGCTGCGCTCAGCGACCGCATGGCCGGCACGCTGGCGCTAACCACTGCCGCCGAGCGGGCACGTCTGGCGGAGTTGATCGCCATCGAGCTGCCGGGCGAGGCGCAACTCGAGATGGCGCGGCTTTCCGCCAACCGCGCGCTGCAGCAGCAGATCGCGCAGGTCGTCATCAAGTCCGTCACCGCCATCTCCGCCGCCATCGGCGCGCAGCCCATCCCGCTGGCGGATTTCCCGATCCTCACCTCGCTCCAGGCCACGATGGTCGCGAGCATCATGCACATCAGCGGGCGCGAGATGAGCGTGAAGCTCGCGGGCGAATTCATGGCCGCGCTCGGTGCGAATATCGGCGTCGGGCTCGTCCTGCGCGAAAGCGCGCGCGCCCTCGCGAAATTCGTCCCGCTCTGGGGCCACGCGGTCTCCGGCGCGGTCGCCGCCGCCGGCACTTACGCGATGGGCCGCGCGGCGTCGGCGTATTTCATCGAGGGGCTGTCGCTCACCGCGGCGCGCGGCATTTTCCGCCGGCGGCGAAAGGAAGCGCCGCTGCTGAAAGGCTGACGCGGCGGGTGCGAGGGTCAAGGAGCGGCGAGATTCGCCTCCGCGAGCCGATCGGTCATGTCGGCGGCCTGGAGCGCGGAGATCATCTCGGCGATGTCGCCGTTGAGGAAGCGGTCGAGACTGTAGAGCGTGAGTTTGATGCGGTGATCGCTGATGCGGTTCTCGGAAAAATTGTAGGTGCGGATTTTTTCCGAGCGGTCACCGGTGCCGATCTGGCTTTTGCGATGGGCGGCGTATTTCTCGTGCTCCTCGCGCTGTTTCACCTCGAGCAGGCGGGAGCGAAGGATGGTGAGGGCTTTCTCCTTGTTCTTCTGCTGCGAACGTCCGTCCTGGCAGCGGACGATGGTGCCGGTGGGGATGTGCATGACCTGCACGGCGGAGTCGGTGGTGTTCACGCCCTGGCCGCCGGGACCGCCGGCGCGGCAGACTTCGATGCGGATTTCGTCGGGCTTGAGTTCGAGATCGACTTCCTCGGCCTCGGGCAGCACGGCGACGGTGGCGGTGCTGGTGTGGATGCGCCCCTGGGCCTCGGTGGCCGGCACGCGCTGGACGCGGTGGACGCCGCTCTCGTAGCGCAGGGTGCGGAAAACCTGGTCGCCGGTGACTTTGAAAATGACTTCCCGCAGGCCGCCGAGCGTGCCGGGGCTGGCTTCGAGCGGCTCGATCTTGAAGCCGTGGGTCTCGGCAAAGCGGGTATACATCCGGTGGAGATCGGCGGCGAAAAGCGCGGCTTCGTCGCCTCCGGTGCCGGCGCGGATTTCCACGATGGCGTCGCGGTCCTCGTTCGGGTCGGGGGGGAGGAGCGCGTATTGCACGGCGGTCTCGATGGCGGCGATGCGGTTTTCGAGATCGGGGATTTCGGCGGCGGCCATTTCGGCAAACTCGGCGTCGTCTCCCTTGGCGAGCGTTTGGTTTTCGGTGAGTTCGCTACGGAGTTTCTGCAGCAGCTCCCAATCGGCAAGAAGCTGTTTCAGCCGGGTGTGTTCGCGCAGGGTCTCGCGGGCTTTGCGCGGATCGTCGTAGAGATTCGGCGCGGAGATCTCAGCTTCGAGTTCGCGGAAGCGGTCGGCTTTGCGGGCGATGAGAGGAGCGAAGTCCATGGGAAGAAAAGGATGAAGGATGAAAAGAGAGCGGGCAGCGGCCTAGTTTGCAGCCTTCAGCCCGCGGACTTTTCGCTGATTCGGAAAAAGCAAAACGGTGAAGACGCGCGGGGCATCTTCACCGTTTCGGAAGTTGGAACTGGAACGCTAGGCGGACTTTTTGCGCGGCGCAGCGGTGCCGTAGCGGCGGGAGAATTTCTCGATGCGGCCGGCGGTATCGACGAACTTTTGCTCGCCGGTGAAGAACGGGTGGCAGGCGGCGCAAATGCCGATCCTGAGCTCGCGCTTGGTGCTGCGGGTGTGGTAGGTGGTGCCGCAGGCGCAGCTGATGGTGGTCGGTTGGTAGTCGGGATGAATATCTGCTTTCATGGCTTGGAAAAGGGAGTAGGAGCCTAGCTGCAAAAAAGCTCCCGGCAATCAAAAACTCTGACTATTTCCCGTGCCCGATTTTGCCGCTGAAAATGCCCTCCTGACCGCGTGGCGGCGGACTCTCGCCGCACGCGGAGCGGAGGTCGCGATCATGGACGCGGGCGGGCGGGCGCTGCGGACGTTTGCCGGCATCGAGAGCGCGGCGCAGCAGGTCGCGCGGCGCTGGGCCGACATCCCGCCGGGCGCGGTGGTGGCGTTGCAGCTGGGCAACAGCGAGTGCTGGCCGGAGGTCTTGCTGGCGCTGTGGCGGCGGCGGCTGATCCCGCTGCCACTGGCGGAATCCCTGGAGGCCACGGAGCGGGCGGCGACGCTGGCGATGAGCGGCGCAGTGGCGGTCGTCGGGCTGGCGGCGGGAGAGCTATCCATCGAGCGTGGCCCGGGCGCGGCGGAGGCCGCGCGGTGGGTGGGGCCGGTGCCGGATTTACTCAAGCTCACCTCCGGCACCACGAGCGCGCCGCGGGCGATCCGCTTCCGCGCGGAGCAGCTCGTGGCCGACGCGGCCCACATCTGCGCGGGGATGGGCATCCGGGCGGACGACGTGAACTTCGGGGTCATCCCTTTTGCGCACAGCTACGGTTTTAGCAATCTCCTCACGCCGCTGCTGACCCACGGCGTGCGCCTGGTGGCCAGCGCCGACCGGTTGCCGCGGGCCGTGCTCGCAGGCCTCGCCGCCACGGGAGCCACGGTGTTTCCAGGGACGCCGGTGTTTTTCCAGAAACTCGCGGAACTGGAGCAGCTCCCGGCGCTTCCCGCGCTGCGGCTCTGCATCTCGGCGGGCGCGCCGCTGCCCAGTGCCGCCGCGGAGCGGTTCGCGGCGAGGTTCGGGCGGAAGATCCACGTCTTCTACGGCGCGTCGGAGTGCGGCGGGATCAGCTACGACGCCGGGGCTGATCTCCGCTGCGAGGACGGTTTCGTGGGCACGCCGCTGCCAGGCGTGGAGGTGGTGCCGGCGGGTGCAAGCGCCGGCGCGGTGGCGGTGCGGAGCGCGGCGGTGGGCGACGGCTACTTTCCTGCCGACGGCGACGCGGCGCTGCGCGGCGGCCAATTCGTGCCGGGCGATCTGGTGCGGCGCGGCGCGCGCGGGCTGTATCTCGCGGGCCGCACGTCGGACGTGATCAATGTGGCCGGGCGCAAACTGAACCCGCTCGCAGTGGAGGCCCGCATCGCCGGGTGTCCCGGCGTGACGCAGGTCGTGGTCTTCGGCGTGCCGTCGGCGCTGCGCGGCGAGGAGCCGGTGGCCTGCGTGGCCGGGACTGGGTTGGACGCGGCGGCGGTGCAGCGGTTTTGCCACGAAACCCTCAGCCCCTGGCAGGTTCCGCGCGTCGTCTGGATCGTCGCCGAGATACCCGCCGACGAGCGGGGCAAAATCTCCCGCCGCGCCCTGGCCGCGCGCTTTGCGGCGAAGCCATAGGCGGCCGTGCAGAAATTTGGGCGCCGCCGCCACAAACGATTTGTCACCCGCCGTGGAACGGATATTAGGTGCCTCGCTCCGATGCCGGCCCTTCCTCCGCCTCTCCTTGCCTTCGTTCGTGCCGCCGTCTTCGGTGGCGCACGGGTGTGCCTGGTCGTGGCCTTGCACCTGGGCTTCCTGGGCGGGGCCGTGGGCTGGGCGCAGGCTCCCGCGGCGACGCCGGTGACGGACATGGAGGCCGTGGCCATCGCCTATAATGAAGCGCTGAAAGCCTTCACCGAAGGCAAGTGGTCGGAGGCGGCGAGCGGTTTCGAGGCGACGATGAAGCTGATCCTGGATGACCGACTGCCGCAGGTTCCGCCGCTCGTTTTCATGACCGGCGCGGCGTATTTCAACGGGGGCGACAACGGCAAGGCCATCGAGTATTTCAAAAAATACCTCACCAAGTATCCCAACGCGGTCATGGTGTGGGAGGTCAAGCTGGGGCTGGCGCGCGCGACCCTGCGGTCGAAGAAATACGATGAGGCGATCCCCCTTTTCAAAGAACTCGAGGGCGTGCCCGCGTGGCGCGATGAGGCGCTGCTCTCGCAGACCCAGGCCTACCGCGAGACGACCAAACTCGAGGAGGCGATCGCGGCGCTCGTGCGGCTCATCACCCCGGATATTCGGACCGTCGCCCAGGCGGGCGGCGGGATCATGCTGGCGGAGCTTTACGCGGAGAAAAAGGCCTCCAAAAAAGCGGTGATCGTGCTCCAGTTGCTCGAAAGAAAACCGGGGCTGGTGGAAAATCCCGTGGGCTTGAACGCGGTGGCCGTCCGGCTGGGGGATGAGTTTCTGGAGGACAAGCAATTTGCCGACGCGCTGTCGTCGTATCGCACGGTGCGCCCGCGGGAAGACGTGATCAAGATTCAGACCTACCGGGTGAGCCGCACCGTCGCCGCCATCGAGGCCAATACGAAAGCTGCGGTGGGCAACCCGCCGCTCGCGGCGCAACTCGAGATGCTCAATATCCAGCTCAAGGAGCAACTCGACGAGGCGAAGAAGCAGTTTGAGGAGTTTCAAAAGCTGCCCGACTTCGGTCCCGGGCTCCTGCTGAGGATGGCGCGGGCGTATTACGAATGGGAGAAGCGCTGGGAGGCGATCGTGGTTTATGAGCGGCTGCTGACCAAATATCCGCCGGGGGTGAAAGATCGGGAGGGTGCGATCTTCGGGAAAGTCATCGCGTATAACGATCTCCTCCAGATGCGGCGCTGCCAGGCGGCGTGCGATGACTATTTCAAGGAGTTCCCGGAGGGGCCGGGCGCGGGCACGGTGGGCTACATGAGCGGCGCGGTGGCCATGCAGGTGCAGGACTTCGCAGGCGCGGAAAAGGCCTTCGTGCGCATGTTGGAAAAAGTGCCGAAGAGCGAGTTCAAGGAGGAGATGCGCTATCTGCTGGGGAACGCGCGTTTCATGCAGGGAAAATTCGGCGAGGCGGTGCAGGACTACATCAAATATCACGCGGACTACCCGAGCGGGGAGCGCTTCGACGAGGTCGCCTACCGCATCGGGCTGTGCGCGATCTTCACGAGCGACTACGCGAAAGGGAAGACGGTGATGACCGAGTTCGTGGCGAAAAATCCGACGGGGCCGTACACCGGCGACGCCCGCTACCGGGTGCTAATCTGCGAATACGCGGAGATGAACTACGAAGCGGTGATCGCGTCCGCCGCGCCGTGGCTGCGCGATTACGCCGGCCACGATCAGGAGGCGGAGGTGCTGGCCCTGCTCGGCGACAGCCAGGCCGCGACGGGAAAGCTGGAAGACGCGATCCAGTCCTACCAGCGCTGCGCCAAGGTCGCGAAAACCGACGAGGTTCTCAGTCACGGGCTTTTTGAAAGCAGCAAGTATTTGCAGAAGCTGGGCAAGTGGCCCGAGGTCGCGCAGATGTTCGAGGATTTCGTCAAAGACCGCCCGGATCATACGGCGGTGATCACGGCGATGTTTTGGATCGCCAAGGCCCGGGCCAAGCAGGGGCAGACCGATGAGGCAAAGGCCTTCCTCGTGGACAACCTGAAGAAATACATCGCCGAGCCGAAGCGTGAAGCCGTGGAACCGCTGCTGCTCCAGCTCGCGCAGCTCTGCGCGAAACGTCCCCGCCCGAAAACTCCCCCCGCACCACCGGCCACTCCCCCACCCGCGCCCGTCCCCGCAGAGCAAGGCGCCCCGACAGCCCCACCCGCGCCCGCGCCGCCGGAACCTCCGCCATTGCCGCCGTATGATGCGGTCGCGGAGCTGACCAAGCAGATGCGCCCGCTGGAGGCCGACGCCAACGTCACGGCCAAAGCGCGTCTGCTTTACGCCCAGGCCGAACTCCTCCGCCAGATCCGCAAACCCGAGGAGGCCGACGCGATCTATGCGGAGATGGCCACGCGTTTCCGACCCGCGGACCTCAGCCCGTATCTCCTCGCCCAGCTCGGCGACTTCATGAATTTCCGCGGCGACAGCGAAAAGGCCGCGCTCCTTTTCACCCAACTCAAGGAGCACTATCCCAAAAGCGATTTTCTGGACTACGCCTACGTGGGGCTGGGCGAGATCGCCCTGGCGAAAAAGGAATACGAAAAGGCGCTCGAGCTTTTCACCGATGCGCTGGACAAGGTCGAGGCGAACTCCAAGGCGAAGGAAGGGACCATCGGCAAAGCTCACGCGCTCCTCGCGCTGAAGCGCCATGCCGAGGCGAAGAAGCTTTTCGAGCAGGTGGCCTCGGTGAAGGAATGGCGCGGCGATGCCACCGCCATGGCGGTCTATATGCAGGGGCAGACGGAAGCGGATCAGGGCAAATATCCGGAGGCCATCGCCTACTACCGGCGGGTCTTTGTGGCCTACCAAAAATACCTCCCGTGGGTGGCCAAGTCCTATCTCGGAGTGGCGGATTGCTTTGAAAAAATGGGCCAGCGCGGCGACGCCATCGAGAATCTCCGGGAGATGTTGCGCAACGAGCGGCTGGCGAAATTTCCGGAAACCGAAGAGGCCCGCAAGCGACTGCAAGCGTGGGGGGTGGCGGCGTGAGGGCGCGGTGGAAAAGCGCGGCCTGTCTCGTGTTGTGCGGCGCGCTGGCCGGCTCCGCCACGGCGCAAAACATCCTGCTCAAGGACGGCAAGACGATCGTCACCAAAGGACTGCGGCGGCAGGGCGACACCATCATGGCCACGGTGGAAACCATCCTCCCGGCCAGGGGCACGGAGCCGGCCAAGACCCTCTCCGGCGAAATCGGTTACCAGCTCCCCCTGATCGCCAAGCTCGACTTCCCTGAACCGGCGCAGCTCCAGACCGTGCCCGACCTGATTGCCACGGGCAAACTGGCCGAGGCACTCGTGCAGATCGAGCCGGTGGTGCGCTACTACGGCGGCTTCCGCGATGCGCCGGGGAGCTGGTGGGTGGATGCCGTGCTGCTGAAAATCGAAGCGCTGCAGGCGATGGGCAATTTCAAGGAGGCCGATCCGCTCATCGACAACCTCTCCCGCGTGACCACCGACCCGGAGGCGGTGCGCACGGCCAAGGTCTTCGTGGCCGCACAACTCACCCGCCGCGGCGACCACGCCAAGGCGGTCAAACTTTTCGAGGAAGTGCTCAAGGACACCACCAAGCCAGCCACGCTCGCGGTCGTCGCGGTGAACCTGGGCCAGAGCCAGCTCGCCCTGAAGCAATACGACTCCGCCCTGCTCTCCTTCCTGCAAATCCCGGTCTTCTATCCCCGCCAGCGCATGTTGCTGCCGCAAGCCGTGCTCGGGAGCGGTCGCGCCTACTTCGGGCTGGAAGACCTGCCGCGCGCCAAGGCTGCGCTCGACGAACTGCTGGCGGATTTCGCCACGTCGCCGCAAGTCCCGGAGGCCCGCGCCGAGCTGGAAAAAATAGCCGCTCGGGAGAAAGCGCTCGCGCCCCCGAAATAATGCAGACACCCGCTCCTGCTCCTGCCAACTTTTTCAACCATCCAACCATGAAGCTCAAACACGCCTACCTCCTCTTTCTTGCCATCGTCAGTCTGTTTCTGATCGCGGCCAACCTCCAGGCCCAAGCCCCGGCGGCACCGGCCGCGAAGGGCGGTGAGGCTCCGCCCGTGCATAATAAGACCCTTTGGGAAACGATCGTGGAAGGCGGCTGGGTCATGTTCCCCATCGGGTTCTGCTCGGTGGCCACCCTTTACCTCATCGGCGACGGCTGGATTCGCACCGGGGAGAAAAAGATGCTCCCGCAGCAGCATGTCGAGGCCGTGCGGAGCAGCTTCCGGCAGGGCGATTACGTCGCGGCGTTCGACTACTGCCGGGCGCATCCCGCGGCCTTTACCAACGTGTGCGGAGTGGCCGTGAGTCTCCTCGGCGAAGGTAAGCAGGCGGTCGAAGAGGGATTGATCGGCGAGCTGGGCAAGGAGAACGCCCAGGTGAACACCTGGATCAGCTACCTCTCCGTCATGGGTGTCTGTACGCCCATGATCGGTCTACTCGGCACCGTCACCGGGATGATCAAGGCCTTTGCCACGCTCGGCAGCTCGGGCATCGGCGATCCCTCGAAATTGTCGGCGGCCATCGGCGAAGTGCTCGTGGCGACGGCGGCCGGGCTGCTCATCGCGATTCCCGCCTTCTTTGGCTACTACGTGCTGCGCAACCGGGCGATCCGCACCATTCACCACATCCAGGACACCATGGCCGGCCTGCTGCGCAAGATGCCTTACGAGCAACTGGCCGGGGCCAATATTGGCACCGATGAACTTTACGCCGCTCCGCCGATCTGGCTCGGCAATGAAGCGCAAAGCCCCGATGGGGATGCCGGTCAAACTTACTAACCGCGCCGGACTTTAGCGATGAACGGGAGAATCCACTGACATGGCGGGAGGAGGAGGCGGAGCCGAAGGGGAACCGGAGTTCCAGATCGCGCCGATGATCGACGTGCTCCTGGTGCTGCTCATCTTTTTCATGAGCATCACCACCACGCAGGTGCTGAAAGTAGATCAGTCCATCACCTTGCCGCTGGCTCCCGATGCCTTGAAAAAAGACACCACCCGCAACGAAACGATCGTCAACATCCGCTGGGATCCGGTGAAAAAGAAAGCGCAGTACGTCATGGACGACCGGGTGTATGCGGAAATCGAGGCTGTCACCAAAGCCATCGTCGCCGCGAAGAAGCTGAGTTCCACGAAGGCGACGAGCTCGGCCAATCTGGAGTTTCGCGTCGTCATTCGCGGGGATCGCGAGGCCTCGGCGATCAGCGTCTCGCGGGTCATGAACGCCGCGGCGGAAGCCGGCGTGAGCGACATCGCCTTTTCCGCGGTGAATAAGGACTGACCGCATGAAGCGTCTCGACCTTAGTTCCGGTGAGGGAATGATCGGCTTTCAGATCGCGCCGATGATCGACGTGGTTTTCGTGATCATGCTCTTTTTCATGGTCATGGCTGGATCAGTGAGGGTGGAAAAGGAACTCCCCTCCCAACTCCCCGGCAACGCCGAGACGCAGAGCGCCACGGAGATGATGGATGAGATGGTCATCGCGATCACTGAGTCGGGTGAGGTGTCGCTCAATGAAGAGCCGATGGACACGCCGACCAGTAACGAACTGCCCACGCTCAAGAACACGCTCATCCGGCTGAAGCAGGCCGCCGATCAATCCAAGACGCTGGTCCTGGTCACGGTCGTCAGCGAGCAGCAGGCGAAATACAGCCGCACCGTGGATGTGCTGAACGCCCTCGCCGTCGCCGGGATCTCCAACGTGACTTTTACCGTCAGCGAAGAGGAGTAGCTCCGCTGCGGATTTACTCCAGCCGCGCCGGCTGCCCCGTGCTCTCCAGCACTGAGTGCCACAGCTCGCTCTGCGGATCGACCTTGCGCCGACCCTGCGTGGCCAGCGGGATGGGCAGGTGGATGAACGCCCCGTGCCAGCGGCCCACGAGCATCCCGGTCTTGCCAGACATCGCCGCGTGGACCGCGTGCTGCGCGAGCTGGGAGCAGTAGAAATTGTCCGCCGCATTCGCGGGCACACTCCGGATCATGTAGCTCGGGTCGATATACTTCAGATTGCACTCCATGTTCCGCTCCTCAAAGAACGCGTTAATCCGATTTTTGAGGAAGATCCCGATGTCGCCGAACTTCCTGTTCACCGTCTTGTCGCGCGCCGGATCATCCTCGCCCGCGGTCTCGAAAAACTGCTGCCCCGCGCCCTCCGCCACCACGATGACCGCGCTCTTGTGCTTGGCCAGCCGGTAGCGGAGCGCCTCCAGCAACCCGCGGGCACCGTCGAGTGCGAACGGCACTTCCGGGATGAGCACGAAATCCACATTGCTCCCCGCCAGCGCCGCATAGCTGGCGATGAACCCGGAGTCGCGTCCCATCAGCTTGACCAGTCCCACCCCGTTCTTCGATCCGAGCGCTTCACTGTGCGCGCATTTCACCGCCTCCACCGCCACGCCAAAAGCCGTCTCAAATCCAAACGACTTGTCGAGATACATGATGTCGTTGTCGATCGTCTTGGGGATGCCCACGACCGCCTTTTTCAAACCGCGCCGGGCGATCTCTTTCGTCAGCGCCTCCGCCCCGCGCAACGTGCCGTCGCCACCCACCACAAAGAGAATGTCGCACTTCAACTCCTCCATAAACTCCACCATCTCGGCGACATTCTGCACGCCGCGCGACGTGCCGAGGATGGTCCCGCCGAAGCTGTGAATCTGCGAGACGCTCTCCGGTTTCAACGGCATCGGGGTGTGCCCGTACTTGGGCATCAGCCCTTCGTAGCCATAGCGGAAGCCGTAGGTTCTGCTCACGCCGTAGCGGAGGTGGAGCTGCGTGACGATGCCGCGGATGATGTCGTTCAGACCGGGGCAAAGTCCGCCGCACGTCACGATGCCCGCCGTGGTCTTTGCGGGGTTGAAATAGATGCGCTCCCGCGCGCCGGCGACCTCGAAGCTGAGCTTCGGCTGGGGCACTTCTCCCGGCGACATCCGGTGATCGAAAAGCACGCGCTCATCATCCTGTTTGAAAGTCACGTCCACGCCACCGCGGTGGTGGAGCGGCGAGATAAACTCCCGAGTTCCGAGAGACGAGATCGTGGTATCCATGAAGGCGCAGATGAAAGCCGCGCCGCGGGCGAAAACTCAAGGCGGAAAAGTATTCGCCCGCCGCGGTCCGGACCCGCAGCAAACTTCGGGCGCTGCCAGTTGACGCTTCCCGGCATCGTGTTTAGTATCGCGCCGCAGTTTCGGAGCAGGACGGGTTGATCGCGAGGGGCGGGGCGCAGGTTGCTGTGCCTTACAAGTTTAGCCCTCCTTTTCACCGACCTCCCCGGACGCCAATCACCCACTTATGCAGCAACTCGATTTCAGTGAGCAGCTCGAAAAAATCGTCCAGAAGGATCCCCGCTACGTCCGCGAGGCCTACCTCTTTCTCCGCGATGCGCTCGACTTCACGATCAAGGCCCGCCGCAAGGCCAAGGAACTCGACCAGCACGTCACCGGCCAGCAGCTCCTCGACGGCATCCGCCAGTACGCGCTGAAGCAGTTCGGCCCGATGGTGCCCACGGTTTTCGAATACTGGGGCGTGCGCCGCGGCGAGGATTTCGGCGCGATGGTTTTCAACTTCATCAGCGTCGGCATCTTTGGAAAAACCGACACCGATTCCGTCGATGACTTCATGGGCGGCTACACCTTTCACGACGCCTTCGTCGCGCCCTTTCTCCCGGAGAAACCGCCCGTCCACACCCGCCTCCCCGCCCCCGCTCCGGCGGAGGAATTGCTCTGACGCCGCATCCCTGCGTCGGGGAGCTTCCTTTTGGAACGCAGAGACGCGGAGAGCGCAGAGACTTCACTGAGGATCCGCCCCACCCGAACGTGCCTGACCGGAATCTTCCTTTGCGTCCTCTGCGTTAAAAAATAGAACGCCACGGCCAAGACACGCTCATCGATCCGCTGGCGTCTGAGCGTGCGCCCAGTCCTTCGCTCTTCCACCTTTCCCATGCATCTCCACTCCACACCTTCCGCAGATACCACTGCCGCGCTCACTTTCCCCGCCGTCACCGCCACCACCTCCACGCTGCCGAACGGCCTCGGCATCATCGTCCAGGAGGACCGCAGCGCGCCCGTGGCGAGCGTGCAGGTCTGGATCGAAACCGGCAGCATCCACGAGGACCGCCACCTCGGCGGCGGCATCTCGCATCTGCTCGAGCACATGCTTTTCAAAGGCACGCCCACCCGCGGCGCGAGCGAGTTTGCCCAGCGCATCCAGGCCGCCGGCGGCTACATCAATGCCTACACCTCCTTCGACCGCACCGTTTACTGGATCGACATCCCGGCGAAGGGCGTCGCCACCGCGCTCGACCTGCTCTCCGACGCCGTGATGAACTCCACGCTCCCGCCCGACGAATACGTCAAGGAGCAGGAGGTCATCCGCCGCGAATTCGCCATGGGCAACGACGACCCGGACCGCGTCGCCAGCCAGACGCTCTTCGCCACCGCCTTCCGCGAGCATCCGTATCGCCATCCCATCATCGGCCACCTCGACGTCTTCAACGCCCTCAGCCGCGACGAAGTCATGGCCTACTACAAAGCCCGCTACGTCCCGAACAACATGTTCTTCGTCGTGGTCGGCGACGTCGACGCCGCCGCCGTCCGCGCGCAGCTCGCGGAGATTTTTGCGAAACATCCGCGCGTTTCGCTGCCGCCCGTTTTCATCCCGGCGGAGCCCGCCCAGCTCGGGCGCCGCGAGGCGCACACCGAGTTCGCCACCGAACTCACCCGCCTCCATCTCACCTGGCACATTCCCTCCGCCGCGCATCCCGACATCCCCGCGCTCGATGTCGCCGCCATGGTCCTCGGCAGCGGACGCAGCTCCCGCCTTTACAAAAAACTCCGCGAAGACCTCGCGCTCGTCCATTCCGCCGACGCCTGGTGCTACGCGCCCGGCCAATGCGGACTCTTCGGCGTCGATGCCATCCTCGACCCCGCCCACCGCCCCGCGGTCGAGGCCGAGTTCCACCGCCTCATCGCCGACCTCCGCGACGGCGGCGTGACCGAGCGCGAACTCGCCAAAGCCCGCAAAGCCTCCCTCAGCCACCAGCTCCAGAGCGTCACCACCATGCGTGGCCGCGCCTCCGACCTCGGCTCGAACTGGCTTCTCGCCCGCAACCTCGACTTCTCCCGCGACTACCTCGACGCCGTCCAGCGCGTCACCGCCGACGACCTCCGCCGCGTCCTCGCCACCCACCTCACCGACCGCAACCTCACCGTCGTCTCCGTCAACCCCACCGGCTCCCTCGCCCAAGCCGGCGCCGCCGCCGACGTCCGCACCGCCGGCGACATCCAAAAATTCGACCTCCCCAACGGCCTCCGCCTCCTCGTCCGCGAAGACCCGCGCCTCCCGCTCGTCTCCATGTGCGCTTCGTTCAAAGCGGGCCTCCTCGCCGAGACCGCCGCCGACAACGGCATCACCCGCCTCCTCGCGCGCGTCCTCGTCAAAGGCACCCACACCCGCACCGCCGAGCAGCTCGCCGACGAGATCGAAGAACTCGGCGGCGCCCTCGGCAGCGACGCCGGCAACAACAGCCTCAGCGTCTCCGTCAGCGTCATGCGCCCCGACCTCCGCGCCGGCCTCGGCCTCCTCGCCGACGTCCTCCTGCACGCCACCCTCCCCGAAAAAGCCCTCGCCCGTGAAAAGGACGCCCAGCTCGCCGGCATCAAAGCCGAGGACGAAGAAATCACCGTCATCGCCCGCCACCTCCTCCGCGAAAACCTCTTCGGCACGCACCCCTACGGCCTCCGCGGCTCCGGCACGCCGGAAAGCGTCGCCCGCCTCACCCGCGACGACCTCCTCGCCTTCCGCGACCGCCACCTCTGCGCCCGTAACGGCGTCCTCGCCATCTTCGGCGACGTCCGCGCCGACGAAATCCGCGCCCTCGTCGAAGACGCCCTCGCCCCGCTCCCCGCCGGCGAGCCCGCCTTCACCACCGTCCCCGAGCCCCCCGCGCTCCCCGCCTCCCGCGAAGTCGAGCTGATCGAGGAAAAAGAGCAGGCCGTCCTCATGGTCGGCTTCCCCGGCATCGACATCCACAGCCCCGACTCCGCCGCGCTCGACCTCCTCGACGAAGCCTGCAGCGACCTCGGCTCCCGCCTCTTCCTCCGCATCCGCGAGGAAATGGGCCTCGCCTACTTCGTCGGCAGCAGCCACCTCAGCGGCCTCGCCCGCGGCATGTTCGTCTTCTACCTCGGCACCGACCCCGCGAAGCTCACCGACGTCAAAGCCGCCCTCCACGACGAGATCGCCAAGCTCGCGCGCGACGGCCTCACCGCTGAGGAGGTCTCCCGCGCCCGCGAAAAGAGCCTCGGCCAAATGGAAATCCGCCACCAGAGCAACGGCGCCTTTGCCTACCAGGCCGCCCTCAACGAACTCTACGGCCTCGGCCACAGCTACCACCTCACCCAGCGCCGCCAGCTCGAAGACCTCACCACCGAGCAAGTCGCCGCCGCCGCCCGCCGCTACTTCCAGCAGCCCGCCATCACCGCCATCGTGCGCCCGGCGGGGTAGGAAAGTAGCTTGGACTTTAGTCCAAAGGAACCCGGAGCGTTTGGACTAAAGTCCAAGCTACATTCCGGGTCCCGTTCCGCGCTTCCTCCCTTGCCGTGCTGGGTGCAGGGGCGTTCATCCCGCGCCCATGGACGGTTTACCTCTCGTTCGTCTGTCGTTCCAAAAGTTAATCGCAGCGCTTTGGGAACGCCGCCCCGCCAGCGAGACTCTGTCTCCCTTCCGTTGAACGACGGCTTCGAGCGCGCCCCCCGGGCTCACCCGCCCGCCACGGAAACAGAGTTTTGCCACACGTCGCCGTTCCCAAAACGCTGCGATCAACTTTGGGAAGGAGACGCGAAGACGGGCGCGAGGGGCGCGTTTCGCTTTTAGCCGAATAACTCCACGAGGCGGACGTGGATGCGGGGAAGGCTGCCGCACTCAAGGGTGGCGTCGCCTTCGACATGGCTTTGATCGAGGTAAGTGCCGCTCTCGGGACGGCGATAGACTTCGATGCGACGCTCCATCGGCAGGACGATCCAGTACTCCTCCACCCCGGCCGAGGCGTAGAGAGTGGCGAGGGAGCGGTCCTCCGCGGCGGAGGTAACGGCGATCTCGACGACCAGGGCGGCGGTCGTCGGGTGCTGCTGGGCAAAGTTTGTTTCGTCGCCGCGGACGATGGCCAGGTCCGGTTCCGGCTCGGAATCCGCAAGGGTGAGAGGGTCTTCGCGGAGCAGGGTGAAATGCGCGGGCAGACCGGCTTGCAGCAGCTTGAACAACCGGCGGGCGATCGAAGAATGAAGGGGGGACTTGGACATTTTCTCGATGATGACTCCGTGAACGAGTTCGGTGCGCCGGCCGTTCTCATTGAACTCGGCAAGCTGCCGGTATTGCGCCACGGTGATCGGCGAAATCCGGGCGCGGACTTCGGGGAGATCAAGCAGCGCGGATGCGGCAGACATGGTCGGAAAATAAGCGCGGCTCAAGCGTCGTCCAGCGGGAACTGCCGTTCGCGCGAGGCAACCCCGGCGCGATATTACCCCTCCATCGCGCGGGCGATGGCTCCGTGCCAAGTGTCGTGGAGGGTGGCGAGGGGCCAGGTGAGCGTTTCGCCGTCGGCGGTGATCTTCAGGTCCGGGCCGCCAACGGTGCCGAGGCGGCGGGCGGGGAGGCCGCGGAGTTCGAGGAGCATGAGGACGGCGCTGGCATTGGTGTCGGCGACGCTGAGGACGATGCGGGATTGCGTTTCATTGAAGAGCGCCTGATCGAGGCGCAGGCCGCGGCCATTGGCCGTTTTTATTTCGCCGAGGTCGATGGTGGCACCGAGGTGCTTTTCTCCGCCCATGCAGGACTCGGCGAGGGCGACGGCGAGGCCGCCTTCGCTGCAATCGTGCGCGCTTTTCACGAGGCGGGAGCGGATGAGCGCGCGGACGGCATCCTGGACGGCGAGTTCGCGCGGGTAGTCCATGCGCGGGACGGGGCCGACTTTCATGCCGTGGATGGCGCGGAGGAAGTGCGACGCGCCGAGTTCGTCGCCGAGATCGCCGACGAGGATGATGGCGTCGCCGGCGATTTTGAAATGCGACGTGGTGACGTGGCGCTCGTCCTCGATGAGGCCGACCATGCCGACGGTGGGCGTGGGGTCGATGGAGCCGGCGGGACTTTCGTTGTAGAGGCTGACGTTGCCGCCGGTGACGGGCGCGTTGAAGAAGACGCAGCCTTCGGCGAGGCCTTCGACACACTCGCGAAGCTGCCAGAAATTCTCGGGCTTGTGCGGGTTGCCGAAGTTCAGGTTGTCGGTGGTGGCGAGCGGGACGGCGCCGGCACAGGCGAGGTTGCGCGCGGCTTCGGCGACGGCGATGCGCGCGCCTTCGCGGGGATCGAGGGCGCAGTAGAGCGCGTTGCAGTCGGTGGTGGCGGCGAGGATTTTATTGGCCTCGCGGACGAGGAAGACGGCGGCGTCGGAGCCGGGCAGGACCATGGTGCCGGCGCGGACCATGTGGTCGTATTGACGCCAGACCCAGTTCTTCGACGCGATGCTGGGATGCGCGAGAAGCGTAAGCAGCGCGGCGCGGCAATCGGTCGCGGGCAGCTTCGCGAGATCGAGCGGCGCGGGTGCGGGGCGCGGGGTGGCTTCGCGGGAGTAAAGCGGGGCTTCGTCGGCAAGCTGGCGGGCGGGGATTTCGGCGACGACGGCGCCGTGGTTGAGCACGCGCATCATGCCGTCGTCTTTGACCACGCCGACTTCGGCGTAGGGCAGGTCCCACTTTTCAAAGATGTCCACGACGGTCTGCTCGTGCCCTTTTTTCACGATGATGAGCATGCGCTCCTGCGACTCGCTGAGCATGATCTCGTAAGGCGTCATGCCGGTCTCGCGCTTGGGCACTTTCGCGAGGTCGATCTCCACGCCGGTGCCGCCGCGGCTGGCGGTCTCGCAGGTCGAGCAGGTGAGGCCCGCCGCGCCCATGTCCTGGATGCCGGCGACGGCGTCGGTGGCGAGGAGTTCGAGGCAGGCTTCGAGGAGGAGCTTTTCTTTGAAAGGGTCGCCGACCTGCACGGCGGGGCGGTCCTGCTTGCTCTCCTCGGTCAGCTCGCGCGAGGCAAAGGCCGCGCCCGCGAGGCCGTCGCGCCCGGTCTCGGCGCCGACATAGAAAACGGGGTTGCCGATGCCGCGCGCTGCGCCGCGCGCGATCTGCTCGTGGCGGAGGATGCCGAGATTGAAGACGTTCACGAGCGGATTGCCGTCGTAGCTTTCGTCGAAATAGACCTCGCCGCCGATGGTGGGGATGCCGATGCAGTTCCCGTAATGCGCGATGCCCGCGACCACGCCGGCGAAGAGGCGGCGGTTGGTTTTGACGTTCGCGCCGTCGCCGGTGATCGGCCCGAAGCGCAGGGAGTTCAGCGAGAACACAGGCCGCGCGCCCATGGTGAAGATGTCGCGAATGATGCCGCCCACGCCGGTCGCCGCGCCTTGGAACGGCTCGATGGCGCTGGGGTGGTTGTGCGATTCCATCTTGAACGCGATGGCCCAGCCGTCGCCGATGTCGATGACGCCCGCGTTTTCCTCGCCCGCCTTCACGAGCACGGTCGGGCCGGTGGTGGGAAACTTCCGCAGCTCGCGCTTGGAGTTTTTATACGAGCAATGCTCGCTCCACATGACGGAGAAGATGCCCAGCTCGGTGAAGTTCGGATCGCGCCCGAGGATGCTCTGGATGCGTGCGTATTCGTCGGGCGTGATGCCGTGTTTTTCGATGAGGGCGGGTGTGATTTGCGGTTCGGTCATGTGTGGAAAAGAGTCGCGCATCCTCGCGACTCACCCGGAGGGCGACAAGGAAATCGTTGGCGGCGCGAGCAGCCCGAATTGACTCAAATGAAATGACACCGGAGGAGGAATCAGGGTGCGGGCGTAATTGATACGTTGCCTCACAACTGATGACACCGGGGCGATGTCATCAAAAATGAGCCAGAACACCACGCGGGAAGTGCTT
The DNA here is from genome assembly GCA_903874975.1 of uncultured Chthoniobacter sp. Lineage (GTDB taxonomy): Bacteria > Verrucomicrobiota > Verrucomicrobiia > Chthoniobacterales > Chthoniobacteraceae > Chthoniobacter. Next base: position 13 of record CAIQUL010000075.1, on the reverse strand, counting down.
TTGAAAATGCGGG